>CAYFQI010000141.1:0-7773 GCA_964345135.1 uncultured Bacteroidales bacterium
ACGCCTCGAATTTGAACTTTATAGAACAAACACTTGACTTTATGGACAGGCACTAATTAAGTTTCTAAGTTAATTAAGTTGATTGAGTTGATCCGGCTTTTTGTTTTATATGTTTATTTTTAATTTTTAATTGGTCATACCCGTCTGCCTTAGTACCCCAGTGCGGCGGGCAGGTGGAGCTCGCCATGATGTTATAATTCTAACATTCATTTTACTATGAGATACATTGATGATCATAAACGTGTGTACCAAAAACTTTGTTATGGCTCGGTTCATTTTAAACAAAAAAATCTTTAAATAAAAAAGATTTTTTTGAATTATATTTTATAAATTTATCGTCTATTATTAAGATCTTTTTCAAGATGTGTGTCTGTTCATAAAGTTCCAGTTGCAAGGCTTGGCCTTCCCGGAATATGCGGAGTTTACTTGAGTAAATGAGCAATTTTGGGGCAAACGTAACGAAGACTGCCCCGTAAGGAAGAATGACTGTATCGGGGTTAGCGGACATTATGGACAAACACTAAGTATGGCATACTTATTGATAGATATATAGCATATAACATAAAATTATAGTATTATGGAAACTAAAAATGATTTTTTAAAACAAGCTGAACTCCAAACAAAAGAATTACTTTTTAAAATAGATAAATTGGAGAGTAAAACGCAAATGACAAAAGACGAAACCATCAAAAAACTTGATAGTCAACTATATGAATTAAGGAAAAAAAGAACTGAGCTAAACGATAAATTAGCTGAATTAAAGAAAGCGCCTGACAACAACTGGGAATATGCCCGAAATGAATTTGAGAAAATCATAAAAGAGCCTTTTCTTGAACGAATGAAATACCATATTGTTGACCTTGAAGACAAAATGTCTGACCTGGCATTGTGGACAGATGAAAAATGGGATACATTTTATCAAAAAGCACAAGAAAAAATCTCAGGATTTAATGAAAAAATAAAAGACCTTGAGAAAAAAGCGTCCGGAGTATCAGAACGAACAAAAACGAACCTAAAAAAAGAAATTGCTAACATAAAAGACCGGAAAGAACAACTTCAACAAAGTCTGAATGAATTATCCAATACATCAGGAGAAGCATGGAAAGACCTCAAAAAAGGATTTGTTGAAGCCGGGGCTTCATTAAAAGATGCCATGAAAAATGCTTACGGACACCTTTCGTCAAAATAACAAAAACTGCATTATTATGGTAGTTCGTTTTGTCTTATATGTAGAAAAAAATGAATGAAAACCAGACTGATTATTATTTCAACAGCAAAATACCAATTTTTTTTATCGAATTTGGTAAGGTACTGCGTTTTTTAGGCATAACCATCAAACAGTATTTTACAACACCCTATGAATGGAAAGAGTTTTATCATCAAAGTTATATCGTTGGGAATAAGACGTTTGTCATCATCGGAATAACTTCATTTATTCTGGGTTTGGTACTTTCTGTTCAATTAATTCCTGTACTGGCTGACTTTGGAGCAACAGCATGGATGCCAAAAATTATTTCATTGTCTATCATTAAAGAAATCGGGCCGGTCATTACAGGGCTCATCTGTGCAGGAAAAGTAGGATCGGGCATCGGTGCAGAACTGGGCTCTATGAGAGTAACCGAACAAATTGATGCCATGGATGTTTCAGGAACCAACCCAATGAAATACCTGGTATCTACCAGGGTACTGGCCACTACACTCATGCTACCTGTATTGGTTGTATATGCAGACGCAATATCTTTATTTGGAGCATACGTTGCTATGAATATGGGTAAAAATGTATCTTTCTTTTTATTTTTCAGTAATGCTTTTGAAGCACTATCTTTTTCAGATATCATCCCTGCTATCATTAAAACATTTGCTTTTGGAATGGCTATTGGAACTATTTCAGCCTATAAAGGTTACTATGCTGAAAAAGGCACTTCTGGTGTTGGCAAGGCAGCCAATTCAGCAGTAGTAGTTGCATCACTTGCAATTTTTATTATAGATATGCTGGCTGTTCAAATCAATCAATTGATCACTAATTTATAAAATCATTGATCCATGTCCATTGATCCAAAAAAAAATAAAAAGCAGGAAAAAACAATTTGTGTATCAAATTTAAAAAAGAATTTCACAAAACAGGAAATTCTAAAAGGTGTAGATTTCACGATTGATAAAGGTGAAAATGTTGCGATCATCGGAAAATCCGGAACAGGAAAATCTGTGTTGATTAAATGCCTGATTCGCTTAATTGAACCCGATGAAGGAAAAATAACTTTATTGGGTGAAGACATCATGAACCTAAATACTGAAGAATTAAACAGGATCAGGACAAAAATTGGTTTCGTTTTCCAGGGAGCTGCTTTATACGACTCCATGAGTGTAAAAGAAAACCTTGCTTTTCCTCTAAAAAGAAACCACTACATCACGATCCCTGACAATAAACATGACGATATTATTCAGGATGCACTGAAGAGCGTCGGAATGGAAGGGGTTGAAAATAAATACCCTATAGAATTATCAGGTGGAATGAAGAAACGCGTAGGCCTGGCCAGGTCTTTAATCATGAATCCCGAATTAATCTTTTATGACGAACCTACAACCGGACTCGACCCGGTCACCAGTCAAGGCATTAATGAACTCATTCTCGAAATTCAAAGCCAACGTAAAGCATCTTCTCTCATCATCACACACGACATGAAATGTGCCAGTACAACAGCAAATTTAATCATGGTTTTATATAATGGCATAATCTATGCGAAAGGGACTTATAACGAACTTAAAAAATCCACAGATACTATCATTAACTCATTTTTTAAATAAAATAAATACCTAATTAAACCTTTTCGAATGAAAAACGAAAATAACACATTAAAACTCGGCCTTTTTGTAACAATTGGGATTATATTATTGGTCATTGCCATATATTCAATGGGAAAGCAACAAAATCTTTTTGGCAAAACAATCAAGGCTCATGCTATATATAAAGATGTGAAGGGGTTGCAGATAGGAAATAATGTACAATTCACAGGGATCAATATAGGTACGGTAACAGATATTAAGATACTTACAGACGCAGAAGTAAAAGTAACATTTGTTATCCAGGAACATGTAAAAAAATTTTTAAAATGCGATGCCAAAGCAACAATTAAAACCGAAGGGTTAATGGGAAACAAAGTGCTGAGTATAATACCAGGTACAGAAAACAAACAGATTATTAAAGAAGGCCACATATTTAAAACAATCCCCCCTATTGAAATTGATGATATTTTAACAGAATTGAACGAAGCAAGCAAAAACACTACACAGGTTACTCATAATTTATCTGAAATAACCAACAAAATCAATAAGGGAAAAGGTATTTTTGGTAAATTATTTACCGACACGTTATTCACAAACAATCTTGAAAACATTAGCCAAAACACTTCAACTCTCACATACAATGTTGTTCAAATAACGCGTAAAATAAATAATCAAAAAGGATTGCTCGGGAGGTTGCTTGCCGATACATCATGGGCTAAAGAATTTGATACAACAAGTAAACACATAAAAGAAGCAGGGATGTATTTTGCTGAAATTGCTAAAAATATCAACACGGGAAAAGGCGTGTTTGGAAAACTCTTTATTGATACAACTTTTGTTAGCAATATGGCACAAACAGGAGAAAACATTAAAAATTTAACCGAAAACATAAATACAATTACAAAAAAGATCAATCAAGGGGAAGGATTCATGAATACCATATTAATGGACACCACATTAGCTGACAGTCTGAAGCAATCCATAGAAAACATTAATTATGGTGCCAAAGAATTAGGCAGGGCTTCTGAAGCTATTCGAAATACATGGCTTATTAAAAACACCCAAAAAAAATAATCTTACTTCCAATCTTTTGCGGCCAATTGCCCACAAGCAGCGTCAATATCTTGTCCCCTGCTAAGGCGGGTATTCACGATAACATTTCCTTGTTCAAGGCGGTTTACAAATTGGCCTAACCGGTCTGATTTACGAAATAACTTATTACTCGTTTCATTATATACAATAACATTCACTTTACAGGGTGCATGCCGGGTAAACTCGATGAGTTTTTCAGCATCTTTAGAGCGATCATTAATGCCTTTAAATAAGATATACTCGTAAGTAATTCGCATGCCTGTTTTTTTATGATAATATTGAACAGCATCTTTCAATGAACGGAGTGAATATTTTTTATTAACAGGTATTAATTCCGTTCTGATTTTTTCATCTGCAGAATGCAGGGAGACAGCAAGATTTATTCCCGGGTTAACATCAGCAAGCTGTTTGATCTTACCAGGAATACCCACTGTAGATAATGTAATCCTCCGGGGAGAAAACCCCAATCCATCCCGTGAACTTATATGATGTACAGAACGGGCAACATTGTCAAAATTCATCAAAGGCTCCCCCATTCCCATGTATACAATATTGGACAAATGCTTATCAAACATATCCCTTGATAATTCATTGAGCTTATAAACCTGGTCAAAAATTTCTCCTGTCTGCAAATCACGTTTAAACTTTAATTGTCCTGTTGAACAAAACCTGCAATTACACACACACCCCGACTGAGAAGAAATACAAGCAGTAATCCTGTCTTTTGCCGGAATTAACACACCTTCAATTACATTCCTATCATGCAAACGAAATAATGCTTTAATCGTTTTATCCTTGCCCTGCAATGTCTTTTCAATAGCAGCAGGGTACAATGCAAACGATTTTTTTAATGTATTGCGTGTGTTTTTTGGCAGGTTGGTCATTTCATCAAAACAGGTACATCCACTCTTCCATAACCATTCGTGAATCTGTTTTGTCCTGAACTTTTTTTCATTCAGGTGTTCAACCACGTCCAATAATTCAGAATAAGACAATTGCCTGATATCTTCCATACTTCGTGTATCTAATTTATAATAAATCAATCAAAAGTAATATTTTTATCCCCATCAACCAGTCCTTATGGAAATTTTTTTATTATTTTGCACATTGTTAAACATATGACATCATATATATAATAGCATAAACCATCCAGATATGAAAACACCTCTCCTCTTATTTATCCTCTTCTATATCATCACGTTAACATCAAAATCCGACGAAGGAATGTGGTTACTCCCATTGCTTGAAAGTAAAAATATTGATGATATGAAAAAAATGGGCTTGAAACTTAATGCAAAAGATATATACAACATCAATGAATCCGGTTTAAAAGATGCGGTAGTAAGATTTGATGACATGTGTACCGGGGAAATCATTTCAGAAAAAGGGTTATTATTAACCAACCATCATTGTGGATATGATTTTATTGTTGAACATTCCACGGTTGAAAACGATTATTTAAAGAATGGTTTTTGGGCAAAAAGACAAAAAGACGAACTCCCAAACCAGGGCATTAATGTAAAATTCCTGGAACACGTGGAAGACGTTACAGATCAAATCCTCTCAGCGCTATCTGATACCATGACAGAG
The DNA here is from genome assembly GCA_964345135.1 of uncultured Bacteroidales bacterium. Taxonomy (GTDB): domain Bacteria; phylum Bacteroidota; class Bacteroidia; order Bacteroidales; family JBBRXJ01; genus CAYMKE01. The sequence continues at coordinate 5,467 of CAYFQI010000141.1, forward strand.
AAGGAACGTAAAGAAAAAATTTTAAACATAAGTCAAAAAATTGAAAGCGAAGCCGAAACGGAAGATTATCTGCAAGCAGAAGTTGAACAATTCTACAAGGGCAGTCAATTTTATCTATCTGTTTATAAAGTATATAAAGATGTACGTTTGGTTGGTGCACCACCTGAAGACATAGGCAAATTCGGGGGCAACAAGGATAATTGGACATGGCCCAGGCATACCGGGGACTTTTCTCTTTTCAGGGTGTATTGTAATCCTGAAGGAGAACCTGCTGATTATAATGAAGACAATATCCCCCTGGAAACAAAATCTTATTTTTCTATTTCATTAAAAGGGATACAAAAAGGTGATTTTACTATGGTAATTGGCTACCCGGGAAGCACAAACCGCTACATGACATCTTACGAGATCAGGAGCCTGCTCAAAATCGTACATCCAAACAGAATCCTGATAAGAGGAACACGACAGGAAATATGGAAAAATGCAATGGAAAAAAATGATACAATAAAACTAAAATATGCAACTAAATATGCAACATCAAGCAATTACTATAAATATTCTATAGGACAAAAAAAATGCCTTAAAGAGGAAAACATCCTGCAACAACGAAAAGAATTAGAACAAGAATTCACAAAATGGGCGAAAAACAAAAAGGAATTCAGAAATGCACTGCAAATAATCAATAAAGCAGAAGAAAATCAACGCCCATACATTAACGCAATTCAATACATTAAAGAAGTATTAACAAAAAGTTTTGATATCATAAATATCGCATCTGAATATTTGCCGTTTCATGATTTTTTAACCCGGGACTCCATCCAAAAAGAAGAATTAGAAACATTCATTATTAATTACAAAAATCAATTAACACGTTCATTTGAAAAATATGACACGCAGGTTGATAAAAAAGTAGCACTTGCAACCATCCCCCTGCTAATGAAAAATGTACCATCAAAGTTTTTACCCGGTATTTTAAATGACTATGACACGCTTGGGCCTGACTCGTTGAAATCATATATAAACAAATTATATAGCACTTCAATTTTTTCTTCCAGGGAAAAATTGAACCTTTTTCTTGACAATCCTGATACCAATACATTACAATCTGACCCTGCCTTTACCCTTGCCAGGCAAATAACCGAAACTCTTGGCCGTTTAAAGGATAAATTTTACGAGTATAAATTACACGAACAAAAAGGGGAACGATATTTTGTAAAAGGGCTGAAACAAATGAAAAAAAACAGGATATTTTATCCCAATGCTAATTTTACAATGCGTTTAACGTATGGCGAAATATCGGATTATAGTCCCAGGGATGCCATATATTATAATCATTACACGACACTATCAGGAGTGATGGAAAAAAAAGACTCTGCAGACAATGAGTTTCACGTGCCTGAAAAGCTAACAACACTTTATCATAAAAAAGAATATTCAGAATATGCAACAGGAGGACAGATGCCTGTCAACTTCATCACGAACAATGACATTACAGGAGGAAACTCCGGGAGTCCTGTCTTAAATGCCAGGGGCGAACTGATTGGAACAGCATTTGACGGGAATTGGGAATCCATGTGCGGAGATATTTATTATATGAAAGATGTACAACGATGTATTAATGTAGACATCCGTTACATTTTATTCATAATAGATAAATTCGCCGGGGCTGATAGATTGATCCATGAAATGAATATTATTAAATAATTAATATATGAAGCCAGAGGTTATTATTTATACAGATGGGGCATCCAGGGGAAATCCCGGCCCGGGAGGATATGGAATTGTTTTAAAATACGGGGAACACAGAAAAGAATTATCCCAGGGTTATAAAACAACAACCAATAACAGGATGGAATTACTGGGAGCCATTGTTGCACTCGAATCATTAAAAAAACCATGCAAGATTACATTGTATACAGATTCAAAATATGTAGCTGACCCTGTAAACAAAGGCTGGATATTTTCATGGGAAAACAAAAAATTCACAAAGAAAAAAAATCCCGAATTATGGAAACGCTTTTTAAAAATATATCGTCAACATGATGTAAATATCCAGTGGGTAAAAGGCCACAACAATAACAAGGAAAATGAAATATGCGACCAGTTAGCAGTTCATGCTGCAAAACAAAACAAACTATTGGAAGACGTTGGATACACCAAATCAATGGAAAAAGGTGAAAATGAAAAGCTTTTTAACACTTAGAAAAAACTATATTTATAAATATGTACTATTAAAATCGCAGGATATTATTAGTTTTAAAAAAATATTTGTATTTTGGTAATCTATTAATTAGTGTTTGTCTATAA
>CAYFQI010000142.1:0-7768 GCA_964345135.1 uncultured Bacteroidales bacterium
GTTAATTGAGTTAATCCGGCAGTTCGGCGTATAAGAACCTTTTATAATCATGCGCGTCCCGATTAAAATACGGGATAAATCGTGTGGCAAAAACTTTGTCATGGCTCGGTTCATCTGTTTATAATCAAAATAGATAAATAAAATACAATTTCGCTTATTTGTTGTAAAGCACCCAGGACATCTCCTGTATATCCTGCAATTTTTTTATGTATATATTGACGAAATCTTAAAAATACAACACCCATCACTATAATAAATACAGGCCACACTTTCCATGGCATTAACAAACCGGCAGGGAGGCAAAATAAAAGTGCCACTAAAAAATCTGTTTTTCGTACTTTTGTTCCAACGGGTTTGCTTTTACTAGTCATATCTTCTCGTGCATAATGACTTGTAAAGATGAGGACAACAGGTATAAACCGGCTAATGATATGGCCCGTTAATATAATCATGGGCAATTTAATGATTGGCAGGTGGATTAGCAGGCTGAATTTCACTGCCAGTATCATCACTAGTCCGATGGTTCCATACGTTCCGATGCGGCTATCTTTCATGATGGTAAGTATGCATTCCCGATCCATTCCTCCTCCCATTCCGTCACAAAAATCGGCAAACCCGTCTTCATGAAAAGCACCTGTAGAAAAAATCGAAGCGATCATACTAAAAACGAGGGCTATATGTGCGGGAATAATACATTGAAACCCCCAAAAAATAATGGCTGCAATGCCTCCAATCACGAAACCGATCAAAGGAAAATATTTGGTGGCCCGGTTCAACAAATCATCCGTGTATCCAACGATAGCCGGTACAGGAATACGGGTATAAAACAGTAAAGCGGTTAAGAATATTTTAATTTCTTTTTTCACTTATTATATAAAAATCATTACCAAATCCACTATTCTCTCATTCTTTATTGCTGACTCCTGCATCTTCGAAACTTGCCATTTTATTTAAAAAGTTTACAGCAGATTGAATAATGGGAAATGCCACAGCAGCACCAGTTCCTTCTCCAAGCCGCATACCTAATTTCAAAACCGGTTCTGCGCCAAGGTATTCAAGCATGACCCCGTGCCCTGCTTCATCAGATTGATGGCAAAAAATACAGTTATTCAGTACATTTAAATCCAATTGATAGGCGATCAACAAAGCAGAGGTGGCAATGAACCCGTCCATCATAATCACCATGCCGCATTTAGCGGCTTCAAGCATTCCACCTGTCATCATGGCAATTTCAAATCCCCCGTAGGTGGCTAAAATATCCATTGGTTCCGTGACATCATGTTTTTCCGCTGCCCGTGATAAAATATTCATTTTTTTATCCAGGCCCTTATCATCATGCCCGGTACCTCTTCCCGTACATTCTTGTATTGGCTTTCCCGTGCTTTTGTGCATAATTAGCGAAGCAGCCGACGTGTTCCCAATGCCCATTTCACCAAATCCAATGATATTACAGTTTTCATCATGTTTATCCCTAACGAGTTGCCTTCCTTTTTCGATGGCTTGTTCGCATAATTCCATTGTCATGGACGGTTCATTAAGAAAATCACGCGTACCTTTTGCTATTTTAGCATGAATAAGATTTTGGGTATCCCTTGGAAAATCATGATCTACACCTGCATCCACCACTTGAAGTCCAATATTATTCTGCCTGCAAAACACATTAATGGCTGCACCGCCATGTAAAAAATTCATGACCATCTGAAAGGTGACTTCTTTTGGAAACGGGCTCACGCCTTCATCAACAATACCGTGATCGCCAGCGAATACCAGTATACATGGATTATTTAGAGTTGGGGTAAGGGTTTGTTGAATAAGCCCTGTTTTTTTCGCTATGCTTTCTAAAATACCCAATGATCCGGGTGGTTTTGTTTTTAAATCTATCTTTTGTTGTAATTCTTGTTCCATTATTGCTATACCTTTAAATGACTAAAAATAATATTTTAAAAGATAATATCTACTTGTCTAAACAAATAAAACATCATACTTCTTTAATCGTCACCGGAATTCCCGATACCATCAAGATGACTTTATCCGCACGTTGAGCCAGATGTTGGTTCATCCACCCCTGCATGTCTGCAAATTTTCGGGCTGTTTCCATTTGTGGGTGAACACCCATGCCCAATTCATTGCTAATCACTATCAGGGTAAAATCCTGTTGAATAAAAGTATTCCATTCTTTTTTGGCTTCCTCCAATGCCCTGTCATGGTCATACCCGGAGTCATAATAAAAATTCGTCAACCACAAGGTAATACAATCCAAAAGCACTGTCTTCCCTCTTAATGAATGCCTGCTAATGCGTTTTTCTTCCTCTATGGTCGTCCATTGTTCGCCTCTATCATCCTGATGGCAGGCGATACGATCCTTGAAATCAGTATCCCATACCCTGGATGTAGCCATATAAACAGGGCTGGCAGATAATTCTTCTGCCAGCCGCTGTGCATATTTACTTTTACCGGACCGTTGTCCCCCGGTAATGAAAATGATTTTGGACATTTATTTTTATAATTACTTGTTATCAAATTTCATAGTTTTACATTATTCCTGATAAAACACGACTTCCTGCGGAGCAACTCCTGTTTCCTCTGTATCCAGAAGTGTACCCTGGTTATCATACACCTTCAATGATCCTGTTTCCTGTAATGACGGGGAGATTAACACGTAAATGTTATTGCTTTCAGGATGGCAGCCGATTCCATTGAAGTTATCACCGGAAATCAATGCAGACTGGTCAATAGATTTACCTGCAACATCAATTACATATACACTGGATGCAGTACCCGGGAATGCTGCTTTTCCCATTACATAGATTTTGTCTTTGTCACTGTTAATCGCCATTTGGCCATCCCCGGAGATACCACTAAAGGAAACACGGCCTGTTAATTTATCTGTAGCAGGATCAATAATGCCCACTCCAAGACTGTCTTCCGGTGCAGGGTCTGAATAGGTGCTCACCAATGAAACCCACAGGTTACCATTTTTGCCTTTTACAAAATGTTGTGGAATAGCCGGCGTTTCAATGTAGCTAATGGAATGGTTGTCGAGATTGATCACGGCCACGCTGTCCCTAAACTCTAAAGCAGCATATAATTTATTGTTTTCAATGATGACTCCTTCGGGGCCGCCGGGTAACATAATCTTTTGAGATATTATATTATCTGAAATATTCAATTTAGCAATATAAGAATTTGCCACTACAGTCCAATCGCTTATTGTTCCCCAACATGAAATATAACCGTTTCCATCTTTTGCATCAAAATAACGAGGTTTTATAATGTCAGTTTCTATTGGATTTATTGATTGTTCGAGCGTTTTAGCATTAACAATATCAATTTTATCACTTTCGTTTCCCATAAAAAAACCTTTGCTATTATATATTGCAAAACTCTGTGCATTTGAACTGTAGGCTACTCCATTTGCACTTTCATAGGCGTTAGTATCGATACTTTGGTCATCTTCCGAGTAAATGTCCACGGTTGAACTGACTGATCCAAAGTTCCCATAATTAATGATGTACACTTTGCCTTGTGTTTTTGTTTCATTATCCTCATTTTCATCTTTTTCTTTCTCACAAGCAACAACAAAGATCATGGACAATGCCATGAGAGCTAAATAAAATCTGGTTCTAAGTAAATTCATTTTGTTTTGATTTTTTTGTTAATAAATTAATTAAAAGTATATATCAGATTCAACCTGTAAGACCGGCCGGGCATTGCATAGTTGTTCCAATTCTGGTATGCAATATCAAACAGGTTGTAAACACTGCCTTGTATAGATAATTTATGAAGATCATCATCCCATGAAATATTCTTCCCCACGTTAATGCTCACGAGGGTATAGCTTTCAAGAGGGTCTTTCCCATGAATATAAATTCGTTCCCCTGTATATGAAACGGATGGGCTTAGTCTCCATGATTTATATTCAATATCCAGGTTCGTTCCCCACAGATGCCTTGGTGTATATACTTGCTGTTCACGTATTTTCCCGTCTTCCAACACCCTGGAACGGGTATAGGAATAGTTTTGTTTCACGTTTACTTTTACTTTGTTGACCCGGATGGTAGAAAAAAAGGAAAACTCAGCCCCATTATTGATCACTGTATCTTTGTTCACGGGATGCCATCCATCACCATACGGGGTCCACGCAATTAAATTTTCTATAAACAGATAATAACCTGTTATTTCCATTTTCACATCTACGTGTTTTGTATACCTGGTGTAGCCTGTCCCCAGTTCATAATTACTGCTTTCCTCTGGTTTAAGATTCGGATTTCCCAACCTTTTCCAAAACCTGTCATTCAATGTCGGTATTTTATATCCTTTACCCCAGGAAGCTTTTGTATTGATGCTTTGAGAAGCATTGCTCCAGAGTATCATGTTCAGCCCTGCAGAAGGACACCATATTGACCTGTACCCGGAGACAAACGGTTTCCTGATATTGACAGCGACAGAGCTATTTTTAAATATGTCCTGTATATACCCTGCAAAAATATCTCCGCGGTGTTCTTCCCTGATATCTTCTTTTGCATATGCATATACATCGGGAACCATATAAACATATTTACCTCCCAATTTAATGCGCCCGTTCAACTCAGGGATTACTCTTATAAACCTGGCCCGCGAAACGCCCCGATTGGTTTTAATATTATCACCAGATTGCAATTGATCATCAAGAACATAACCGAGGCTTGTCTCGAGAGAACTTGTTGCATTCTTTCTTTGATATTCTACAAAGCCACGAATGTGCTTGTTAAATATTTCATTGTCGATTACATTCGGAGAATTTTGATGCTTATGCGTGGTGGACATATTTGGCTGGATTTCATGCCAATTGTTTTCATACCATCCCACCATCCGGATGAAAGACATGTTATCAATTTTATAATTAAACTCGTTCAGAATTCCATAATTCAATAATTCTGTATTGATTTGTATGTCTGTTGCGAATTTTCTTGTTTCAAAATCAAATCCTCCCCTCGTGTTTTCAAAGGGAAAATTATTTTTATCGTGCCGCCTGTATACTTTGAACTTATTTTCCCATTTCCCATTACCAAAATAAAACTTCCCACCTGAAAAAAAGTCGTTAAAACTTCCGGCATCCTGGCGCAGCGTCAAAGCAATTCCATTTGTCCAGGCCGGGTCTGTATCAAGGCGAATAGCCCCGGCCATTGCATCTGAACCGTATATACTGCTGTTACTTCCTTTATGTACCGATATGCTTTCAAATAAAAACATGGGAATATTAGAAAAGTTGGAGTGTCCCAGGGTAAGGGAATTGAGATTGACGGGACCATAAATAAGGGCCGTGTGGTCTGCCGTGGTCCCCCGCATTCTAAGGGTTGACATGCCAGATGCGTTACTTTTTAAATAAATGGAACTATTCAATTGAAGTGCCTCCCCGAGAGACAAATTATCATGTTGAAGCTTAGCCATTTTATTTATCTTTTCGATCCGACTCCCGGGAGTAAATGCCTCCCGCTTATATTTCACGGTCACTTGTTCTATATCCCGCTGAAACCCTATGGTATCATGCTGAGCTACAACTATGGCAGCATTAAAGCAGAACAATAATATGCTCACGTACTTTTTATTCATACACAGTTTTCCCTGTTTTACAGTTATTAAACCATGAGTGAAATATTAGCTTGTATTCCAGGTAATAAAATGATGTTCAATCATTATAGCCTTTTACCCCGAAAGCTATTCATTCATAGATGATATCAGGCAGGTCTTCTGGCTTTCCTGACTTTTAACACCTTCCCACCCCATTTGGGGCAGTGGTAAGGGGATTATTAAAAGCGTTTTCCCATTTTGCATGGGAACAGGATTACAGCTGCGGGTACAGCTCCGGTTTTACACCGGATTCCCTTTTATTCCTGTATTCGGAGAACACAAGAATACCAAATATCACGATGCAAATATATAAATTTTATTTATTTAAAAAAAAAATCATGATTCCTGAGTTAAATGAAATTAAAACGGAAATGACAATTTTTTTTTACATTAAAATAGAGGATATAATAAGTATGTAGCTACAGAATCATAAAAAAATTTCATCTAAGCCCTATTATTTCTCAATTTATCATAGTAAGTTCCGCTTTAATAATAAAAATTATTGTGAATAAACTTTGCAGATACATTACCACTCCTATTTAACTTTGCTTTTATTCCCACAAGTCACAAACTTGCGGGAGCAGGGCTTGGTTTGGCCACAGTTTAAAGAAACAATTAAACTATACAAGTACTACCAGAACAGGCCAGGCTGCTTTAAGTTCATTCACGCTGTCGAATATATCTTCCTTTTAAAATTTCAACTACTAATCAACATGTTACGAAAATTCGTAGGTTTTTAAAATACTTTTCCGTGGAATGTGCAAATTCAAATACGGCAAAGAAGAGGGGTCCAAGTCAAAAAGACTTGAACCAGGTTGTATTTTTATTTTTGGCGAAGACTTGGACTAGTGGGGGGCTCAGAAAAGCAAGTAATATATCCCAGCTTAATATGGCTAAAGAAATAGGTATTTCAAAAGCTCAACTCAGCAGATATGAAAATCAAGGGATACAGCCACCTGCTGACATTCTTAATAAAATTGCAATGATACTTAATACCTCTGTCGATTATCTCATTAATGGTAATACAGACGAAAAAGCAAAAGCAACACTTAAAAATGCAGATTTATTAAAACAATTCCGGGAAGTAGAAGAACTCCCCGAAGATGAACAAAAGGTAGTAGTTAAATTTATTGGCGCATATCTAAGAGATTATAAGGCAAAGAAAGCCTATGCTTCTTAAACCAACAAAAGCCCGATAAAATCATCCTATCTCCTGATTTTATTGGGATAGTGTATTGGTTATTGCTTTTTTAATGCATTTGAAAGATTTGGTTGCAAACTTAAATCAGCGAAGGTCCAAGTCAAAAAGACTTGAACCAGGTTGTATTTTTATTTTTGGCGAAGACTTGGACTAGTAGGGGGGGATTGAAAAAAACAAATCTTTTTTAATTTTGATATAGCAAATAAGTATTGTATTTTTGTAAATAAATTAATTTTAACGATTTTAAAACAGCACTTACGATGTCTTTTGGAAGTAATGTGGCTTTGACCAGAAAGAAAAAAGGTATATCTCAGGAGGAACTATCTAAAAGGGTTGGAACCATTGCTGTAACTATCGGAAGATATGAACGAAATGAAATTAAACCATCTATTGATACCGCTACCAAAATAGCAGATGCCCTTGATGTTTCTTTAGATTATTTAGTAGGTAGCTCAGATGCCATGTTAGAAAAAACATTAGTGAAAAAAATTACAGATATCCAAAGTTTACCAAAAGAAGATGAAATTTGTGTATATAGATTACTTGATGCTTTTCTTAGAGACTTTAAAACAAAACAAGCTTATATAAATAAACCTTGATTATGAAAATATTTATAATTTTTTCATTTTGTATGATTATGCTTAAGTGTAATGTAACAGAGACAAAGACAAATATAGTACAAGACGATTCTGATAATTACTATATTAATGAAAAATTTGTAAAGGATGCTTTACAATTTCCTCTCACGTTAAAGGGAGTGCAGGATAAATTCAAAAATGTTACTATATCTAAAAAAATGTCAAAAAACCAACATTATCCCCAAAAAACAGATACTATTATTGAATTAAAAAATAATAATGTATTTTTTAAATTTCATAAAGCCGATTCTATAGTAATGATAGATAAATTTGAAATTAAAACAGGTTATGTGCTATTAGATAAAAACATTCATGTAGG
>CAYFQI010000143.1:0-7715 GCA_964345135.1 uncultured Bacteroidales bacterium
GGTGATTTATGTTACCTTTTGGGTTGTTTTTTGGTTTATTCTATTGAAATTTAAATGGTTGTGTTGTGATAAAAAATAAAAAATAAGATTTATTTTATTTTTAAAAATATTCATTTATTTTTATACATTAATAATCAACAAGCTAAAATAAACAGAAAAATTATATATTTTGAAAGAGCGTATTGTAGTCATACCCACGTATAATGAAGGTTTAAACATTCAGGGGATCATTGAAAAAATTTTTTCGTTGACCAGCCGATTTCATGTACTGGTGATAGATGATAACTCTCCCGACGGAACAGCAGATGTTGTTAAATCAATTCAAAAGAAGCATCCTGAAAGGCTTTATTTGATAGAAAGGGAAGGAAAAATAGGCCTGGGCACTGCATATATAAAAGGGTTTAAATGGGCGCTTGAACAGGGGTACCAGTATATTTTTGAAATGGATGCTGATTTTTCACATAATCCGGATGATTTAATCCGGTTATATGATGCCTGCGTAAACCAGGGAGCAGACTTGGCAATAGGTTCACGTTATAAATCCGGGGTGAACGTGGTGAACTGGCCAATGGGCAGGGTGCTTATGTCATATTTCGCTTCAATTTATGTTCGTTTAATTACAGGAATGAATATTAAAGACACGACTGCAGGGTTTAAATGTTACTCCAGAAAGGTGTTGAATGCTATTAACTTAGATAAAATCAAATTCAAAGGGTACGCATTTCAGATTGAAATGAAATACACGGCATGGAAACTTGGATTTAATATCGTGGAAGTCCCTATTATCTTCACTGACCGTAAACAGGGAGAGTCAAAAATGAGTGAAGGAATTTTTAATGAAGCATTAGTTGGCGTGTTGAGTATGAGGCTTCGAAGTTTGTTCAAAAAGTATTCCAAACGAATGAATGAGCATGACGAGAATTAGAAAAGCCCCGTGTCCCGCTTTACCCAACTGGTATTGGTTTCTCTTAATCCTAAATGTCTTACGTGAAAATTTACGTAAAAAAACATGAATCATTGGTTTATTCAAAATATACATATCGTTAATGAAGGCGCATGTTTCAAAGGCAGCATTCTGATTGGGGATGGATATATAGCAGAAATATTCCCTGAAAATTCTTCATGCAACATTCCTCGGGGCATACCAATTATCGATGGAAATGAAAACTATTTATTGCCTGGCATTATTGATATGCATGTACATTTCCGTGAACCAGGGTTGACTCATAAGGGAGACATGTCTACAGAATCTTCCGCTGCTGCTGCCGGTGGAGTTACATCCGTTTGCGAAATGCCCAACACCAATCCACCCACTATATCAAATGAATTGTTGTGCAATAAATATCAATGCGCTTCTGAGTCATCAATTACGAATTATGCGTTTTATCCCGGGGCCACGAACCATAATACTGAATGGTTACTGCAAATACCCCCCAGCGATATTCCCGGGGTCAAAGTATTCTTGGGCGCTTCTACAGGCGATCTTTTATTGGAAGACAGTGCTGCATTTGAAATGTTATTGAAAAATTCGAATGTGCCGGTGATGGTGCATGCAGAAGACAATGATAGTATTCAACGTAATATTGAACTGTATTCCGGGAAATACCACGGGGCAATTCCTCCACGGGAACATATAAATATAAGAAGCAGGGAGTCATGCATGAAAGCATCTGAATATGCCATTGAAATGGCTTGCAGATATCAGGCCCGATTGCATTTATTGCATGTTACAACCAGGGAGGAATGTGCCTTGATTCAAAACGAGAAAGTGAAAAATAAATTTTTATCTGCAGAAGCATGTACAGGACATTTATCATTTAATGCATATCATTATAATACATTAGGAAACCTCATAAAAGTAAATCCTTCAATCAAATGTACAGCAGATCAAAAAGCATTGATAGAAGCAGTACGGAACAATCATCTCGATTTGATCGCAACAGACCATGCACCCCATCTTTATGATGAAAAACAACAGGATTATTTAAATGCTCCTTCCGGAATGCCCCTGATTCAACATAGCCTGCATGCTATGATTGAATACTATTTTCAGGGTGTTTTTTCGCTTGAACAAATCGTCCGGAAAATGTGTCACGCACCTGCTGATATCCTGAAAATAAAAAACAGGGGCTATATCCGTGAAGGGTATTTTGCTGACCTGGTGATGGTGGACCTTAAACGTAAATGGACTGTAAATAAAGAGAATATACTTTATAAATGCAACTGGTCTCCTTTTGAAGGGGCCAGCTTCCGGTCGTCCGTTATAAATACATGGATAAATGGGTTTTTGGTATATGATAAGGGGCTCATTAACAGACAATATAAAGGCCAAAAACTAAGTTTCAACAGGTAGTATGGTAAAATTATGATAAAAAATCAATCAACATTTTTAAAATGAAAAAACAAAATGAAAAAATTAATTTTAACAACCGTAACCCTTTCCTTTCTGATTGTTTTTACAGCATGTAAAAATGAAGTAAAAAAAGATGTGCCTTTAAAAGAACGAGGAAGGTCTTTACAAGAAGTTTCACCGGAGGTGGCAGGCCAAATTTCGGACAGTATGAAAGGGGCCTACTTATTTGCTGATTCGATCATCTATGACGTGATCATAAAAAACCCGGACCAAAACAACAAGTGGAAAAATGAATGCCTCAAAGGATTAAACAAACAGGCTTTCCTGAGTAAATTATTTAAAAATATTTATAACAACACCTTTAAAGTGTATGATTTTAGCTCCAATACATTGTTATCTGTTGAAGAGATAAAAGAAATTGAGGCTGATGAAGAGTACAAAAGAGAGCATATAGGAAAAATGCAATTTAAGGAAGATTGGTATTATAATTTTTCTACAGGGACAATGTACAAGAAAATCCACTCTGTTATTTTGGGTTATGAAACATATAATAATTCCGGAGAAGTGAAAGGATATAAACCACTGTTTAAGATTATTATGGAGTAAACAAACCGGATGCATTCAGATGATCGTGGCAATTGTTGTTTTGCGTCCCCTGACTTTATCACCGATTTTAACATTTAACCGGGTGTTCAGGGGTAAAAGTATATCTACCCGCGAGCCGAATTTAATAAAACCCAATTCTTCTCCCTGTGTAAATTTTTGGCCTGTACTGGTAACATACGTTACAATCCTCCGGGCTACCATCCCTGCAATTTGCCTGACCATGACCTGAATGTTCGGCCCTGTTTCAATAACCAGAGTCGATCGTTCATTTAAATGAGATGATTTTGGATTTCTTGCGATTAAAAATTTCCCGGGGTGATATTTATAATACTTTATCAGGCCTTCCACGGGTGACCAGTTTATATGTGCATTCCAGATAGACATAAAAATGGAGACCTGTATTCTTTGTTCTTTGAAGTATTCATCTTCATTTGTTTCCTCTATTGCTACAATTTTTCCGTCAGCAGGAGAATATATTTTATTTTTATCGAAACGTAATGCACGGGCGGGTTTATAAAAAAAGAAACCTAACAATATGATTATGAATATAGAAAGAAGCAAGAGAAGGGACAGGACAAAAGTATATTTCGGGAACAAATTAAATGCAATTCCATTTATAATGATTAAGCTTATAAATGTTACAATGCAAATTTTGTAACCCTCTTGATGTATTTTCATTTGTTTAGTTTTTTAATGGCTATAGGGAACTCGCCATATATTTATATTTTAGCGTTTAAGTCCTGCTTTTCCCGATAACTTTTCCGAAGTTTAAAACTTTAGAAAAGTTCATTTATTTGCTTTTTTCTGTTTTTCTTGAAAACAGGCAGGAAAAATAATCATTTTTTTGATAAAAACGATTATTTTTTAGTTTACACGAGTGAATATTTTTAAAATATATATAATTTTTATATAAATCCTTTACATCTTTCTTTCCCTTTGATAATCATTCGGTGAGCGTGACAATATTTCAGTCATGGCCTGGTTTGTATTGATGGTAAAATTAAATAATATTCTGAATCAAATAGAGATATAAAAAAACGCATGGAAGTGCAATTAACATACTGTCTACCCGGTCTAACATGCCCCCGTGCCCGGGCAAAAACGATCCACTGTTTTTAACAGCTAAATGGCGTTTGATTTTTGATTCAGTGAGGTCGCCTATTGTTCCGGATACCCCGGTGATAAAACCAATAAAGATCCAATGTGATGTATTAAGCGTGTCCATTATAAAACTTAACACGATGCTGGCAATGATTGTCATCAATATGCCACCGATGGTGCCTTCCCATGTTTTTTTAGGTGAGATTTCAGGAAATAATGGATGTTTCCCGGTTAAAGAGCCGGTGATATAGGCAAATGTATCATTGATCCATAACAAGATCATGAATCCCAGTATAATTTTCCAATGATAGTGGTCATACCCTTTCATACCGAGATAATGGATTAATGAAAACGGGAGGACAATATAAACCAGGGAGAAAAAGATAAATGCAATTTCTTTTAATAATTGTTCGTGCTTTTTCGTGAAAAGGAAATATAAGAAGGCAGAGATAAAAATTGGAATGAATAAGATCAGAATCCAAAGGCTGCGGAATCCAAAAGTAAATAGATGGCTGAAGGTGTATAACAAGACTCCTGATAAAATTCCGGTAATTTTAAGAAAAGGAGAAGTAACAGTAAGGTTGTAAAATTCATAACATGCCCATAGCATAAGGAGCATGTAAATAGTAAAAAAGGTAAGTTTTCCTGTAATGATCGCTAAAACGATCATTATAACATAGACTGAACCGGTGATGGTTCGTTTAATAAATTCATTCACTCTTCAAATTCTTTAATAAGGGTGCGGGCTTTTAAATGATTTTCTTCTTTGACAAATATTTCGATATCCCCGAAAGATGTATAAGATGAATCTTTTTTATTAATAGAAACAGCCTGTATATCATGATCGGCTAACATTTTTTTGATCAATTCAGCAAGGTATTCTTTTTGCACCGTCCAAACCAACATCCATCCTTTTTCCATATTATTCGTTGCTTTTTTTATTACCCGTGTTTTGTTTGTTTTCTTTATTTTGTTCTTTTTTCCCTGCTTGTTGTTTTGTTTGATTTTCTTTTTTCATTAAAGGAGTATCTTCGTTTTCATTCTCGTTTTCAAAAGGCCTTTCCCCGAATATTTGTTCAAGGTCTTCTTTGAATATTATTTCACTTTCCAATAGTTTTTCAGCCAGTTTTTTCAACCCTTCTTCATGTTCTTTTAATATTTGTTTTGCTCTTTTATATACTTCATCTATAATGCGTTTTATCTCTTTATCAATTTCTTCTGCTGTTTTTTCGCTGTATGGTTTGGTAAATGCATATTCATTTCTGCCGGTAGAATCGTAATAGCTGATGTTTCCGATTTTTTCGCTCATGCCAAAGTAAGTTACCATTGCATACACTTGTTTGGTAGATTTTTCAAGGTCATTCAAAGCGCCGGTTGATATTTCCCCGAATGTCAGTTCTTCAGAAGCCCGGCCGCCCAGGCTGGCACAAAGTTCGTCATATAACTGGGCTTTATTGGTGATTTGCCGTTCTTCAGGAAGATACCATGCACTACCAAGCGATCTTCCGCGGGGGATAATGGTTACTTTCACCAGGGGATGTGCGTGTTTTAAGAACCAACTGACTGTAGCATGCCCTGCTTCATGAAAAGCAATGGTTCTTTTTTCCCGTTTTGATATTATTTTATTTTTTCGTTCAAGCCCTGCAATGATTCGGTCAACAGCATCCAAAAAGTCTTGTTTATTGACGGTTTTCTTTTTTTTACGTCCTGCAATTAACGCTGCTTCATTGCATACGTTCTGTATGTCTGCACCTGAAAAACCCGGCGTTTGCTTTGCAAGGAAGATAAGGTCCACATCTTTTCCTGTTTTAAGCGGTTTTGTATGGACTTCAAAGATTTCTTCGCGTTCTTTTAGGTCAGGCAATTCTACATGTATTTGCCTGTCGAACCGTCCGGCTCTTATTAGTGCTTTATCAAGCATGTCGGCCCTGTTGGTGGCAGCCATGATGATGACGCCTGAATTGGGTTCAAAACCGTCCATTTCGCTCAATAATTGGTTGAGCGTGTTTTCCCGCTCATCATTGGCACCCATATTTGGGTTTTTCCCCCTGGATCTGCCAATGGCATCAATTTCATCAATAAAAACAATACAGGGTGCTTTTTCTTTGGCTTGTTTAAACAAATCTCTTACCCTCGAAGCGCCAACTCCCACGAACATTTCTACAAAGTCAGAACCCGAGATGCTAAAGAATGGAACGTCTGCCTCACCTGCAGCAGCACGCGCAAGCAATGTTTTTCCCGTACCCGGGGGGCCGATCAATAATGCCCCTTTAGGTATTTTAGCTCCTAAATGAGTATATTTTTCCGGTTCTTTTAAAAATTCAACCAGCTCTTTGACCTCGGTTTTGGCTTCTTCCAGTCCTGCAACATTACTAAAATCAACTTTTACAGATGTTTCTTTGTCAAATAATTTGGCTTTGGATTTACCTACACTGAAAATGTTTCCTGCAGCTCCCCCGGCTTTTGAATTCATTTTCCGGAAAATAATAATCCATATTACCACCAGGATGATGATGGGCAATAACCATCCCAGGAGTTCTCCAAATATATCCCTGCGGGTTTCGTAGGCAACAACAATTTTTTCTTGTTCCGAAAAATCTTTTTGGGCTTCTTCCAGCTGTTTATTGAATGTCTCAACAGAACCAATATTAAAATAATAATGCGGACCTTCTTTATTCGGGCTAAACGATTTATCCTGGATATCACTGTAGCGCTCGTTGCTTATTTTATCGGGTTTTATGTAAACCTCTGCTCGTTCTTTATTTATTACAACGACTTTTTCTACGTCATGGTTTGATAGCATCTGTTTTTCAAATCTGTTCCATGTAATTTCAATCATGTTGTTACCCAGGTTGAGCATCTGTATGCCAATGAATAATATGGCAATGGCAGCATAAATCCAATAAATACTTATCTTGGGCTTAGGAGGCTTATTATCCTTCTTGTCTTGATTATTTTTCGAGTTAGGAAAAATTTTTTTAGCTTCCTTTTCTCGTGTGTTTTGATTATCTTTTTCTGGCATATGTTTAAACTAAGTTTTCTATTTTTTCTTTTTTTACATCATCCCATAGTTCTTCTATGGCATAAAATTTTCTGACTTCACGCTGAAAAATGTGAACCACGATATCGTAGTAATCAAGAATGATCCAGTATGAATTGCCATGCCCCTCTTTGTGTACAGGATATTCATGGAAGTGATCTTTAACTTTTTTTTCTATGGAATTTGCAATAGCATTCACTTGTACATTCGAGTCGCCATGACAAATAATAAAATGGTCGCAAATGCTATTGTCAATTTCCGAAATATGGATATCAACTATTTCTTTCCCTTTTTTATCTTGTATCCCGGCAATAATAAAATGAACAAGTTCTTCTCTCATAAATAATTTATAAATCAAAAATGAAGAGCAAATATAATGAATTTTAACTCTTTTATCTTATCTTATGCTAAATGTTTAATTGTTTTAAAAGAGTGTGTAGTTTGATGCACGAGTGTACCCCCGATAAAGGTGCAATTGATTTTCTTCATCCTCCAGGGGATTCAAGGTAAATGAACCGAGCCATGACAAAAAAATAGGACACACACGGGTATGATTATCTCATGCCTGATAGTCATTTGAAAGTCAATAAAATATCATCATGGCGAGCTCCATCT
>CAYFQI010000144.1:0-7612 GCA_964345135.1 uncultured Bacteroidales bacterium
CCGTCTGACACATACGTGGACTGCCGGGTCTCTAGGCCCACACCTCTCGCGAACTAATAAATAATATATTTCGAGTATAATGCGGTACTTTCTTCCCGTCAATATAAACATTCCAACCTTTAAAGTTGCTTTGTAATAGGTTGATAAAGGTTTTTTGTCGTGTGTGCGTGTTAACTACTATTTTACGGGGATTGAATCGTATAATTTTAATGGAATCTTTTGTTGTTAGCTGAAAATTTTCACTTTTAAACTTTTGATACATGCTGCTGTCATTGAATGCAACGATGTTGTGGTTTATTGAAGGTGGATTGCTTTTGACGCATTTGATATTGGTTATACTATCACTAAGATATACTAATTTATTATGTATAGAGGTTTCTTTGAGTTCTGGAAACGAATCGTTGAGTAAACTGTATTGTTTAAAATAAAACGGACTGAATGTTTCATGTGTGAATTCTTTACAAAAGATCATTCCATTTGTAAAAGGTTTCATAAAACGTAATGATGTGGGAGTATTTTGAATAATATTATGATCTGAAGGTAGAGGAAATCCTTCAGGTAGTTTTTTGATTTTTCGATGGAGTTCCAGTGGTTTTTTTGGTGAAAGACCGGTTCTATATATATTTAATTGTACGGCTGCAATCATTTCAATAATTAGTAAAATCAAAACAGTATTATATAGTTTCGTTTGTTTTATAAATACAAAATATAAACATAAATAGTCCAATGTAAATATTTGCCATTGAAATATCTGTTTTAAAAAATGAGGTATTGCTGATTGTAGCAAAAGGAAATATAAAAGATAATAGAGATTGGGGGGTGAAAGGCTGAAAAAAAGTATATGCTAATGAAACTTTTGAAAATCTTTCAATATAAGGTGCTACGTCAATATATGCAATTATTTGGCCTAATGATAGTATGACCACTGTGATTAGTAATGCTAAATTATATTTGATCCAATTGTATAGTGCATTATAAGATTTTTTAAGTATAAAATTTGCACTAATAAAAATGAATAAGATGAATATCGTGTATGCTAATATAATAGTTATGGTAGGATATCCATCATTAATAATGAGGAAAAAGAAGATAATGGAGGCAAGAAAATTTTTCAAAGAAAAAATTTTGGACGATCTGAGATAAAATAGAATGACAAGAGGTATCCATGCAGCACCTGTAATAAAATTCATATGTTGCATGTGTCCTACAAAAAAGCCAGAAAACATATATGAAATACCAGCCAGTAAAGCAATTTTTTTATTTCCTGTAAGGTGAGAAATCAGGTATTTCATTCCAATACCTGCAATTATAATATGTAGTATGAAAAAGAAATGAAGTGTTAAATTGGAATAGCCAGTTAAAAAACCCGTGATCATGTTTTGAGGAGACCAAACACTAATGATATTTGTATACAAGGGAAATCCGGATTGTATATATGGTAACCAGAGAGGGTATATACAATTTTTAAGACATTCACCAATAAAAAATTTCCTTGGGAGATACGAGTATATCATATCCCATTTTAAGCTATTCGTTAAAAATGATACCTGGAAATATCCTAATATTGCAATAAGAGTTATTAAAAAATCCGGATGTATTTTTTTTCTTGATATTGCATATATTTTGTTTAACATTTCTTGATATATAATATTATCAATGTATAAATAACAATTTAGTTACATGTGTTTTAGATCCGTCTTCATTTGTGCAAAATACCAGGTAAACACCTGTATGTACCCGGTCACCTAAAAAATTGGCACCATCCCATGTAGCCATTCCTCCTTTGCCGGTGGTTTCAAAAACAAGGTTTCCACTGATGTCCGTGATTTTTACATTTGCATTTTCTACCAGGTTGGTAATGGTAACCGGACCTGTATAATCTTCTCTTACTGGGTTAGGAAAGACATAAACCTCACTGAAATCATCTTTGCCGGATATGGCATCGCTTCTGTATGAGATCATTCCCTGATCAGTAGCAAAAAAAACTTCTCCTGTAATCTGATCAATTTCAATGTTCAAGATGGTATTGGATAAGAGCGGACTGTTTTCCATTGTAAAGTGCTGGATTTCTTTTTCTTCATCTTCCGAAATTAAATAAGCACCTGAAAATTGTGTGCCAAACCATTTTCTGTTAGCACCATCAATAGCTATGGAGGTAATACTTGATGTTCCTAGCAGGTAATCGGCTAAATCAGTATCATCATCTCTTGCGATCAATATCTGCTGGCCTTTAAAATCATTGCTTGAAAAAGCTTCTTCCGGATTGTAGTAAACTACAGGCCCTTCCGAAGTGCCAACCCAAATATTTCCTTCCATGTCTTTATTTAATGTTAGTATTTTATTGAATTGTTTCCCATTTTGATTTTTTACATGGAAAAATTTTTCACGGTAATCGCTATCGTCTTCAATATCCTCACCATAGTCAAATGAAAATATGCCTGTATAGGATCCATTCTTTAAAATAAACCATATATGGTCGTCATCTGTTACTACTAACTCGCCATTGCTCTGATTAAAACCAAATCCGGGAAAATCAAATGAGATATTAATCATTTCATTGTTATCGGCTTTATGAACATGAAGCGGATCTTTTACTTCTGATTGGACAATCCATAAATTATTCTCAGAGTCATTATCCATTCCTGTTATCCTTATATAACCATGATCAAATCCTTCAATATTTTTAAGTACCGAGTTGGTTTCATCATAAATCGTTTCAACTTCATTATTGCGAAATTCAACAATTCCGTAACCATGCGATCCTCCCCACGCATGCGATGGATCCGCAGGATCGATTTTAACCAAAGAGATATTGTATACACCGGATAATTCAGGTAATTCTAAATAATTGATGTTGGTATATTCATTATTCGATAAAGTAAATGCTCCATACCTTGACCATGGAGACATCTTTGAACCACCTGCTGCCCATAGGATATTATTTTCAATAGAAATATCAACCACGCTGGAAATGAATGGCCCCGGGACACTGTAATATGCTCTATAATCATTATACGAGTCCAAATATAGACCACTCCATTTCATTCCTAGCCAGTAGCTACCTTCATTATCCTTTATTGCATCTTGTATATCCCATATTGATTTGCTTTTTTCTATTTCTAAGTCTGAATTATAAAAATCAGCTTTTCCATTTGTTATCACGGCCAATGTATTATAGCATGTTTTGAGTGCTAAACAATTACCATATTCACCTGCATGAAATTCATCATATGTATTTCCGGTAATTCGGTATATTACATCAGCAGTGTCTACACTACTGGCGTAATTGGCATATACGTTATTGTTAAAATAGGTTATATGATTGAAAGATTTGTCTGCATTGGGTAGAAAATCAAGTTTTTCCCAGTTATTGTAATCAATTAAATTAGGATTATTTATGTCTGCACGGTAAACGCCTTCCCTTGTTGCAGCGTATAAATATTGATTTTCATCGTATGTAATGTCAAATATTTCAATTTTACTCCCCTGGTCTCCTAAGTAGTATGTTTCTTTTATTTCCTTCCTGTTTAGATCAATTACAACTATACCAAATCCGCAAGCAAGGTAAGCTTTGTTATTAAGTATAAAAATATTATTAATATTTTTATTACCTAAAAGTAGATTATCTTTTATATCACTAATGGTTAATATGTTATTTTTTTTTATTAAATTAATATTGCCATTTTTATATCCTATAACCAATGTTTTGTCATTACTATAATAATTCCCTGAAATCACACCAATATCAGACAGCCCATGTACCGTTGAAAATTTATTCAAACTATTGTCCGTTTTGTTGTAATATAACATTGCACCTGATTCCGTGATTCCATATATTTTATTGTCTGCTTCTATAACTTTTTTTACATTTCTGTAAGACAGGTGGTCCCGCCATTCACCGATAGCTATTTGGGATTTTAGAGAAGGCAACCATACCAGGGCACATAAGAAAATTAAAAATATCTTTGTTAATCGCATTTTAAATGGGTTTAAAATAAATAACGTGAAAAATATTTATTTCTTATGCTTAGTTTCATTATTCGGAGATATAGTTTGTTTCTGACAAAAGAAATCCTGCGAATTTACGGAAAGCAATTGCCCTGTGACTCATGAGATTTTTTTCTTCAAGTGTCATTTGAGCATATGTTTTATCATGTCCATCGGGCTGGAAAACAGGATCATAACCAAAACCATCTTTTCCTTTTCGTGCAATAGTTATGGTTCCACTAACAACCCCGTCAAAAAAATATTTATTATTATTTTCAATGTAAGCGATGACCGTTTTAAAACGAGCCGTTCTATCTTTTTTGTTTTCTAAGTTTCGGAGTACTTTATTAACGTTTGCATCGGTGACAGGTTGTGATGAATTTTTTACATCATTTTGTGCATATCTGGCTGAATATACTCCCGGTTTTCCGTCAAGTGCATTGATTTCTAATCCCGTGTCATCTGCAAAACAGGGAATGGAAAATCTTTTATAAATGAAATTAGCTTTTTGTAGTGCATTGCCTTTAAGAGTATCCTGTTCTTCAGGTATATCGATATTTCCCAATCCCAAATCTTTCAGATTTAAGATTTGGAAATCTTTTCCAATCATGTTTTGGACTTCCTTAACTTTGTTATAGTTATTGGTCGCAAAAACAATTTCATGCACGTCAGAAAAATTTTATACTCCGCTTCCGCCAGAATATCCGGTACTACCGTATTGAGGTGGTTTAGGATTTACACACATGACAGGTGTTTTTCCACTGTTAGCAATAATGTATTGCTCGTCGGGCCCCATTACATAGTCTGCAAAACCTATGTTTTTAGTTGTCATGATCAACATCAGGTCGGCATTCACTTTTTTAGCAAATTCTATGGTTTCAATAGGAAAACTTTGTTTTCCTTCTGATGTATGTATTTCATAATCTAAATTGTGGCTTTTAAAATATTTTCTGGCAAAAGCAATATTGTCATCTACGTCTTTTCGAAGAGCTGCATCACTTCGTTTGAAGATGTCAATTTTTACTTTATAATATTTTGCCAGATACGATACCCAGTTAAGTTTTTCTCGGCTTTCTTTCCTTACGTCTACAGGGAAAACAACGCGTTCAAATTTGTTGTTTTGTGGTGGGGCTTGCACAACGATAAAAGGTATTTTTTCACTTACACTGACGATTACTTTTAAGGCCCAGCTCCCGGTTAATTTTTGCATCCCTTTGATACCATGGGTTCCCATGATTACTAAATTAGCCTCGATTTCTGTGGCTATGTTGCTGATAGTATGAAATATATCACCTTTCCTGATGATCGCTTTGGTGTTGATGTGATTTTTTTTACTTATTGATTCAGCAACGGCTTCAAGTTTCTTTTGGGCTTCTTCTTTGTCTTTATCATTTTTAATAATATGTGCTAATGCAATGTTATTTCGAACATGTTTGGCTATGACTAATGCATGCTCTAATGCATGTTCTGCGACTTCGGTAAAGTCCCACGGGATTAAAATCGTGTCTGAACTAAGTTTTGTCATGATTAATTTGGTATTAATTTTTTATTAAAGATAATAAAATTTGATACAAAAATAAAATATTATTTTTAAATAAAATGTTTTAAATATTATTTTTTATTAAGTTTTTATTATTTTTTATTCATATAAATGTTTCATTTAAATATAATTAGAGTTTTTTCCATCATGTCCGCTCACCCCGATGCAGTCATTACTTTCTTACGGGGCAGGCTTCGTTATGCTTGCCCAAAATTTGCTCATTTACTATAGTAAACCGCTCGTTGTGGGACATCGAATACTTCGTTATTGAACATTATAATTCAACTACCCGATTTATAGACGGACACTATTTAAGAGTCTGCGACTTGGGATATCTCATGCTATTAGATATATTTTTAGCACTTATCTGTCAAACAAACTATGAGAAATATCCTTTCATTTTTTCAAAAATGTTATTTTCATCTTCATTAGGCGTGGGTTGGAAATTTGGTGAATTGTTAAATTGCTGAAGCCCTTTTTCTTCTTCTTTGCTGAGTTTTTTAGGTATCCATACATTAACATTAACAAGCAGATCACCTTTGTCATAACCATTTACCTGTGGTATTCCTTTTCCTTTAAGTCGAAGAATTTTACCAGGTTGTGTGCCCGGATCAATTTTTATTTTTACTTTTCCATTCAATGTAGGTATTTCGGATTGTCTTCCGATTGCTGCATCCGGCACGCTTAAAAATAAATTGTATATCAAATCATTTCCATCTCTTATTAAGTCAGGGTGTTTTTCTTCTTCTACTACCACGATTAAATCTCCGTTTCTTCCACCTCTTCTTCCGGCATTTCCTTTTCCGCTTATAGTCATTTGCATTCCACCCGTCACCCCGGCAGGGA
The DNA here is from genome assembly GCA_964345135.1 of uncultured Bacteroidales bacterium. Classification (GTDB taxonomy): domain Bacteria; phylum Bacteroidota; class Bacteroidia; order Bacteroidales; family JBBRXJ01; genus CAYMKE01. Next base: position 6,374 of record CAYFQI010000144.1, read on the forward strand.
TATCAATAGGAATTGTTTCCTCTTTTTTTACAATTCCATCGCCATGACATTTATTGCATTTACTCGTGATTGTTTTACCGCTACCCCCACAATCCGGACATACAGAAGTCGACTGCATTTGGCCTAAAATGGTATTTGATACACGTGTTACCCTGCCATAACCATTACAAGTCCTGCATGATACAATAGCATCTGCATTTTCGGCACCGCTCCCGTTGCATACATCACATTTCCCGTATTTATTAACCTTTATTTTTTTATGTATACCTTTTTCAATGTCTTTAAGTTTTAATTTTATTTTTACCCTGATATCTGAACCCCTGGGAGACGAATTTCCCCCTTGTGAACCTCTTCCAAATGAACCGAAATCACCGAAAAAGCTTCCAAACCCTCCAAAACTTTCACCAAATATATCACCAAACTGACTAAAAATATCTTCCATGCTCATTCCACCGCTTCCAAATCCGCCGCCTGAAACACCTGCATGGCCAAATTGATCGTATCGGGACCGCTTATTGTCATCACTTAATATTTCATAGGCTTCAGCAGCTTCTTTGAATGATCTTTCTGCTTCTTTATCTCCCGGGTTTTTATCCGGATGATATTTTAAAGCTTGCTTTCTGTATGCCTTTTTAATTTCTGCTTTTGAAGCTGTTTTTGTAATTCCTAGTATTTCGTAATAGTCTCTTTTCGTGGCCATTAATAAAAAATTATGGTTAAAACAATATATTGTTATTCTCCAATAACAACCCTTGCATATCTTAATACTTTGTCATTTAAATAATACCCCTTTTGTAAAACATCAACTACTTTCCCTTTTTGATCTTTATTTTTAACAGCTATTTTTGACATGGCTTCATGTTTATCTGTGTCAAACTCCTCTCCAATCCCGGGAATTTCCTTGACACCTTTTGATTCTAAGAATTGTTTGAATTTTGAATAAATCAAATTAATCCCTTCTTTCACAGCTTCAATATCCTGTGTTTCCTGAACAGAATCATTCGCTCTTTCTAGATCATCAATTACAGGTAAAAAACTAATTAATAAATCTTCACCTGCTGATTTGATTAATTCGGATTTTTCTTTTAGGGTTCGTTTACGGAAATTATCAAATTCTGCTGATAAACGAAGATATTTGTCTTCCAGAATATCTTTTTCCTGTTGTAATGCTTCTTGTTTATCCTTTGGAATATCTGCACTATTTAGGTTTTCTTCTTTGATATCAGGTTTATCTTTTTC
>CAYFQI010000145.1:0-7543 GCA_964345135.1 uncultured Bacteroidales bacterium
AAGGATAGTTGCATTTCAAGTTCAACACCTGGTTTATTGGCTCTTTATACAATGGTAGATACAGGAAATTCTGTTTTAACAGATCAAACAGGTAATGGACATGATGGCGCCTTAGAAGGTTTAGATACAATTGCTGCTTGGGTATCAGGAAACCCTTCTGTGTCATGTGTTCCTGTGGATTATAATTTTATTGTAGAACTATCCGATGCATCGGGTAATTTCTCTTCACCAACTACGTTACAAGACACTTTAATAGGAAGATCGCTGGTATGCGATGATTATTTGTCGGAAATAACTACTATTTTACCGGATCCACTAACTTTAGCATCGGGATATAAAGTTCGGGTTGTTGGAATTGCAGATACAGGAAGTACAATGACAGGAAGTATATCTCCCACCACCATTACAATAGAAAGTTGTGAAAGTTGTCCGGAGATTACTGCTACATTATCTGCTGTTTCCGGCTTTGATACTGTATGTGAAGGAAGTAATACACAGCTTCAAATAAATTTTACCAGTGGAAATAATCCTTTTGATTTGATATATTCGGATTTAACGACGAATGATACCATTACAGGAATTACCCAGGATACTGCTTTTTATCCGTTAATGTATCCGGTTTGGACAGCAGGAGTATCAGATACTGTGATATATTCTATTATCAGTATTACAGATTCTGTAAATTGTGAGGGGGTAAACTTAGACAGCGTACTTATTGAAGTTTTTAAAAAACCCATCACAGGAAATCCTTATTATATTGAAAATGAGTATAATCAATAAGTTTAATTGCCGGTTACAAAGACTTGTTTAATAAAAACGTTACAGTATATTATAGAATTGAATATATTTGCCCTACATTTTAGAAAATAAATATCAAAAGCAATGCAACAAAACAAAACCATACTTATTATCCTGGACGGTTGGGGAATTGGAAATAAAACAAAGTCGGATGCCATTAGCAGGGCCAATACACCATTTATTGACAGCCTGCTTAAAAAATACCCCCATTCACAATTATCGGCTTCCGGGAAAGATGTAGGATTGCCGGAAGGACAAATGGGTAATTCTGAAGTAGGACATATGAATATCGGGGCAGGCAGGGTTGTTTATCAAAATAGTGTTAAGATTACAAAATCAATTGAAGACGGCGATTTTTTTGAGAATGAAAAAATTGTCAACGCATTTCAATATGCCAAAGACAAAAATAAATCCGTTCATTTTATAGGCCTCGTGTCTGATGGCGGAGTGCATTCATTACCGGGGCATTTATATGCATTATGTGATATGACCAAACAATTTGGCCTTGATAAGGTGTTTATTCATGCCCTTACAGATGGAAGGGATACTGACCCCAGGAGTGGAATCGGGTATATGAAAAACCTGATGAATCATCTTGACCATTCAAACGGGCAAATAGCTTCTATTTCCGGAAGATATTATACGATGGACAGGGATAAACGGTGGGAACGTGTAAAAGAAGGGTATGACTTAATGCTGAAAGGAAAAGGAAAACCTGTAACAGATTTGATAAGTGCCATGCAGGAGTCTTATGATGAAGGCGTGACAGACGAATTCATAAAACCGATTGTGCATGTAGATAACCAGGGAAAACCCATCGGGACGATTCAAAAAGATGATGTAGTGGTATGTTTTAACTTTAGGACAGACCGCCTGAGGCAGATCACGACCGCTCTGACACAACAGGATTTTTCGGACTTTGGAATGAAAACCATGCCTTTGTATTACCTCACCATGACAGAATACGACAACTCGTTTAAAAATATCCAGGTCATTTTTGAAAAGACAGATATAAGCGACTCCATGGGTGAAGTGTTGGCAAAAGCCGGGAAAAAACAACTACGCATTGCTGAAACAGAAAAATATGCACATGTAACTTTTTTCTTTTCCGGAGGAAAAGAAGAAGAATATGCCAATGAAAACAGAATATTAATTCCCTCACCTAAAGTTGCAACCTATGATTTGCAACCGGAAATGAGTGCCTATAAAGTAAAAGACGCTGTTGTAGAAGAAATAAATAAAGCAGAACATGATTTTATCTGCCTGAATTTTGCCAATGGTGATATGGTTGGGCATACTGGTGTAAATGATGCCATACTTAAAGCCATTGAAACCGTTGATAAATGTGTAAAAGATGTCATACAGGCCGCTATTTCCAAGGGCTATATTTCCCTGATCATAGCAGACCATGGGAATTCAGATTTTTCTGCTAATGATGACGGCTCTCCAAATACTGCTCATTCTACCAACCCGGTACCTTGTATTTTAGTATCTGAAAAATATGACAAAATAAATGACGGTGTATTGGCAGATGTTGCCCCGACCTTACTTAAAATTATGGGATTGGAAATTCCTGATGCCATGGATGGGAAAGCATTAATCTAAATGCCCATGTTGCAAATTGACAATACGCTTGTAAGTGATAACCTCGTGACAAAATGTTTTTGTTGTGATCTCGCAAAATGTTTTGGAAACTGCTGCTTTTATGGTAATTCCGGTGCCCCATTAGAAAAAGAAGAAACCATCATCATTAAGCAAACTTTTTCTAAAATAAAACCATATTTAAGCCCCAAAGGTCATAAAGTCATTAAACAAAAGGGATTATTTATTAAAGATGAAGATGGTGACATTGTCACACCATTGGTCAATGAAAAAGATGAATGTGCGTATGCTTATTTTGAAGAAGGTATTACCTTGTGCGCTATCGAAAAAGCATTTATTGAAAAGAAAATTAAATTCAGGAAACCTCTCTCGTGTCATTTGTATCCTATAAGGATTAAAAAAAACAAAGAATACGATGCTGTCAATTATGACCATTGGGATATTTGTAATTCAGCCATTGAAGAAGGTATAAAAAAAGGAATTCCTGTTTACGAATTTTTAAAAGAACCACTTATCAGGAAATATGGAACGCAATGGTATGAAAAATTATGTGAATTTGCTGAATCATCCTATTTCCAGAAATAATTTTTTTAACGATCATTTGTTTATAATTATCTCGTGTAAAAAAGTTGCAATTGAATAACATATGGAATTTTTTATTAAATTTGGGAATCATATTTATTTAAAGCTTAAGCAATAATGGTTCATTTTTGGAGATACATTAAAATATGTTTATTATTCATTATTACAGGCCTGCTTTTGATTTCTTCATTGAAAGCTCAATACGGCAACTTAACCTCAATACATGTCTACGGCGGATATTCAACAGTATCTATGTTTTATCCGAATAATTACATGAAAGATTTATCAAAACATGATAAAGAACCGGAATTGTTAACCGAGGGATATAAGCTGGGCATGTTTGCAGGAATAGGCTTTAATGATGTGGAAGTCGGCCCGAAGGTTGAGTATTTACAATTATTTGAAGGCGGCCTGAATCAGGATGGATATGAACTGAAAACATCGGGACGTTTAATCCCTGTCATGGCTGCTTTAAGATACAATTACCGTCCGTATCGCCAAAGTTATTTTATTTTTGGTGGTTACCTGGCGTTTGGAGTAGGGTTTGCACAAGCTCAAATGCCCCATTACCTGTATAAAAAAATCCAAAATCCAATGGTTGACCTTGCATCAAATGGCATTATGATGGAAGCAATGGTAAACGTTGATATCGAGGTAATTGTTAATGTTCTTGTTAGCCTCAATTTTGGTTACCGTTTCTGTAATATTCCCGAGATGAAATATACCAGTAAAGTAACTACAACAGAAAATATAACATTGGCCAGTGGGGGTGAAATATTTCAGGATAAATTAGACAGGGTCGTTGAATTTAATTACAGTGGTTGGACTGTTGATTTGGGCTTTGCAATTCTTTTTGATTATGGATGGTAAATTTATTGGCGATTTTCATATTCACTCTCATTTTTCTTTAGCAACAAGTAAAGAGCTGGTACCTGAATATTTAGATTACTGGGCCCGGGTAAAAGGGATTAAAGTAGTAGGAACGGGTGATTTTACCCACCCTAAATGGATAAAGGAATTAAAAGAAAAACTTGAACCTGCAGAACAGGGCCTGTATAAACTTAAAAAAGAATACAAACTTAATCACGCAATTCATGGGTTTATTCCTGTAGAACAGGATGTCAGGTTTATCCTGACTGCTGAGATCAGCAATATTTATAAAAAAAACGGGGCGGTACGGAAAGTCCATAATGTCTTATTTGCTCCTGATTTCGATGTTGTTGATCAAGTGCAACACCAGCTAAATGCACGTAAATTCAATATCACTTCCGATGGCCGCCCGATCCTGGGGTTAGACGCTAAAGACCTTCTTGACTTGTCATTGAATGTTTCTGAAAAAATATTTTTTGTCCCGGCACACATCTGGACACCATGGTTTTCAGTTCTGGGAGCAAAATCAGGATTCAATACCATTGATGAATGCTTTGAAGACCTGAGCAACCACATACATGCCGTCGAAACCGGCCTTTCATCAGACCCTTCCATGAATTGGGTTTGCAGCTTTTTAGATAAATATACTTTAATCGCCAATTCAGATGCACATTCCCCTGAAAAACTCGGGCGGAATGCCAATGTATTCGAAACAGAAATATCATATGAGCATATTATCTGGGCAATGAAGACAGGCGACCCGGATCATTTTAAAGGAACCATTGACTTTTTTCCACAGGAAGGAAAATATTATTACGATGGCCATCGCAAATGCAATATACAATGGGATCCATTAAAAACCCTTGAAAATAAAGGGATATGTCCGGTGTGCGGGAGAAAAGTTACCGTGGGTGTTATGCACAGGGTTGCCGAATTAGCCGATAGAGGGATACCATCTCAACTGGATGAACGTGCCCCGTTCTATCCATTAATTCCTCTTAAAGAAATTTTATCTGAAATATTTAAGACAGGCCCCAATACCCTACGGGTTGCTAAGGAATACAGCCGGTTATTAAACAAAGCGGGAAGTGAATTCAACATATTGCTAAACAATTCAATAGATACTATAGCAACATATCAAAATGATGTACTTACCGAGGCTATTGGCCGGATGAGAAACAGGAATGTTATTATCAAAGAAGGATATGATGGAGCCTATGGTGCTATACATGTTTTTGATGATGATGAGAATTTTACAACGTCAAACCAGGATAGCCTGTTTATTGATCAATGTAATAACTCCAAAAAACAGGAACCCCGTCCTTTAATCAGCTTCGACCTTGGTAAATTCAGGGAATTGAAAAATTCCGGGATAAGCCTTATCGAAGAAAATAAATCAAAAACTTAATATTGAAAATAAAAAGATCAAAAAGGAGTATCACTATTTTTAATTTTTTCTACTTCTATCTGTTTCCCTCGTGTAATCCATTCCTGCACAATTTTACGTTCCTTTTTTGGTCTGTTACGGGTAAGTAAGGCAGCCATGAGATTATGTTGAGATATCCAGAATGCTCCGAAATCAAGTTTTTGAAGATTACCACGATACACTATTTGTTCTGCACCGGTAGGGTCGCCAAATATTTCATAAGAAAAATCAAATGCCTGGGAAAATAAATAGGGGAGATGTTGGTATTGGGTTCGCTCACCGGTCATTACATTGGCCACGTGTTTTCCCTGGTCAAATGCATTTTTCCATTGTTCTTCCCGTCTGGTTTTTCCGAAATAAGGGTCAGGATATTTGGCCAGGTCGCCAGCTGCATACACATTGTCAATATTTGTTTCACAATATTCATTCACGGGAATGCCATTGTCTGTAGTAAGTTCTGTATTTTCAAAAATATCGGTATATGGTTTGCAGCCAATTCCTGTTATTACCAGGTCTGCCGGTATTCTTTCGCCATTGTCCAGTATTACAGCTTTTACATATTTATCACCTTCAAATGAAGCCATTTTACTGGCTGGCTTTAATGTAATATCATGATGTTTGTAATAATCGTTCACGAATTTACCAAGTGACTTTCCCATGATTCGTTCAAGTAAAAATTCTTCAAGAAAAATAACAGTTAATTTTATACCCAAATGATATAATGTGGCTGCAACTTCCGAACCAATATAACCACCCCCGATTACAACAGCTTGTTTAGCTCCGGCGGCAGCTTTTTTGATTTGATCTGCATGCTCGTGCGTGCGGATATAAAAAATGTTTTTAAGATCATGTCCGGGAATATTCAGTGTTCTTAATTTTGATCCGGTTGCAATCAATAATTTATGATATCTTATATGACGGTTGTTCGAGAGCGTAATCCGTTTGTTGTTAAAATTTACACCTGTACATGAAGTGTTGAGTAACAGGGAGATGTTATGTTCCTCATAAAATCCGGGAGGGTTAATTAATAATTTGTCAACGCCGGATTTTCCTTCAAGATAATCCTTTGAAAGAAGAATACGGTTCATCGGTGGAATGGATTCATTGGATACAATGCATATATCACTCCCTTTTACTCCTTTTTTTATCAATTGTTTTACAGTGTATCCCGCTACAGTACCGCCTCCTATTATTATAAACTCGTATTGTTGCTCCATTCTGTTTCTTTTTTTGATAAAAATAAGAAAAACCTATTCTTTATTGGCAAATCATATACTAAAAATTTTTAAATGGATTGAGATATGGTATGAAAATAGTGTTCGCCTTAACAGTTGAGACCGGATTAAAATGATTTTTTTTATTTTGATTAAATTTTCAATAATATTTTGACGATTCAATAATATAAATATTTTTAAGTAGTCAATAATTTTATTAGCTTACTAATAATAGCATGAATTTCATTGTTCATGTTTTTGACAATTCATTATATTTGTCCTTTTATTGAATCATTGATAATCTATGGCATTAAATATTGAAGAGAAAGATCTGAATAAATTCATCATGGTCGGAGAACGGGTTTTGATCAAGCCCTCTACCAAACAGGAAAAAACAAAATCTGGGTTATACCTGCCGCCCGGGGTACATGAGAAAGAAAAGGCGCATAGCGGGTATGTAATGAGAGTTGGACCGGGATACCCTGTGCCTGTTATGCAGGAAGAAGATGAAGCATGGAAAGAAGAATATGAAGAAGAAGTAAGATACATCCCATTACAAGCCGAAGTAGGCGATATGGCAATATATTTACAAAGCAATGGCTATTACATAACATTTAAAGAAGAACGTTATATTATTGTCCCGCATTCGGCGATCCTCATGCTCATAAGGGATGAAGCGCTTTTTATGTAAGGAATTGATTTGATTTTTTACCAGGAAGAAGTCCCCTTACATGGCAAACGCATGAAAAAATTTTACTTCTCCATGTTTAAAACCGGGATAAAAATTTCAGCGATTCGCTGAAAATTAGCGAATGCGCCTACAATCAGGGAATACTCTGATAATTAGGAGGGCTTTTATTGTATTTTATTTTTCGTTGTACTTTTGTTGTCCCAGTATAAGCCTATGTTTGGTAGATAAGGCGCTAACCATGTGTATGGCTTTGTTCCCCTTGCGTTTATTGATAGAATTATATATAGGGGACTTCTATTAATTATTTTCTTTCAAAAAACAAATATAATGAATAAGATGCAAGGCATAAATTTTTCTGAA
>CAYFQI010000146.1:0-7533 GCA_964345135.1 uncultured Bacteroidales bacterium
ACACTCTAATTTTATAATGATCCTTAAAAACTTAGAAATATAAACAGATGAAATTTATTCAATAAAAACTATATTTTTTTTCATTATGCGACAAATAATGAATGATAATTAATAACAATTATTAAATTTGTTTTTTTACATTTAACTATTACATCATGAAACGAATTAAAAAACGTGCTTTGTCATGGTTCCTTATCATTTCTATATGTATAGGATCAGCCAGTTTAATCTCTTTTAACTACACCGATGAGTTCAAAGTCATTAAAAATCTGGATATTTTCTATAATCTATTTCGTGAATTAAACCTGTATTATGTAGATGATACAGATCCTGAAGAGCTTATTAAAAACAGTATAAATGGAATGCTTTCCGAGCTTGACCCGTATACCAGTTATATCCCGCCCGAAAAAGAAAAAGATTTTAAGTTTCAAACAACCGGGGATTATGGTGGTATAGGATCACTCATAAGAAATGCCGGGGAATATGCATTAATTTCTCAACCCTACAAAGGATTCCCGGCAGATAAAGTAAACCTGATGCCCGGTGATACAATCATTAAAATAGATGATAAATCCATCAAGGGAAAAACATTGGAAGAAATAAGCAATCTTTTAAAGGGAATTCCAGGAACAAATGTTAATGTAACCATACACAGGCCATATATAGATACCATCATAACGAAAAAGCTCACCCGTGAAGAAGTACACATCCCAGCCGTCCCTTATTATGGAATTGTTGATAACAATATTGGATACATTCATTTACAGCGCTTCACACGTGATGCAACAGAAGAAGTAAAAAACGCATTGAAAGAATTAACAAAAGACAAAAGGGCCGAAAAAATCATCCTGGACCTGCGGAACAATCCCGGTGGTTTACTTGACGAAGCCATTAGTATAGCCGGATTATTTGTTGAAAAGGGGTCGGTTATTGTAAAAACAAAAGGCAGCATTGAAAAATTTAATCAAACTTATGAAACAGACAACAATCCTGTTAACACGGAAATACCTCTCGCCATACTTGTTAACAATAATTCTGCATCTGCATCTGAAATTATAGCTGGTGCTATTCAGGACTATGACAGGGGTATCATTGTAGGAAAAAAAACATTTGGGAAAGGACTTGTTCAATCTACGCGCCCCCTTAGTTATGGGGCACAACTTAAAGTTACCACTGCCAAATATTATATCCCGAGTGGCAGATGCATACAGGCAAGAAATTATAATGGCGACAGTTCTGAAGATATTGCCGATTCATTGAGCAAAAAATTTACAACTAAAAATGGCCGCATCGTATACGATCGGGAAGGCATCATGCCGGACATCAAAGTAGAAGCAGAAAAACTCAGCAAAATAACAGCCAGCTTGTATGCCAAGAATTTTATTTTTGATTTTGCAAATTTTTATGCCGCATATAATGACTCGATCCATTCTATCACCGGATTCACGGTTACAGATTCTCTTTACATGAAATTCATCACTTTCCTGGAAGGGAAAGATTTTGATTATCAAACCCGTAGTGAAGATCAACTCAATGAACTAATTGATATAGCAAAAGCAGAAAAATATTATGCAAAAGCAGAAGAGCAATTTAATAAATTAAAAGATTTGCTTGCTCATGACAAACAAAAAGACCTGCGTACATTCAGTGATGAGATTAAACTATTATTAAAAGAAGAGATTATTAGCAGGTTTTATTATACAGCAGGTAAATTACAAGCCACCATTAAAGAAGATAAACAAGTCAAAGAAGCTGTTAATATCCTGAAAAACATTGAAGATTATAAAAATACATTAACTTTTACTTCAAGTGGTAACACAACTGATGATTAAAATTAATTCATCCTCTATGGATGTTATTTATTAACAGCCTAGTCGCTGGCGCTACTATCAATGCCATCGCTGCATTTGAAGAAAAAAGCGGGTGGCGAGGTTTTCTTCTGAATGAACTTAAACATCAATCATTTATTAAAACTTCTTTTACTATTGGCCTGATATGGGGTGTCTGGCATGCTCCTATTATCCTTGCCGGGCATAATTATCCCGACCATCCCTGTCATGGGCGTGTTAATGATAATCATTTGGTGCATTCTACTTACCCCGCTTTTTTATACATCCGTTTGAAAGCAAAATCTGTTATTGCAACTGCAATTTTTCACGGGATATTAAACGGGACATTTGGCATTTCATTCATGCTCGTTGCTGGTGAAAATGACTTATTGACAGGTATAACAGGATTGACAGGGTTTATTACATTGCTTATGACGAATGGAATTCTTTTTTATTAGAATCGTACTTTAGGTCATAAATCACTTATAAATAAAAAATTATCTTCAATTATTTAAATTATTTTTTAACAGGTGAAAATATGTTAGAAGAATCTACATTATGCAACATATATTCTGATCTCGAACATTATAGAATAACCTCTCGTCGTTATGACCAAACTCGGGTTAAGCAAGTACTTGTTCTATCTGATCGATTTCTTCCGGTGAAAAATCCTGCGCATCCAGTGCTGATATATTATCTTTCAATTGTTCAACAGAGCTCACGCCAACTAAAACAGAAGTAACCCATTCATTTCTTAATACCCATGCTAAAGCCATTTGGGCCAATGACTGGTTCCTGTTTTCTGCCAGCTTATTTAATTGAATGATTACATCCCTTTTTTCATCGATGATATCTTCTTTCTTCAGATATGTATGAGATTTTGAAGCCCTGGATCCTCGTGGAATTTCAGAAATGTATTTACCAGTTAATAATCCCTGTTCAAGGGGCGAAAATGCTATAGCTCCAATTCCTTCTAATGCAAGCATCTCAAGTAATCCTTTCTCGGGTTCGCGTGAAAACATAGAATATTTAGGCTGGTGAATCACGAACGGCGTATTGGTTTCTCTTAATATTTTAATCGCTTTTATTGTAAGTTCTTTTGGATAATTCGATATCCCGATGTATAAAGCTTTACCTTGATTCACTAACTGGGTCAGTGCTCCCATTGTTTCTTCCAACGGGGTTTCTGGATCTGGACGATGATGATAAAATATATCAACATATTCAAGTCCCAAGCGTTTTAAACTCTGGTTACAGCTTGCTATGATATATTTCCTTGATCCCCAGTTACCATATGGTCCGGGCCACATATCATATCCTGCCTTGGTTGATATTATCAATTCATCTCTAAAAGGTTTTAATCCTGTATTTAAAATCCGTCCAAAGTTTTCTTCAGCACTTCCATAAGGAGGCCCATAATTATTCGCCAGGTCAAAATGTGTTATCCCATAATCAAATGCTAAAAACAATATGTTTTTAGCATTCATAAAATCATCCACATATCCGAAATTATGCCACAAGCCCAATGAAATGGCCGGCAATTTAAGCCCGCTTTTACCACAGCGTCTATAATCCATCCGGTCATATCTCCGGGGTGAAGGATTGTATACTTCTTCAATCATATTCAATATTTTAATGATTTAAATTTAAATTTATGAATACCCTAAACCAATTCACTGACTTCATGTTCAAACAGTATATAATAAATACAGGCTTACAAAAATAAGATGAATTTATGAACATATTAAGGTATTTACATACAAAAATCATTCCCTTTCTCATGGATATAATTTGAGATGTCTCGTGACTTTCTGTATCTAAAGATCATGAATGCGCTTCAAGCCAGTTATTCCCGAAACCTGCTTCAACAGTTAACGGTACTTTAAGTGTTATGATATTCTCCATTTTTTCAACAACAATTTTTTGGATCTCTTCCAATTCGGGTTTAAACACGTCAAAGACCAATTCATCATGCACCTGCAAAATCATTTTGGTTTTATAGTGCTTTTCAGACAACTGTTTATCAATTTGAATCATTGCCATTTTAATGATATCAGAAGCTGATCCCTGTATGGGAGCGTTAATGGCATTCCGTTCAGCCATTCCCCTGACAATTGAATTGCCTGAAGTAATATCTTTTAAATACCTGCGCCGACCCATGATAGTCTTTACATACCCATGGTCCCTGGCAAATTGAATAGTGCGGTCCATATACTCCTTCACCCCCGGGTAGTTTTTAAAATATCCATCGATTAATTCATTTGCCTCTGCACGCGGGATATTCAGCCTTTGCGATAACCCGTATACAGATATGCCGTATATGATTCCAAAGTTTGCTGTTTTGGCTTTACGCCTCATATCACTATTCACCTGGTCTAAAGAGATATTAAAGATTTTAGCTGCGGTAACTGTATGGATATCCTGCTCATTTTGATATGCTTCTATTAAATGAGAATCATCGCTCATATGAGCCATAATCCGAAGCTCTATCTGTGAATAATCTGCTGATAACATGATATAATCGTTACCGGAAGGCACAAAGGCTCTTCTGATTTCTCTTCCCCTGTCTTCACGAATGGGAATATTTTGCAAATTAGGATTATTACTGCTTAAACGTCCTGTTGATGTAATTGTCTGATTAAATGACGTGTGTATTTTATTGGTCTGGTTGTTTACCAACTTTGGCAATGATTCTGCATATCCTGACATTAATTTCTTTAATAACCTGTATTCCAATATTTTATTAATAATTTGATGTTTTTCTTTGAGTTTTTCAAGGGTTTCTTCGCTGGTAGAGTATTGTTTTGATTTCGTCATTTTCGGGGCATCACTGATTTTCATTTTCTCGAACAATATTTCTCCAAGTTGTTTTGGTGAATCCACGTTAAAATCTCCACTTCCAGCCATATTAATTATAACACGGTTTAAATCAACAAGTTCTTTATTCAATGTTTCTCCAAACCGGCAAATTTGATTAATATCCAATTTAACACCGCTTAACTCCATGTTTTTCAACACATTAAACAAAGGCATTTCAATATCACGTGCAAGCGCCATCATTCCATAGGTGTCAAGTTCTTTTTCAAGGATAGGTTTTAATCTGAATGTAATATCTGCATCTTCACAGGCATATTCATATATTTTTTCATGACTCAAAGCTCCCATACTTAATTGGTTTTTCCCTTTTTTACCGATAAGCTTTTCTACAGGAACAGGAGAGTATTTAAGATATTGTTCAGCCAAAAAAGTCAGGTTATGACGCAATTCCGGTTGAATCAGGTAATGTGCTATCATGGTATCAAATAATTCTCCTTTTACATTGATTCCATACATATTCAGCATCAGTATATCAAATTTTAAATTCTGTCCAACCTTCTTTATTTTGCTGTTTTCGAATATATGCTTAAATTCCATTACTATATTCGTGGCGTGTTGTTTATCTTTGGGCAAAGCAATATACCATCCTTTCCCGGCCTCGATAGAAAACGACATCCCGACAATTTCTGCATCATATACCTGCAATGATGTTGTTTCGGTGTCGAAACAAATTTCCTGTTGCTGCATCAGCAATTCTATTAATTGTTGTCTTTCTTTCTGCTCTTTTATAAGCTTGTAATCATGACAAACAGTTTCTATCGAATCAAATAAAAGCTTATCAGCCGCATTAACAGCAGCTGGTTCTTCATCCCAAAGTAATCGTTGTTGAACATGATGTTTACTTTTTTCACTTTTAAAAATCCGTTCATACACATTTTTAAATTCTAACTCGTCTAAAATGCTTTTTAACGCTTCAGCATTAAAATTCCTAATTTTTAATTCATCGTCATTGAACTCCACGGGTACATCCAGTATAATGCTTACTAATTTTTTAGAAATGAGAATCATTTCTTTATTTGCTTCAATTTTTTCTTTGAGTTTACCTTTAAGTTGATAGGCATGTTCTATCAAATTTTCAACATTTTGGTATTCAGCTATCAGTTTCATTGCTGTTTTTTCACCTACGCCCGGCACCCCGGGTACATTATCGGATGTATCGCCCCAAAGAGCCATTATATCAATTACCTGTGTTGGCTCATCAATCCCATATTTCTCCAATATTTCTTTTCTTCCAATAATTTCCGCTTCGGTACCGGCCCCCTTGGGTTTATATATATATGTTTTATTGTCAACCAATTGGGCATAATCTTTATCCGGTGTCATCATGTATGTTGTAAATCCTTTTTTTTCAGCCTGGTAACTAAGCGTACCAATAATATCATCTGCTTCATATCCAGGCATTTCAATAACCGGAATATTGAATGCTTTAACTATTTTTTGAATATATGGAACTGCCAGCTTAATGTCTTCCGGTGTTTCTTCCCTGTTGGCTTTATATTCCTTATAAATGTCATTCCGGAATGTTCGTGCAGGTGAATCAAAAGCCACACCAATATGAGTTGGTTCCCGTTTATTAATAACTTCCACCAGGCCATTAATGAACCCGAAGGCTGCCGACGTGTTCATTCCTTTGGAATTATACCTCGGATTTCTTATAAATGCATAATACGATCTGTAGATAAGGGAATATGCATCAATTAAATAAAGGCATTTATCCTGCTGTTGGGTATCCATTTTTGTTGTATATTTTTATGATTTCAAGTATAAAGAAAATGAATAAAAAGAGAAATAGAATATTTTTTTTCATTTTATTTTAATCATGAAGGTCAACCTGTCTCTTCAATTTATCTCAATAACCTTGTAATGAAATGGTTTAATACTTTTATGCCTGATCTGCTGCATACCATTCAGCATACGAGGTATCTGTTTCAGACAACATAATACTGAATAACTCGATATTTGCAGGAATATGATGTTGGAGGATATTGACAAATTGTATTACAAGGTTTTCGCATGTTGGCTGGTTGTCAAAAACATGAAGCCGGTCATACATTTGCTCAACATGTTCTAAGTGTTTCCGTGGAATAAGTTTATTGACAACAAGTGAATGGTCGAATTTATCAATAATATGCTTATGAACAATATCTTTTAAAATACTAAAATCGATCACCATTCCCTGTTTTGCCCCGTTGGAGTTTTCATCAGGACTTCCTTTAACTGTAACCCATAATTTATATGAATGGCCGTGAATATTCTTACATAATCCGTCATAATTCCATAATGCATGCGCCATTTCAAAATTAAATTTCTTCGTGATCCTAAGCTGCTTCATAAATAATTATTTATAAAGAACATTCTTTCACACACTGTATAATTGCACTAATTTTCTTTTGCTTAAGATAATAATAACAGTTTTTCCCATCTCTTTCAGAACCTAAAATCCCTTTATTTTTAAGAATGCCTAAATGATGAGATGTCGCTGCCTGTTCTATGTTTAATATCTTATGTATTTCTGTCACTGATTTTTTATCATAGTCTATCAATAAATTAATTATTTGCAGTCTTATAGGGTGTGCAACCGATTTCAGCATTTCTGCTGCAAATTCCAATTTTTCGACATCAATTGTATACATTAATTTTTATATTTTTCTATTCGTTATTTCACACAAAGATACAAAATATTTCCTATATCTTTTTTTGAATATTTTATATTCTGTATTTTTGATTTTTATAATTTTTATCAAAAAAATATTACATTTTAATATCCTGAAAAATCCGTCTTAAGAAACATAAATCAATGGAAATAAAAAGATTACAAGATATCAAA
>CAYFQI010000147.1:0-7479 GCA_964345135.1 uncultured Bacteroidales bacterium
GAAGTGACCAATCCGGATCCAAAAATTGCCGGCAGGGCGTGTTATAATATGGCCATTATTAACGAGATAAACGGGAATCTTGACGAAGCGGTTGACTGGGCATCAAAAGCATATACTGATTACAATGACAAACGTGCATTGCGATACCTGAAAATATTAAAGTACCGAATCAGAAAAAATGAACAGCTTAAACGCCAGGAAGAATAATTTTTTTCAGTATTTTTATTGTTTTATAAGTAAATATTTGAAAAACATCAACTGCTTAAAGCTATATTATATCATCCTGATGGTTCTTTTATTGAATTCATGCTTTGCTCAAAGGCCCAATGATGACAAAGCGTATGACATACTTGATAAGAGAGGTGAAGTCAGGTTAAAAGTCATTATCAATGATAAAGAAGACATTGAGGCATTATCAAAAATCAGCTCAATTGACAAACTCAACCAAGATACGGTGTGGGTTTATTGCAATAAAAACCAATACGCCAGGATTAAAAATAAGAACTGGCCTGTAATTATTTTGCCACCGGCAGGCGAGCACCTTGATAAACAGGAGAAAAAATTAAAATCATCATCTGGTTGGGATCAGTATCCAACGTATAATGAATACATTGAAATGATGTATTCATTCCAGGACAGCTTCCCCAATTTATGTAAGATTGAAAAAATTGGCGAATCCATTAACGGGCATGAAATATTATTTGTCAAAATAAGTGATCATGTAAATACATCAGAAACGGAACCAGATGTCATGTTCTCTTCCTCTATGCATGGAGATGAATTGGGATGTTATGTCATATCATTGCGTTTTATTTCATACTTGCTTGAACAATATCAAACAAATATGCAAATTAGATCATTGATAGATACATTGGAAATCTGGATCAATCCATTAGCCAATCCCGATGGCACTTATTTCGAGAGTGATTCAAGCATTTCAGGTGCCAAACGCTTCAACGCGAATAACGTGGACCTAAACAGGAACTTTCCCGACCCTGATGACGGCGAACACCCGGATGACAATCCCTGGCAGCCTGAAAATATTGCCATGATGGATTTCATCAAACAACATCAGTTCGTACTTAGCGCAAATCTTCATGGAGGCACGGAGGTCGTGAACTACCCGTGGGATACCTGGTCCAAAAGACATGCTGACGATGAATGGTTCCGGTTAATTTCTGCAGAATATGCTGATACCGCCCGATATTATGCCGGGTTAGATACGGTAAATTATATGTCAGGATATGATGACGGCATAACCAATGGATATGATTGGTACACCATTTCAGGTGGACGACAGGACTGGGTAACCGGTTTTCAACACGGGCGTGAAGTCACTATTGAAATGCACAGCAACAAGATCCCCTCTCCTTCTGCCCTGCCCGCTTTATGGAAATATAATTACAGAAGCATGGTAAATTACCTGGAAAATGCAACCCGTTCGATTTTGGGAGTTGTACAAGACTCTGTCACGAAACAACCATTGAAAGCTAAAATATCAATTCCCGGTTATGATGATGAACATTCTGTTATTTATTCGGATTCTTCTACCGGTTATTTTTACAGACTTCTGAAAGACAGCACTTATAACTGTTTAATTGAATCAAATGGCTATAATAATAAATATGTAACCAATATTGTAAATGGATTTTATGAAATCAATTTGATGATGGTGGAAAAAAATGCTATTCAGGCTTCTCAATCACCTATTCATCTGAATTCCTGTATTTCCGGTGACAGGTTGATAATAAAGGCTGAATTTCAAAAGCAAACATCCCTGCATCTCCGTTTCGTTAATGTTCACGGATGCAATGTTTTTTTTAAAGAAGTTACGACAACACCGGATGGTTTGTTGAATGAACGTGTAAACCTGTCCGGTTTTTCAAATGGTTTTTATATGCTTGTAATTGAAACCCCGAACAATCGTTATACAAAAAAAATAATGTTATAGAGTTTATCCATAACAGCATGACGAAATTAGTGTATATCAACGGCCAGCACGAGTAAACCCGGCAATATTCCGGTACAGCTTATCAACCAATAGTTTCCTGGCTTCAATGCTGGTCCAGGCAATATGCGGGGCAATGAATAATTTATCTTTATTTTTAACACGTGTTAAAGGATTATCCTCGTTGATGGGTTCATTCACGAGTACATCAATTGCTGCACCACCAATGATATCCTCATCTATGGCCCTGGCCAGGTCTTCTTCAACCACGATGCCTCCCCTCCCTGTATTAATCAATAAAGCGTGTGACTGCATCATCGAGAGTTGTTTGTATGAAATAAGATGTTTAGTATGTTCATTTAACGGGGCGTGAATGGAAACGATATCAGAGGTGTTTAAAAGTTCTTCAAGGGATAAGCGGGTGTCAGGTTGTTCGGTATTCTTCCCTGATGTTGAATAATAAACGACTTCACATCCAAATGACCCGGCTATTTGGGCTACTTTACGGCCAATTGTCCCCAGGCCAATAATGCCAAAACGTTTATTTGATAATTCCCAAAAAGATTTCCCGTAATGTGTAAATAGTGAACTTCGTGCATATGCTCCTGAAAACACGTATTCATTATAATAATCAGGTTGATGCAGGAGATACAGGATCATGGCAAACGTTGACTGTGCAACGCTATTCGTTGAATATCCTTCAACGTTTTTTACCGGAATATTTTTTTTGACTGCATATTCCACATCAACATTATTGACCCCGGTTGCAGCAACACAGATTAGCTTTAATTTTGGAGCGGCATCTATTGTATCACGGTCAATGAATACTTTATTTGTTATAATTATATCTGCATCTTTTACACGCTCTCCCAGTTCCTGCCGGGATGTATCAGGATATACAATAAATTCACCCAATTCATTAATCTGGTTGAGGTTATCAACATCCCCTATTGTCTTTGCATCTAAAAATATGATATCCATGCTTATAAATTATCAATAATTTGTTTATACGCCAGGTCAAAAGAGGTCATTTGATATACATAATAATTCAACCAGTTCGAAAACATCAGGTGAGCATGACCTTTCCAGCGAACAAGAGGTGGTTTGGACGGGTCATCATTTTGAAAATAATTATATGGCATGTGAATGGGCAATCCTTTTTGAATATCCCGCATATATTCATTTTTCAAGGTCATCGGGTCATATTCGGAATGTCCGGTGATAAAGATATGCTTCCCGGAATGTTCTGTAACCATATGCACACCTGCATCATCTGATTCGGTTAATATTTCAAGTTGATCTACTTTATTAATATCTTCTTTTGCTACAGTTGAATATCGTGAATGCGGGGCCAGGAAGACCTCGTCAAACCCCCTGACAATAGGCACCCTGCTATTCAGCACCTTGTGTTCAAAAACACCAAATATTTTTTCATCTACTACAAGTTTAGGAATTTTATAATGATGGTACAATCCTGCCTGGGCGGCCCAACATATATACATTGTAGAGGTCACCTGGTCATTAGCCCAGTCCATTATTTCTGTAAGCTCATTCCAATAATCAACTTTGTCAAAATCGAATTTTTCGAGTGGTGCCCCGGTAATGATCATGCCATCAAATTTTTGATTTCTTATTTCATCAAACGTTTTATAAAATGCCTCCAAATGCTCTTTAGGGGTGTTTTTAGATTCATATGACCTGGTCCGGAGCAGGACTATTTCTATTTGGAGGGGAGAATTGGATAAAAGCCTGAGAATATGTGTTTCGGTCTCCCGTTTAATAGGCATTAAATTTAAAATGACAATTTGTAGCGGCCTGATATCTTGTCGTATGGCACGTTCTTCACGCAGAACAAAAATGTTTTCTTTTGTCAGTTCCTGAATTGCCGGTAAATTATTCGGTATATTTAATGGCATACTTATAGTTTTGGTTACAATTCTACAAAAATAAAATCTTTCTCACAGCAAAAAAAAATTATTCTATCCCTTTTATTTTGATTATATTTGTTTATAGATATTAGCGTGTGCTACTATCATTCTCATTTAATAACATAACGTATTGAAATTAAACTGTATTTTATGAATTTTAGGAATGTGATTTCAGGAATTATTTTTTTTATTTGCGGACACCTGGTCGTGTTGTCTCAACCACCTATCGAAAAATCAGGTGATACTATTTTAGCAGCAAATTCAATCAACAATATTCTTTATATAGGCATTGATAATGTAATTGAATTAAACCATGTAGGGCATGCTGACCAGTTGATCATGACAACTGACAATGGCAGGATTTATAAAGAAGGCAATACATTTACCTGCATTCCTAAAACAAAAGGGGCATCAAAATTACAATTATACAAAGCCACTGAACAGGACACTGTTTTGGTAAAAGAAGAAAAATTTCCGACATTATATTTACAGGAACCTGTTGTTACCTTAGATACAATAAAAACCAGGGGAATGAATCAAGTATCAAAACAATTCCTGTTACAATGTGATAGTGTAGGTATTTATATAACCAATGATATTATAGACATTGATAGCTGGTATACAGTTACAGGCTTTACTTTCGGCTACGTGTATGGCAGTCACTTTATCTCGACGTATAACAGGGGAAAACAAATTGGTGATAAAGTGAAAGGGTACATTAAAAAAATGCCCCCTGGACATGAACTCACTATCCGTGTTGAATTAATCACGGAATGGGAATTATCAATAAAAGGCCCGGTGTTCAGGGCAACGATATACTAATATTGATGGGTTCGGGGTAACTAAAAATCACTCGAAATATTTTTCAAGTATAGTTAAAAAGTAAGCTGGAGCTTTAACCGGCTTGTTTTTACCTTGGTCAATAAACGCAAGAGTCGTGTTTCCTTTATTGGCCAATTGATTAGATGAATTATAAATCTCGTATTCAAAAATAATTTTTACCCCAGGCATTCGTGGTATGCTTGTAAACACGGTTATTAATTCATCATAATAAATAGGAGCAATATATTGAATATTTAGTGAAACCACGGGCAATATAATCCCCTGTTTTTCCATCTCTTTATAGGAAATACCAGCCTCTCTTAATAATTCTGTCCTGCCGGCTTCATAATAAAGGGGGTATGAACCATAATAAACCACTCCCATTTTATCTGTATCGCCATAGCGTACCCTGATGTTACAAGATGATTTTAGCATGTTTATTTTAATGGAGAATTGGGTTCGTTAGCCATTGTTTTGTATGCAATCTTATCAAGCAGGCCGGGAGCTACCCATTTTAAGAATACCATGAATTTTCCTTTAAAAGTAAGAAAAATGGTGCGTTTACGTTTAATGACCCCTTTATATATTTGATTTGCTACTTCTTCTGCAGTCATTAATGAATTTTCGTCTTTGGGTGTTTCTTTTTGTTCTTCCCCGGAAGCTGTAAGTGCCCGTTTCCTGATTTCGGAAGCTGTAAAATCAGGGGCTGCTATCATCACATGCAACCCTTTTTTAAAATTCTCGGCACGTATTGTCTCAAGAAATCCCTGCATTGCAAATTTAGAAGCAGAATACCCGGTACGGGCCGGCAGTCCTTTGAATCCGGCCAGAGAGCTGACACCAACCACGGATCCTTTTGTCGTGATAAGATGAGAAAGTGCATATTTTGTACAAAAAACGCATCCCCAAAAATTAACATCCATTAATCTGCTTAGCACGTTTAGGTCTGTATCTTCAAATGTTGCACGCATAGATATGCCTGCATTATTCACTAATACATCTATTTGCCCGAAATGATCAATTGTTTTTTTAATCAATTCCCTGCAATCGCTTTCTAAAGATACATCAGTGGGAATGCATAACACGTCATGGCCTTCTGCTTTGAATGATTGTTCGATACCTGATAATTTATCTTTATTTCTTGCAGCCATTACGACCTTTGAGCCTTTTTGAGCAAACCGTTTGGCACAGGCAAGCCCTATGCCTGATGAAGCGCCTGTAATAATAATGACTTTGTCCTTCATGAATAAACCCATTCTTCTTAGTTTAAAAGTGTAAAAATATTAAATTCTATAATTATTAAATAGAATTATTAAAAAGAATCCTGTATGAATATTTAAACACCTTCATCTTGTTTGGTGTGTGCCAACGTTAATGTTTATTTTTCTTAATTACCGGAGTAGTGGCTTTCTGTTTATTCAAAGAACTTTATGCTAAGATACAAAAAATTAAAATGGCATGGATTGAACACGTTTTCCGTTTCCCGGAACATGAACAAACGCAAACGGATGGTCGCCAACGGAAATGGGGATATATAACGGAAGTTGATAAATACTTACGCATTGTAGTTCTGGAAGACTGAGAAACCGTTCACAATGCTTTTTTTGACAGGGACTTTAAAAAATAACATTATAAAGATAACATCAGAACTCAGTAAATCTGCCATTTTTAGCAATCTTAAATCGCAGATGCTCTGTTAATTAATTTTTTTGCGATTTAAAAGGTAAAATAATACATTTTACTGGGTTCTGATATTATTAAAGTATGAGTTATAGCCCGGAGCATGCCTCCGGGCATAGGGCTAAACTTGCAACTTTCTGTTTTATTATATGGCTTCTGCGTTTTCCAAAAGGTAGTCTTCTGCTTCAACAGACCATAACCCGTTGTGACGTTCCACGATTTCATTTAGTTCATTGAACAACGGATTGTTTTTGCCTTTTTCTTTAAAATCACTGATAGCAGTAAGTTCCAGTTTAATATTGGTATAGATCAATTTTTTGCCCCCGGGTATCTTGGGCAGTTTCATGGTGGTATCAATGACACAATCCATTCCACCGATATGAGTGATCATGGCTGCGGGGTTGATTTTGTCATGAGCCATCATATCCAGAGCTTCTTTCATATCATCGGTATTTCCTCCCGAAGTTCCCACAATGTGCGTGGATGCATAATGGACATTGTAAAAGTTGAATTCGGCTTTGAATTGGGCGTCTGACGGGCCCGCAAAGAAGTTTAAGCAACCATCTCTTCCAAGGATATCATCGCCCTGTTCAATCACCTGACGCACCGGTGCGAATACAAATACATCATCATATCCTTTGCCATCATTCAATGACAACAGATATTCAGCAGGATTGCTTTGTTCTTTGGTATTCACATATATCAATTCAATGCCATATTTAGCAGCTTCTTCTTTAGTATAAAGACTTTCAGCACGTTCCAGGCGGTTGTTGTCAATATCTGTTACCACTATTTTTGATGGCTTAAGCTCCCTGTGTATTGCATAATCAATTGCGCCCAATCCCATAGGGCCAACACCGGCCAGTATAACCAGACTTCCGCCTTCTTTAATATCCATATAATGAACATAAGAGCCTGCCTGGGTGTGATAATTTGCATGAAAGGCACCAATGATACACGACATGGGTTCAGACAATGAAGCCATAAAATATCCTTCCCCATTGTAATTCAGGAGACAGTTCATTTCCATAACCTCATTCGGAATGATCACATACGTGGCATCCCCGCCAATGTATTGAAAAGAATAACCGGGGGCATCCA
>CAYFQI010000148.1:0-7438 GCA_964345135.1 uncultured Bacteroidales bacterium
AACTCATGGCGAGCTCCATCTGACCGATTACAAACAAAAAAATAAACAGATGAAACACCTTCTACAATAAATCGTGTTAAAGTAGTAATGGCATAAGCAAAGATACCAAAACTGAATATAATGAGCCCTGCTGTAAACCACATTCCTGTTGATGACAATGGCCAGACCTCTTTGAACCCGACGGTGGACATAGTGATGATGGTCATGTAAAAGGCTTCACTAAATGTATATCCTTCTATAATCATATATCCGGATATACCAATTCCGATGATTAAAACCAATAATCCCAATCCTATAAAGAATGCAAGGTAGCTCTCTTTTTTCTTTTTTTGGGCCATTAATGTTTTGATATTACCTGGTTTCCGATTTGACAATCAAGGCATCTCTTTTGATTGCAATATACATTTTTGAGTTGAAGCAGGGCTTGAGACTGCAAGGCATTTTCCGGGATGATGCCAAGTTCTTTCCAACCTTTGATAATATGATTTTGCTCGGCCTTTACATGCTCTAAGAATTTTAATGCCCGGTCTTTATACATTTGGTTGTCTTTTACTTTTCCATAAACAAATAAAAAGGGAATGATGGTGTTGATCAATAATATGTTGATCCCTGCATCCCCGAGCTTTTTGATGCGTTTTGCCGATGATTTACCAAATGTATAATGAACATCCCAGTAAGAAGAAGCAGTCACCGAGAGTAGTTTTTTGATCTCTTCCACATCATTTGCCTCGAGAATTTTGGAAAAAAGTTTTGACGAGTAATAGATCAATGAAGCGAATTGTGCTATCCGGATGGTCGGGAAATTAGATGGCCTGAGACGCAAAAATTTCCATAAATGCTTCTCAACAGGTTTTAAACTGAACTTTTTTTGAAGAAATGTATATTCTCTTTTCAATGCTTTGATATAATCATCTTTATGTTCCAAATCATTAAGCATCCCGGCCTGTCCAAAGAGTAGTGCTTCGATTTGCAGGAGGTTATTTTTGTGTTTGGCGAGGCAATTAAGAGGGATTGACTTTACCAGCATTTCAAACGGCTGTGCATTGAGTTTAAATCCGAAATTATTTCCCATACGTTGGTAAAATGTTTCTTCCCAATTATTTTTATTTTGTTTGAAATACCTGGTGATTTCACTCGCTTTTGCCTCCAGCCGTTCAACCATTAGTTTTTCGAGCCAGTAGCGGATAATGAATGAATTAACATCGTTGATTTTATGTTCACAACTAATCCAGTTCCGGCTGTTGATGAGATCAGTATAATTATTATAATATTTTGGATTGTATTTTAGTGTAATCGTGGGGATTGGTTCGCCGTTCGTGCGTTTAACAGGCTTGTCATGATTGGCAACAGCCTGTATGATCACATTGTCATAAGCTTTGTCATGATGATGGCCGTGTTTTTCCCAGTCAGAACTATTTACATGTATTTCTACATTTCCTGCCCAAAGGACTTTGCCAATTTTAATTTTAACATTTGTAAAATCGGGGCCTGCATTGGTATTTTGTTCTCCTACAGAAATAATCTCAAATTCTTCACCATTATCCAATACTGTTGAAGAGCTGTCAAACAACCCGTATTTCCAGACATATTGTAAAAAGTTTTCGTTCATATGTTTAATTTTAAACCGCTGTGAACGCAGGGATATTTTTACATCGTATTGTTGTTAATGCTTTATTTTTCAGTTATAATTTTATTAGTTTCCTGATGATATCTTCTTTCGTCGGGTACATGAAATCAGGTTCCGTTTGTAATCGCTTTTGTCTGTGTCTCCGCCGTATCCGTTTCATGGGTCTTACCACTTGTTAATTTGATGAATGTTCATGTGACATTCGATGTATCAGATAATGTTATATTGTTGTAAAAACCCTTTCATTTCCTGCTGAATATCCATCGCATTTTTTCTTGCTGCCTCATCAAAAGATGCATCATCAGATGCAAAAATAATAGATCTTGAAGAATTCACAAGCAACCCGCATTGTTCATTCATTCCATATTTCACAACCTCTTCAAGGGTTCCGCCCTGTGCGCCAACACCGGGAATCAATAAAAAGTTCCGGGGGGCTATATTCCTGATTTCCTTGAGCTGTTGTGCTCGTGTAGCACCTGCCACGTACATCATATTTTCATGAGTTCCCCATTCCCTGCTTTGAAGAATGACATTTTCAAATAAGTGCTTTCCCGAATTATCTTTGATATATTGAAAATCATCTGCCCCGGCATTGGATGTTAAGGCTAATAAGATTACCCATTTTTCATTGTACTCGAGGAACGGAATGACCGAGTCTGACCCCATGTAAGGAGCTACCGTGATCGCATCGGCATTGAGCTTGTGAAAAAAAGCTTCTGCATATTTTTTTGAAGTATTCCCGATATCTCCGCGTTTGGCATCTGCAATGATGAATATATCAGGATATGTTGTACGGATGTATTGGATGGTATGATCAATGATGTCCCATCCTTCAGCGCCCATGGCCTCATAAAATGCAATATTGAGCTTATAAGCCATGGTCAGGTCTCCCGTGGCATCAATAATACGTTTATTGAATTCGAGTACAGGCTGCTTTGATGCATCCAGGACAGGTGGCATCTTATGATGGTCGGAATCAAGGCCGATGCATAAAAACGACTGCTTCGTCCTGATCGTTTTTATAAGGTCATTATAATTCATTTTTATTTTATTTTTATATTCATACGGAGCTCGCCATGAGGCTAATGCATTGACTGTGTGTTGTCCGGACAGACTATCAGGGTTGTGTTAAAATTTTTGTCATGGCCCGGTTCATCTGGTAAATCATATTCGTACATGTTTATATCCATGTCCATGGCTACCTTTTATTCCCGATTATTCTTCTGTACTTACTTCATTGAGTTTTTCTGCATTTTCAACTACCTGCAATTCGTCAATGATCTGCTGGATATTGCCGTCCATGATATTTTGCAGGTTAAACAGGGTCAGGTTTATCCGGTGGTCTGTCATCCTGCCCTGCGGAAAATTATAGGTCCTGATCTTGGCAGACCTGTCTCCCGAAGAAACCATTGTTTTTCGTTTTGCTGCTTCTTCATCAAGTCTTTTTTGGTATTCCAGGTTATAAATCCGTGTTTTAAGCTCAGACATGGCTTTGTTGAGGTTTTTGATTTGAGATTTTTCGTCCTGGCAGGTAACCACGATGCCTGTAGGTATATGGGTTAAGCGTATGGCAGAATAAGTGGTATTTACAGACTGTCCGCCCGGCCCGGAAGAACAATAGGTGTCTTTTCTGACATCTTCATCTTTCAAATCTACTTCAAATTCATCGGCTTCCGGGAGCACGGCCACGGTAGCAGCTGAGGTATGCACCCGTCCCTGTGTTTCTGTTTGGGGCACTCGTTGTACACGGTGAACTCCTGATTCATATTTCAGTGTACCGTAAACATGATCGCCTGATGCCTTCAGGATCACCTCTTTAAATCCTCCTGAAGAGCCTTCTGTAACACTGGTGACTTCAATTTTCCATTTCTTTTCTTCGGCAAATTTCGTGTACATCCTGTACAGGTCGCCTGCAAAAATACTTGCTTCGTCACCTCCCGTGCCAGCCCTGATTTCAAGAATAGCATCGCGTTCATCTTCAGGGTCTTTTGGGATTAATAATTGTTTTATTGTGGATTCAATGGTTTCCACGTTCTTGTGAAGTTCTTCGAGCTCTTGTTTAGCCATGCTTTTCAGCTCATCATCCTCTTCTTCATTCAGGATGTTTTGGGCCGATTTAATTTTTTCAAGAATGTCTTTGTATTGATTATACTTTTCAATGAGAGGTGTCAGGTCTTTATATTCTTTATTGAGTTTTACATACCGGTCCATGTCAGCAATCACATCAGGATCACTGATCAAATTTGTCACCTCCTCGTATCTTTTTTTGACTTCACCGAGTTTTTCAAAAAGCGTGTTCTTTTCCATGTTTTAACTTGTTCAGTATTATTTGTGATAAACAAACTCACCATGTTTACTTTTTATTGTAAGTTTTGTGTTTTCTGATTGTTTACATCTTCCAATGATGTTGGCTTGTACACCAAATGATTCAGCAATTTTAATGCAATGTTCAGCAACTGTTTCATCAGAAAGGTATAATTCCATGCGGTGTCCCATGTTGAATACGTTGTACATTTCCTGCCATGAAGTACCGGATGCGTTTTGGATGATATCAAATAAAGGCGGTGTATCAAAAAGATTATCTTTTATGACATGCAGGTTTGTTACAAAATTCATCACCTTTGTCTGGGCACCTCCGGAACAATGAATAATTCCATGAACAGATTCCCGGTGATTGGTTAGTATCTGCTTGATGACCGGGGCATATGTTCTCGTGGGGGATAGTACAAGCTTCCCTGCATTGATGTCAAGGCCTTCAATCGTGTCTGTAAGCCCGTGATGGCCCTGGTAAATAAGTGAATCATCCAGGTTGTTGTCATAACTTTCGGGGTATTTTTTAGCCAGTTGATGATGAAATACGTCATGACGTGCAGAAGTTAACCCGTTACTGCCAATGCCACTGTTGTATTCATCTTCATAATTCGATTGCCCGAATGAAGCCAGGCCAACAATGATGTTTCCACTGCTGATATTGTCATTGACAATCAGGTCAGAGCGTTTCAAGCGGCATGTTACATTGGCATCCACGATGATTGTCTTCACCAGGTCGCCTACATCAGCTGTTTCACCTCCTGCAAAATGAATGTTGATCCCTAAGCCCCTTAGTTTTGCTAAAAAGTCTTCTGTCCCCCTGATGATCTCCGAGATTACCTCTCCTGGTATCAGGTTTTTATTTCTTCCCAGTGTAGAAGTTAGCAGGATATGATCTGTGGCTCCTACACACAACAAGTCATCAATATTCATGACAATAGCATCTTGTGCAATTCCCTGCCAGACAGATATGTCACCGGTTTCTTTCCAGTACATATAAGCCAGTGATGATTTGGTGCCGGCACCATCTGCGTGCATGATATTGCAATATTGATCATTCCGGCCAATGATGTCGGGTAATATTTTACAAAAGGCTTGCGGATACAAGCCTTTATCAATATGTTTTACTGCATTGGCCACGTCTTCTTTTGATGCGGATACTCCTCTGCGGTTGTAAAAATCTGTTCCGGGCATACTCTTATTTCTCAAAATGACTACAGGGTACAAAGGTAATAAATTATAGCTCTTCTAAATATTTTTAATGTACTATTTCCGGCTACAAGTATGTATGTACAATATAACCCGTTATAGTCCGTGCAAATACTTTTACACCACGGGTCAAATAAACAGAGCCTGTAGAATGATGTTTGTATGATTATGCTTTTTCTTTTATGGCTTCCCGGATCTTATTGCTGAGTTCGTTGGCCAATTCTTCATTGTCTTTGAGTAGATTTTTTACAGCATCGCGGCCCTGCCCGAGTTTCGTGCTCCCGTAGCTAAACCACGAACCACTCTTGGTGACCACGCCGTAGTCAACTCCCATGTCAATGATCTCACCTGTTTTAGAAATGCCTTCACCATACATGATGTCAAATTCGCACTTACGGAATGGAGGTGCCATTTTATTTTTAACAATTTTTACACGGGTACGGTTTCCTGATATTTCTTCACCACTTTTGATCTGGCCAATTCTCCTGACATCAACCCTGACTGATGAATAAAATTTCAGGGCATTACCACCGGTTGTGGTTTCAGGATTACCAAACATGACCCCGATCTTTTCACGGAGTTGGTTAATGAAGATACAGCATGTATTGGTTTTGCTGATATTGGAAGATAGTTTCCGCATGGCCTGGGACATCAGGCGGGCCTGTAATCCCATGCTGGAATCCCCCATTTCACCTTCAATTTCGGATTTGGGTGTCAGGGCAGCTACTGAATCGATTACAATAATATCAATAGCGCCCGACCGAATCAGGTGGTCCGTGATTTCAAGAGCCTGTTCTCCATTGTCAGGTTGTGAAATGAGCAGGTTTTCAACATCCACACCAAGTTTTTGGGCATAAAACCTGTCAAATGCATTTTCTGCATCAATAAAAGCCGCTATTCCTCCCTGGCGTTGCGCTTCAGCAATGGCATGAATGGTAAGGGTGGTTTTACCGGATGATTCAGGGCCAAATATTTCTGATACCCGTCCTCTCGGATACCCCCCTATGCCCAATGCCATATCCAGGGAAAGTGATCCGGAAGATATGGATGGGATATCCTCAATGGCTTTGTCTCCCATCTTCATTATGGCGCCTTTGCCAAAATTTTTGTCTATCTTATCAATGGTAAGCTCTAATGCTTTTATTTTTTCTTTATCAATGGGTTTTCCTGTTTGTTGTTTTTGTTCCTGTTTAGCGGTTTTGGTTGCCTGGTTTTTCTGATCACTCATAATCTTTACTTATTTTTGTAGTTATTTGTGTAAAAATAAAAACATTAATTATTTTTTTTAGTTTATTTGTGTAAAAATTATTAACATCTTTATAAGTAATTTTTAATGAACCGATTTACATGCACCTTTTTTTTTATTGTCTGTTTTGCATGTTTTCTCATTACAGGAAAACCTGTATTGTCAATGCAGTTAACTGTTCAATTTACGTTGGAAGACAATGACACCCTTTTTCATCAAAAACAAGCCATTAATAAAAGCCAATATTATAATTTATTAAAAAAAGCGTTAACAAAACAAAAAGTAATTGATTCATTGTCTTTAATTTTAGATAAAACATATAAAAATATTATGCCTGTAATGAAGTTGGTGTAAAGATGAAATTAAAGCAGGCAATCCGTTCATTAAATAAACAAATTCATTTATTACAGGAAGAGATTTTACCATTGTACAAAGCAGCCCGTGATTATGAAAAAAGCATTGATACATCCGTGGTAGTTGCCGGAATAATTTCCGATACGCTTAGAACAAGTCTGTTCAGTATCTCTCCTGTCATTACTACTGACAAGAGGTCTGTTAGGACAGATATAGCCTTGCCGCCTGGCCTCACGTACAGTATCCAGTTGGGCGCTTACAGCAACAAGATGACTGCTTTCGATTTTCACGGCATCACCCCCGTGATGGCTGAAAAAATTCCTGACAAACCACTCACCCGGTATTATGCAGGGCTTTTTTTTTCATATCACCAGGCCAAATCAGCATTGGAAAAAGTGAGGGCTAAAGGGTTTAAAGATGCTTATATTGTATCTTATATGGATGGTATGTCCATCCCACTTGACAGGGCTATAAAAATTGATAAACAAAAATGATGGATTAATGTTTTTCTGTAATACCCGGATTTTTCGTTATGCTCAACGGGCAAACCCTTATTTATCCGGGAAACTATCTTATTTTTCTTCTTCGCAAGCCTTGTATAGATTTCATCCGACACGAACACCAAGTGTTCTCAAGCCCCTAACGTGGACAAACCACAACCAAACAAATAACAAATCTCAAAATACAAATAA
>CAYFQI010000149.1:0-7424 GCA_964345135.1 uncultured Bacteroidales bacterium
AGAAAAATATGCGTAAAACAGGTGGTGAAGAATATGTGAGAAAAGGAATTGCAGAAATAAAAGAATCACTCCAAAATAAATCGCTGACTGTCTGGGAATCCATAGGAAAAATATTTTCCGGAAAAATGAAATATTTTATTTCCATTGGTATTGTATTGGGTATGTTACAACAATTTACCGGTATAAATTCCATCTTTTACTATGCCCCTGAAATTTTTGAAAAGGCAGGTTCTTCAAGAGATGCATCATTAATACAAGCCATTATCATCGGGTTAACAAACCTTGGATTCACGATTGTTGCCATGATGTTTATTGATAATTTTGGAAGAAAAAAGCTACTGCTACTTGGTGCCATTGGAATGGCCTTAGCTCACTTTGTTATTGGTACCACATTCAAAACAGCCGAATACCAAATCTCTGACCATGTGTATGCAGAATTTCAACAAAGAGAAACTATCAAATCGGAAACACTTGCTAAATTTGAACAATTAAAAGGCGTCACATACGGATCAAGGGGCGCATTTTTAGCCGCACTAAAAAAAGACCTGACAAAAACAGAAGTAGCAAATTATAAATTAGACCTGTTAAAAAAATCAGTGCAATTACCTGGAATAGTGGTCTTGATAGCTATCCTGGTTTTTATCGCTTCATTTGCCATATCCATAGGCCCAGTAATGTGGGTCATATTATCAGAGATATTCCCGAATCATTTGCGGGGATTTGCTATTTCAATAGCAGGCTTTTTCAACGGACTTATCAGCTTCCTGGTTACTTTCTTATTCCCCTGGCTACTCGATACCATTGGAGAAGGCAATACCTTTTACATTTTCACAGCATTCATGGTAGGAACCTATTTCTTTGTCAAAAAATTCATTCCTGAAACAAAAGGAAAATCACTTGAAGAAATTGAAAAAGCTTTTGGTACAAATTAATTTTTAAAAAAATAAATATGTATGCCAATCTCTTTGATTGGCTTGAATTTTGTTGATAAAATTAAAATTCCTTGATTTTTTCTGCCGGAGGGTTTATTATTTCGGAATATTGAAATAGCAAACCCTCCGGTTTTTATAAATCATTCGAAACATATTGTTTAAATATCAGGATGAATTATAGACAAACCCTTAAATACTTATATAAATCCCTGCCGATGTTTCAACAGTCGGGGAAGACAGCTTACAAATGCGATCTGGACAATGCCCACCTGATTGATTATCATTTTAATTATCCACACCGATACTATGACACCATACATATTGCAGGGACAAATGGCAAAGGCTCGGTTGCACATATGACAGCATCAATATTAATGGCCGCTGGATACAAAACCGGTTTATTTACCTCGCCTCATCTGGTGGATTTCAGGGAACGAATTAAAGTAAACGGGAGAAAAATATCCAAACAATACGTGAATACCTTCACCAGAAAAGCAAACAAGCATATTGAAAATATTAACCCTTCATTTTTTGAATTGACTACATTCATGGCCTTTAATTATTTTAAAGATAAAAATGTAGATATAGCAGTTATTGAAACCGGCCTTGGTGGAAGATTGGATACAACCAATGTCTTATCTCCTATTCTTTCTGTTATCACTAACATCGGCATGGACCACACTGATATTCTCGGGAATTCTTTACAAAAAATAGCTGCTGAAAAAGCTGGTATTATAAAACATCGAATCCCTCTGGTAATAGGAGAAACACGAGAAACGACAAAAGATATTTTTATTAAGGAGGCCAAAAATAAATCTGCTCCAATATATTTTGCTGACCAGGAATATAAGGTAAAAGAAGCCTTTTACAAAAATTTCAGGTCTCAGGTGATCACTCTTCAAAACCATGAGCCTGGTACCTTTGAAACAGATTTGTTTGGCAAATATCAGGAAAAAAATCTGATTACAACGATTAAGGCAATAGACTGTTTAAAAAAATCGGGTTATCAAATTAACAGTGATGAAATAAAAAAAGGGTTAAAAAATGTTATTAAAAACACCCGCCTGAGAGGACGAATGGAAATAGTCAGGAAAAAACCTCTCACGATTTGTGATATCGCCCATAATCCTGAAGGAATAAACGAATTAATGAATAATATCCGGTTTATAAAATATAAAAAACTTCACATCATTATTGGATCTACAAAAGGCAAACAGGTTAACGAGATATTCTCATTAATGCCAGGGAATGCTCACTATTATTTTACAAAATCCTCTGTCTCCAGGTCTATGGATATTGATCAAATCACATCAGCTGCAAAAAAACAAGGGTTAAACGGGAGTCAATACCAAGAGGTAAAAAAAGCATACAATGATGCATTGTCACATGCAGGCCCGGACGATCTAATCCTTATTTGCGGGAGTACATTTATAGTAGCTGACTTTTTATCAGATTAACCGCTTGATAATAAAATGCAAACACGAACAGGCAAAAGAACATTAGGTGCTGTATATAACAGCAAAACCAATGCATGTGATTTTACTGTATGGGCTCCTTTGGTCAAGCAACTGGAACTGAAAATCATCCATCCATTTGAACAACATTATACTCTTGAAAAAAATGAAACAGGGTATTGGCATAAACAATTAGATATCATTAAACCAGGCACAAAGTATCTCTATATTATTAACCAGTCAATCATTTGTCCTGATCCTGCTTCCACTTATCAGCCAAATGGTGTTCACGGCCCTTCTGAGGTGATTACAGGAAAACATACATGGAAAGACGATAAATGGAGCGGCATTGCCCTGGAAAAAATGATCATGTATGAACTTCACACCGGGTCATTTTCTTCTGAAGGAACATTTAAAGGAATTATCAAAAAAATAAACCACTTGAAAGATATTGGAGTCAATGCAATTGAGCTAATGCCGGTAAACCAGTTTCCCGGACATAAAAACTGGGGATATGACGGAGTATACCCGTTTGCAGTACAAAATTCATACGGGGGGCCATATGAATTAAAAAATCTGGTGAATGTATGTCATCAAAACGGAATTGCCGTTATACTGGATGTCGTGTATAATCATCAGGGCCCGGAAGGGAATTACCTGGAAACATTTGCCCCTTATTTCACCAATCAATATCACACTCCGTGGGGAAAAGCCATTAACTTTGACGATGCCTACTGTGATGGTGTAAGAAATTTTTATATT
The DNA here is from genome assembly GCA_964345135.1 of uncultured Bacteroidales bacterium. Lineage (GTDB taxonomy): Bacteria > Bacteroidota > Bacteroidia > Bacteroidales > JBBRXJ01 > CAYMKE01. The sequence continues at coordinate 3,149 of CAYFQI010000149.1, forward strand.
CAAAATGCTCTCATGTGGTTCCGGGATTTTCATATTGATGCCTTAAGACTTGATGCAGTACATGCCATTTCTGATTTCAGCGCAAAACATATTTTATCCGAACTTACCGAAGCGGTTGATCATCTTTCTCTACAAACGAACAAACAATATTATTTAATAGCAGAAAGTGCTTTAAATGACCCCAAATACATACGTCCAAAGTCAAATTCAGGATACGGACTAGATGCCCAATGGCTTGAAGAATTTCACCATGCACTTCATGCCCTGGTTACTGATGAAAAAAAAGGATATTATGAAGATTTTGGAAGCGTTGTACATTTAGCTAAATCGTTTACACGAGGATATGTACATGACGGGATATATTCCAAATATCGAAAAAAAACATTTGGTGCAAAGGCTGATGGAATATCCGGACATCAATTTATTGTATATGCTCAAAACCATGATATGATTGGCAACAGGCTAAATGGAGAACGCCTGAGCAAACAAATTGATTTTGAAAAACTCAAATTAGCGGCAGCCACTTATTTTATTTCTCCTTTTGTTCCTCTCATTTTTATGGGTGAAGAGTTTGCAGAAGATGCCCCTTTTATGTATTTTATAGACCATAGCGACCAGAATCTTGTCGAACGGGTAAAAAAAGGAAGAAAACGGGAATATAAATCATTACATGGCTCAAAAAAACCTCCTGATATTGATGCTGACGATACATACATTCAATGTAAACTCAATTGGAATGATATAAACATGAATACAAGGAAACAAACCATGCTTAAATATTATAAAAAACTAATCCAACTTAAAACAGACCACCCGGTATTAAATAAAACAGACCGGAAATCAATGGCTGTTTCGTATGACGAACAAAAACAATACATTAAAATCCATCGCTGGTACCAGGATAATGAAATCCTGGCTTATCTTAATTTTTCGAACGACCCTTTAATGATTGAATTAAAAGATGGTTGGGACGTTTTACTTGATTCTTCTGCAGAAGAATGGGGTAGAGAGAAGAATAATGCATCATCAATTAATGAAAAATTAAATGCATATTACGTAACGAGCCATTCGGTAATTATTTCACAAAATATAAAATAAATGACAAATATAGTTGATGTTTTCACAAACTATCCGGAATCTGTTTTAAACAATAAGATTCAGACAAAAGAACGGGGAAGCGGTATCTTATTACATCTCTCCTCTTTACCCGGGAATTACGGGATTGGTGACATGGGGATGGAAGCTTATGAATTTGCTGACTTCCTGGCTGAATCAAAACAAAAATTCTGGCAGATTCTACCTCTTAATCCAACAGACGGGGGGCATGGCTATTCGCCTTACAGTTCTTATTCTGCTTTTGGTGGGAATACAATGTTTATCAGCCCTGACTTGCTTTTACAACATAAACTTATAGAATTAACAGAGCTGGGTAAATGTAGTATTAAAACAGGTTCCACCGTTGATTTCGAACAATCCGAACAATTCAAAAACAATATTTTTAATGCTGCCTTTTTGCGGTTTCGGGAAGAACAGCCTGTAGATTTAAAAAAAGCATATGAGCTTTTTCTTGAAAAAGAAGCCTTTTGGATACATGATCATGCGCTGTTTGTAGCCCTGAAAAATCATTTCAAAACACCATGGCACCAATGGCCAGATCCATATAAATACAGGAATCATGAACAATTGAACCTATTTATAAAGGAACACGAGTATGAAATAAACAAAGAAAAATTTCTTCAATTCTTGTTTCATCAACAATTTTTCCTCTTGAAAAAATACTGTAATTCCAAGAATATTCGAATATTCGGTGACCTACCCCTGTATGTAAATCATGATAGTGCTGATGTATGGACACATCCTGAATATTTTAAATTGGATGCTTCGTTAACCCCGTATGTAGTCGCCGGGGTTCCGCCCGATTATTTTAGTGAAAACGGCCAATTATGGGGCATGCCAATATTTAACTGGAAAAAACTTAAAGAAGATGGGTATCAGTGGTGGGTAAAGCGTGTTGAACAAAACCTGAAACTTTTTGATCTTTTACGTATTGATCATTTCAGGGGGCTTTCTGCATACTGGGAAGTACCTGCCAAAGAAAAAACTGCGATCAACGGAGCCTATAAACCCGGCCCGGCATATGAATTATTCAATACATTGTCTTACTGTTTCGGTGAACTTCCATTTGTAGCAGAAGACCTCGGAGATATTGACAGTCCGGTTTTGGAATTAAGAGATCATTATAATTTCCCGGGGATGAATGTATTGCATTTTGCTTTTGATGAAAACATGCCAAAATCCGGAGACATCCCTCACCATTATATTAAAAATAGTGTAGTATATACAGGAACCCACGACAATAACACGACCAAAGGATGGTTTAAAAAACTCGACAAAGCAACTAAAAAGCGCCTTCAGCAATATATTGGAAAAAAAATAACAACCAAAACCTGCTGCAACGAATTGGTCAGGCTTACTTTTGGATCCGTAAGTGATATTGCCATTATTCCTATGCAAGACATCCTTTGCCTGGGAGAAAAAGCAATCATGAACCGCCCTTCAATGCCAGACGGAAATTGGAGCTGGAAATTAAAAAAATCTATATATAAAAACAATAAAACCAGTTTTTTAAAAGAAATCACGCATATTTACAACCGGTAAATATAATTTGCTCATTTGATTAGTGTTTGTTCATAATGTCCGCTAACTTCTGTTAAGGAAATGTTTTATTATTAATTTTTTCGGTGAAAAATGTTATCTTCATAGCCTTAATTTTATACAAAATAACTGATGGAAGCCCAGCCGGATATTGGAATAAAAGAAGCTAAAGAAGTAATGCAAGTCGTTCATGATGCTTATAACCATGACTTAAAAGACTATGCATTGATTTCATTCATACGCAGATTAAACAGGTTACTCTATTTATACAGATTCAATTCAACCGAAGAATTTATACAACGGCTTAAAAATAATCATGGCTTTTTTGATATTTTTTTACAAAATATTGCTGTTGAAGAAACCGAAATATTCCGGGATCCTTCTCTTTGGAGATTGTTTAGCAATAACATTATCCCTCATCATATTACCCAACAAGAACACTTTAAAATTTGGCTTCCTGAATGTGTAAGTGGAGAAGAACTCTATTCTTTGTTGATCATTCTAAAAGAAAACAATGCTTTGGATAACATTGAAATAGTTGCTCACACTTCAAATAACAAGAGCTTGTCCGATATCAAAAAAGGAATTATCAAGCAAGAAAAAATTAAAATCAGTGAAGAAAATTATATTCGTATAGATGGCAAAGAAAGGGGTTTAGATAAATATTACACGCAATATGAATCATATGCTACATTGGATAATAAACTTCTAGAAAAAGTATCATCAATTGATAAAAAAAATATTTTAGAATCTCCTCCTGGCAATAATGACATAATTCTTTTCAGAAATTCAATGCTTTATTTTAATTTTACATTAAAATCAAAAATGCTTAATGGGTTATATAATTGCCTGAAAAAAGGAGGGTTATTTATTATTGGGGCAAAAGAAACAATCAATAATCACGAAATTGCCAATAAATTTACTTTGTTTTCTCCGGTTGAGAGTATTTACAAAAAAAAATAAAAACACTGTAATGCAAAAAACGATTATCATAGGCGGTTCTGCAGGTAGCTTTAAGGTTATTACAAATATCCTGAGTGCTTTGCCGGATAATTTTGACCGGAGTATATTAATGTGTTTACACCGATTAAAACATGTCCGTTCAGGTTTCATTGAAGTTCTGTCATTAAAATCTAAAATTGAAATCAGTGAACCCAATGATAAAGATCCGATTAAAGCGGGACATGCATACCTTGCTCCTGCTAACTATCATATGCTTGTTGAAATTGGCAATACAATCGCTCTTTCCACAGAAGCTAACGTAAATCACTCAAGGCCTTCAATTGATCTGTCGTTTATGACAGCTGCAAAAGTATACAGAGAAAAATTAACAGGCATCATTCTTTCAGGTGCAAACAAGGATGGTACAGCCGGTTTAAAAAAAATAAAAGAAATGAATGGTACAACGATTGTCCAGGACCCGAAAGAATGTGATATTAGTACCATGACAGAAAGCGCAATTCAAACCGTTAATGTAGATCATATATTAAAAACCGATGAAATAATTAAATTTTTATGTAATTTGTAGAAAATTTAATATAATGGGCAGAAGTACAAAAATATTGAGCATTATATTATTCGGTTTAATTCTTTTAATGCCATTTCTTATTTTGGCTTACTT
>CAYFQI010000150.1:0-7416 GCA_964345135.1 uncultured Bacteroidales bacterium
GGTACCGGATGGCCTTCCAATATAGAACCAAACGTCCTGTAATCTTGCAAGTCATTCTTTTTTAACATGCCTGCTTCATGCATAACCGCGTACAGCCCCGGGGTGCCGTGACCTTTTGAAATTACAAAATCATCTCCTTCAAATGAATCAGGGTTATCCGGATCATAATACATTTGATCCATGTAAAGGACACTTAAAATCTCGGCAGCTGACATAGCAGAGGTTGCATGGCCTGAGCCTGCTGCAATAGTCATTTGCAATGATTTAAGCCGAATCTTATTTGCAATGATTTTAAGAGTTTCTGTTTTTGCTGACATAGATGCTTTTTTTATTATTATGACCAAGAATCCTGCCAAACTTTATTCAAATATCTATATATATCCTGAAAAAAAATTCCCTTGCATTATAATATACAAGGGAACTTAATAATAAACACCCTACTTTTTATATGGGAACTAAATTAAGGGTGCTTCTAATAATTTTGATGCGAAGGAATTATTAGAAGCCCGCTTAAATACTGATTTCTTTCATCCAGTAACTATGGATATTGCAATTTTCTACAATGGTAATTGTCCCCGAATCTTTTTTGAGGTGAAAACATGTTGCAGGCTGAATATCAGGTGTGAATACGAAACACAAAAGCCGAAATAATAAAACAATTATTGTGCCACTAATTTGCTGTTTTCAGAATTCAAAAAATATTTAATTTTGTGATATCGTTCCTAAAAGAATAAATCGTAGGGTAAAAATGAATCTGGTACGAAAATTAATATTAACTTGCTTTAAAAATATAAAACGAATATAGATTTTTTGTTGAATTTAATAATTGTATATATTTTTATACTCTTATAAAAAGCAAATAAATGAATAAAACGGCATTTGTTAGTGGAGCTACAGGTTTTTTAGGTTTAAACCTAATTGAAACACTCCTGGAAAAAGGTTGGATCGTATATGCTTTGCACAGGAAAACATCCAATCTTCACTATTTATCACGGTTCAATGTACACCGGGTAATTGGAGATATAGGTGATTATGATTCATTATTAAAAGCCATGCCTGATAATGTTGATGTTGTTTTTCATGCTGCAGCAAACACAAGTTACTGGTCAAAAAACAACAAAAAACAATACCATGAAAATGTGATTGGAACACGCAACCTTGTAAACTGTACCCTTGAAAAAAAAGGCAAGCGGTTCGTGCATACCTCTTCAATATCATCGTTCGGAAAACATGAAGAGGTCATTGACGAACAAACACCATCAAATGTACTGACTGTCCGTCCCCGTATTAACTATGATATAACAAAATACTATTCTGAACAGGAAGTATTAAACGGTGTATCCAAAGGGCTGAATGCGGTAATTTTAAATCCCTGCAGAATAATGGGGCCCTATGAAATCAGGTGGGCACAATTCATTAAAATGGTGTATAATGATCAAAAACCTCCTTTTATCCCCCCTGGAATAGGTATGTTATGCCACGCTAAAGATGTAGCTCATGCACATATCAATGCGGTTGAAAAAGGTGAACGTGGAGAAAAATTTTTACTAGGAGGTCAAGAAGCAAGTTTTTTAGATATCATTAATAAAGTACAAAAAATAAAAGGAAAGCCATTTTATAAAAAAGTAACACCCCGGTGGAAACTGGCGCTAATAGCAAGGCTTTTTGCAATACCAGCATTTTTCACTAAACAAAAACCATTATTAACACCTGAATTGGTGGTATTATTATCTGAAAAGATCACATGTAATTATGAGAAATCAAAGCAGGTACTTAGTTATCAACCATCTTCACCTGAAGAAATTGTTCATGACTCCATTCAATGGCTCAAAAAAGAAAAAGGCCTGTAAGTAATATCCTTATTCTTTCATTTTTTCAACGTTGTTCCGTATTCCCCTGGGCAATGCATTTTTATGTACAACCAATGAAATGGTTTTGCTTAAAACATAATTTTCGGAAAGATAAATATATCCTTCATAAGCATTATCACTTCCCCATGAATTTTTTGCCAAATAGAATTTCTTTCCTTCGTTGTTTTTTGCAATCCCTACAATATGCATCCCATGGTCATCGGTTGTCTCATAATTATTGAACCCGATTTGTCTTGTTTCCTGCTCAACAATTGTATCGCCTTGCAATTCTGCAATGCCTTTTTCCCATGAATAGCCGGGTTCAGAAATGTCTCCTGCCCATACAACAGAATAACCCTGTTTTATTGCATGATCTATAACAACAGTCAAATCGTCAATGGTTACATTAAAATACGATTTCCATGACCAATTATCAGGTACCTCCAGGATGAATTCACTGTAAAAAGGATGATGTGAAAAAGAAGTGAGATACACGTAATCATCCGGTTGAATATCCAGCATGTCCCCAAATGTTTGGGGTATATATGACTTTTCCTCGTATTCAAAAGTTTCAGGAACAATCCCCAGGTAAGCATTCAACACGAGTTCAAAACCTTCATCCCAGATAGGCGTTAAAATACCGTTTTTATTTTCCACAATGGCAGTTAAATAATTCCTTACCACTTCATTCATCTCGCCATGAATGTGCTTGTCTTCTTTTATGTTTTTCCCATTAAAAGCATCTTCTGTAACCATGCCTTGCTCTTTTAAAACATTAAATGCATCATTGATTTCACCACCACTGGCAATTTTCATGTGCCCGTGTAGCTGAACGAACTTGCGGGCTTTATTAATTAAAGCATATTTAACAACGAACATTTCAGATAAATCAACATGTTTATTTTGTTTGCGGATAAGCTCTGATTCGATAAATGACAATGCCGCAAAGCTCCAACACGTGCCGGAACGATATTGATTTTTGATGGATGTATGTGGAATTTGTTCTTCAATAGAAAACTCATCCCCGGTAATATTTTTCTCCTGGGCACAAATAAATATACTTATTAAAAATAATACAATGCTATTATTTAAAATTTTCATGATAAGTGAATTTTTGATGACTCATTCAGGAACAAAAATAATAAAAATTTATGTTGTCTTTTTTATTTTTAAATGAACAGATAAAACTCGTCTTGAGGCTTTTCCTGTTGATTAACTACAACAAGCTTCTTTATCAGCATCTTAGTATATATCTAAGTTTTCTCATGGCTCGGTTCATTGTCTATAAAAAACGCTAAAATTTTTGATGCGAAGCAATTATTAGGAGACCCCTTAAATTCATATAGTACCTTTTATCATCCGGTCTTTACCATTGATATCCTTTTTTAGGATAATGCCTTTAAAATCATAACGATTCAGAAGATCTGTCATCCCGGGACCAAATGCTTCATTGATTTCAAAATATACTTCACCGCCTGGTTTTAAGTGATTGCAAGATTTGGATAACATGGCTTCATAGAATAACAAGGGTTGGTCATCTGGCACGAAAATGGCGATAGACGGTTCATGGTCAAGAATATTTTTACTCATGAATTTCTTTTCACAAACCCGTACATAAGGGGGGTTACTCACCACCAAATCAAATGTATGGCCTGGAAAGGATTCTGTTAAAATATCATGTTGGACAAAATGAATGGACACCTCATGCTTTGCCGCATTTTCTTCTGCCAATGCCAGAGCCTCTTTTGAACAATCAGTGGCTGTTATATTTGCACCGGGCAAATGAGATTTTAGTGCAATCGCAATACATCCCGTGCCGGTACCAATTTCCAGTATATCCAACGGGGTTTCCTCATGTTCTTCAACAATCCATTGAACCAATTCTTCAGTTTCAATGCGTGGTATTAATGCTTGGGCGTTTACATTAAAATACATCCCATAAAATTCAGTCTCATGCAGAATATATTGAAGCGGATAATATTCTTTCAAAAGAAATATTGCTTCTCTTAATTCGATCCATTTAGATTTACCTATCTTTGCATCAGGGGAAGTATATAGCTTATAATGATCCACTCCAATGATTGATTTCATAAGGATGTTGCTCATGGCCCTAGTCTCTTCGCAAGGATAAAAGTGCTCAAGCTCTTTTTTAATGTATTCAACCCCTTGTTTAATGGTTCTGTTTTGCATAGACCAAAGATAAAAAAATACTCCCATGAAAGGGACAAAGACCAAAATAAGTTGAACCGGCATGGACCAACAACGTACAGACGAACAATATATGATGCGATGCCTTGATCTTGCACAAATGGCCAGGGGCAACACAGCTCCAAATCCTATGGTAGGTTCTGTAATCGTACATAATGGATTGATCATTGGAGAAGGATTCCACCAAAAAAAAGGAGAACCTCATGCAGAAGTCAATGCCATAGCAAATGTACAGGACAAATCACTCCTGCCCACTTCTACCATGTATGTTTCACTGGAACCATGTTCACATCACGGTAAAACACCCCCTTGTACAGGTACTATTATCAGGCATAAAATCCCCCGGGTAGTGATTGGCGTGAAAGACCCGAATCCATTGGTCAATGGAAAAGGAATTAAAATATTAGAAGAAAACGGCATAAACGTCATTTCAGGAATAAAAGAAAACCAATGTAAAGAATTAAATAAACGGTTTTTTATATATAATTTATTTTCAAGGCCTTATATCATTTTAAAATGGGCGCAAACAAAAGACGGTTTCATAGATTATAACAGGCCGGCTAATACACCTAAAGAACCCACATGGATTACTAATGAAATAGACCGGGCACTCGTGCATAAGTGGAGATCGGAAGAAGCCTCGATATTGGTTGGAACCAATACAGCTGACAAAGATAATCCCAGGTTAAATACCCGTGACTGGGCAGGAAATGATCCACTGAGGATGGTCATTGACAGGCAATTAAGATTACCCAGTCATTTAAGCATATTTGACCAGACAATACCCACCATTATTTTTAATGATAAAAAAGAGGAAAAAGAAGCTAATCCGGAGTATGTAAAACTTAACTTCAAAGAAAACATCCCGTTGCAAATATCAGAATTCTTATATAAAAGAAAAATTCAATCCATAATTGTAGAAGGTGGCCAACAACTTATTAACAACTTTGTTCTTAAAGGACTATGGGATGAAGCACGTGTGTTTACAGGGAATGTATTTTTTTATGAAGGAGTAAAGGCACCACAAATACAAGGTAAAATTGTAAGCAGGGATATTGTGCATGATAGTGAATTAACCTGCATTATTCATACTGGTTAAATATCAGTAAAAATGAAAAGAAATAATATGATTCAAACTAAAATATTTTTATTGCCTTCTCGTTTTTTATTGATTTGTATTATTTAAAGATTATGATATTAATATAAAAGTATATATTGTTAAACTTAAAACTTAATTCAAATGAAAAACAAACATTTGCTTCTGTACATTTTATTCTTTCCTACTATTATTTTAAACGCACAGGAAAGTCAATCATCTAAATTCAATTCAAAACATGAAATTAGCATTATTGCAGACAATGTATTCGCTAAAAACAATGCCCCCTTGGTGTATACCAATCAGAATGGTAATTTTATCGGATATTATCCTTCTGAAATTGTCCTTCCTGAAATGGGCCTTGGTTACAAATTTCATCTACAGAGCTCTGCAATAAGATTAAAATTATCCGGTGTGTATAAAGATGGCACACGTGAAAAAGATAACTCTAATTACAAAAGAGAGGAAACATATTTTTCTTCAACTATTGCATTGGGGTATGAATTGCACAAAAACATAGGAAATACACAAATTTTTTACGGGTTGGATATATATATGAAATCAACCAATCAAAAAAGTAAATATACACACAATGATTATTACCTCTATAATACAGAAACATATACGTCAGAGGATATCATCAATTATGAAGCTTACGGGATAAGTCCTTTGTTAGGCATTAAACTTTATCTGAATCCTTCATTTTCATTATCAACAATATTAAAATACAATATCCTTTCTTATAACGAAAAACATATTAATAAGAGAAGTACCTCTGATGAAGATTCCAAGTACAACGAAAATGGAATTACTACAAATTTTGGCCCGTTGGGTCAAATATCCTTTAATATTCATTTATAAAAGATTTTTTCCACTAATTTACAAGATCATTCATTACTTTTATGCAGTTGGCGAATCGTTTAAAAACAATGAACATGTCACAATTATCAAAACGGGTACAAAACATGGCGGCTTCACAGACAGTAGCCATGAATCAAAAAACACAGGAACTACAGGCACGGGGCATTGACGTAATTAACATGAGCGTGGGACAACCCGATTTTCCTACACCCGCTCATATCAAGCAGGCTGCAAAAGAAGCGATAGATCATAATTTCACATATTATTCACCGGTTGAAGGATACAAAGAACTCTTGCAGGCCATTTCACGTAAAATGAAAAATGAAAATAACCTGGATTATTCGCCGAACCAGATTGTCGTATCAAATGGTGCCAAACATGCATTGGCCAATGTATTATTATGCCTTTTGGATGAAGGAGATGAAGCAATCATCCCGGCACCTTACTGGGTGAGTTATGTTGAACAGGTAAAAATCGCCGGGGCCAAAAACGTGGTGATTAATACATGTGCGGAAAACAAATTCAAGGTAACACCGTCCCAGATTGAAAACGCCATAACACCCAACACGAAACTTTTGATGCTTTGCTCACCTTCCAATCCTACCGGTGCATTTTATAATAAAGAAGAATTGAAAGCCATTGCCGATGTCATTAAAAAACATGAACATGTTTTCGTGGTGACTGATGAAATATATGAATACATTAATTTCTCCGGGGGACATCAGAGCATTGCCCAATTCAATGAGATCAAAGACAGGGTGGTAGTGGTTAATGGTGTTTCCAAAGGGTTTGCAATGACAGGCTGGCGTATTGGATACATGTGTGGGCCTGAATGGCTGGCACGGGCATGCAAAAAACTACAAGGCCAAATGACTACAGGGGCTTCTTCTATATCTCAACAGGCAACCATTACAGCATTGAATGCAGATAAATCATTTTCAAAAGAAATGCAAAAAGCTTTTTTAAGAAGAAGAAACCTGGTTATGAAACTACTCGATGAAATTCCGGGAATATCTTATGTTAAACCCGAAGCAGCATTTTATATTTTCCCGGATATAAGTCATTATTTTGGTAAACATACCGGCGAAACAATAATACATAATGCACAAGAGCTTTGTATTTATCTATTAGAACAGGCACATGTTGGTACGGTTCCCGGCGAAGCATTCGGTGAACCAAGTTGTATCAGGATATCCTATGCCAATTCAGATGAACAACTGGAAAAAGGGATCCGTCAGATGAAACATGCACTGGATAAACTTAAGGGGACTTCTAATAATTCCCCTCAAATAGTCTGTCCATAAAGGCGTGTGTTTAGATCATTCATTTAAGGGGACTTCTATTAATTATTTCATCTGTTTATATTTTTAATTTATTCTCATAATCAATTATTTATGTTTT
>CAYFQI010000151.1:0-7389 GCA_964345135.1 uncultured Bacteroidales bacterium
GAGCTCCCTTCAAGCGGTGCGTATTTTTTAAAATGCCATGTAAACGGAGTAGCGATAACCAAAAAGATAATATGTCTGGATTAACCAAGATGTTATAAAAACTATTATCTCTTCTGATTTTCGTATATCTTTTACTATTTCGTCAGGATTAAGATAAGTTCCACTTATAATGCGGAGAACCGAGCCATGATAAAGTTTTTGACACGGACGCGCATGATTATAAAAGGGAAAGAAAGGTATAAAGGATATAGAGGATATAAGGGGAAACACACCCCTATCCCAGATGCCCTCTAAACCTTTAAACCTTTAAACCTTTAAACTCAATTAACTCAATTAACTCAATTAACTTAATTATAACCTATGAGAAAAAATGTTATAGTCTTAGTCTTTGCCAGTCTGGTCATTACAGGTTTATTATCAGCGAGTTCAAATTATTTGATTCCCCAACAGGAAGAAAAAAAATCAAAAGAACCGTACCGTGCATTATGGGAACAGGTACATGATTTTGAAAATACAGGAAAGATAAGGTCTGCCCTGGAAATTGCTGATAAAATATATGAACAAGCAAAATCCGATAACAACCCTGATCAGATGATCAAGGCCCTTTTGCACAGGATTCAATTCCGGCAGGAATTTGAAGAAGGCGCAATTGGAAAATTGATACTTGAAACAGAACAAGAAGCAAAACAACAAACATTTCCTGCCAATGCTTTATTGCATTCCATCCTGGCTCAGATGTATTGGGAGTATTATCAGGATTACCGGTGGAAAATCCGGAATAGGACAGCTGCCCGGAATTTTAAAAATGATGACATCAAAACATGGGATGCCGGCAAATTTATTGACAAGGTGATACACCATTATCACGTTTCGTTGCAAGCAAAAGAAAAACTACAACATACCAGCACGAAGGTATTTCCTGAAATGATCAATGAAGGGGCAAAAGACCATGATCTACTGCCAACATTATATGATTTTTTGGCGTACAGGGCTGTTGAGTTTTTTGTCAATGAGCAAATATCTCTCTCCAGGCCGGCTGACCAATTTCTTTTAAATGATGATTTTTACTTTGCCAAAGCGTCTGAATTTGCACGACAGAATATTCATACCCGTGATACTTTTTCACTTCACTTTCATGGTATCAAAATTATGCAGGATGTATTGGCATTCAGGGCAGAACAAGACAATATTCCTGCATTTATTGATGCTGACCTGAGGCGGTTAAAATTTGTTAAAACCCATTCGGTACACCCGGGAAGGGATAGTTTATACCCGGGTGCATTAACACGTTTACAAAAGCAATTTAATAACCATCCCTATTCTGGCATGGTTACTTATGAAATGGCCCATTTTCATTATGAACAAGGTGATAAATACCAATCAGGTAATCCGACCACTGAGCAATATAAATGGGCGTTTAAAAAGGCCATCCAATTATGTAAAAAAACCATTCAAACATACTCCGATTCAAGGGGAGCTGACAAATGCAGGTGGTTGAAAGATAAAATTAGTAAACCTGCCTTAAAAACTATAGCAGAACAAGAGATTCCATCACAAAGCCCTTTCCTTCAAAAGATCACGTATAAAAATTTAGATAGGGTATATTTTCAAATTGCCCGGATTAAGCGGGATGATTTAGAAGAAATAACAAAAAATGATTATGCCAATGAAAAAAAGCGCTATGAAAAACTCTATCAGGCTTCAGAAAAAATAAGGTTCGACTCTGTTCTATTACCCGGGTTTGGAGATTACCGCAAACATGAAGTGGAAAACATCATCAAAGGTTTGTCAGTAGGCCATTACATGATCATCAATGCCACCACGCCTGAATTCACGTACAAGGAAAATATGCTGTCTTTTCAGATCATTACGGTAACCAATCTCAGTTATATCCAACGAAGAAATGATGATGGATCCTACTCTGTATGTGTTGTCCACAGGAAAACAGGAGTTTCTGTTAAGGGGGCACATGTTCAGCCTTATATTATGAGGTATAATCAGGGTACACGAATGTATGAACATGTAAAATCACCTGTTCTGACATCCGGACAGGATGGTTTTTTCACACTTAAACCTCATGAAGGAGAAAAATATGGGTCTTATACATTTGATTTATCTTATCAAGACGATTTTCTGAGCACAGACAACAGGTATTATGTGAGGCAAATGCATCGTAAGTCTCGAATGAATTACAGGACAACCCTGTTTACAGACCGTGCTATTTACCGTCCCGGTCAAACGGTTTATTTTAAAGGGATTGTTATTAACACCGATGGGAAAACCCATGAAATAGTTCCCAACCTCGCTGAAAACGTGGCATTATATGATGCAAACCGGCAGGAGGTTAAGCACATGGATGTCACCACCAATGAATACGGCACATTCAGTGGGGTATTTCAAATACCTACAGGCCTGTTGAATGGGCGTTTTCAACTAAAATCCGAACATGGGAATACATCCATCAGGGTTGAAGAATACAAGCGCCCGTCTTTCGAAGTTACCATACTGCCGTTTAAAGGATATTACAGGTTGAATGACACTGTGGATGTTCAGGGAAAAGCACAGACTTTTTCCGGGGCTAATCTAACCGGCGCAAAAGTTGACTACCGTGTTGTACGTAAACCGATATGGCATGGATGGGGGCCTTTTTATTTTGACATGACAGCAACAGTAATAACGAATGGCACAATTACAACAAATGAAAACGGTAAATTCACCATCCCATTTAAAGCAGTACCTGACCTCACGTTGCCCCGAGACGATCAATTGTTTTTTCAATATGAGATCAGTATTGATGTAACCGATATTAGCGGAGAAACACAGGATACAAAAAAAAACATGACCATTGGATACACGGTTTTAGAAGCCGGCTTATCTATCCCCGAACAGGTTAACCAGGAAAACCCACCATTTGGAAAAGGTAAAAAAGGGATTGAAATTATCACTAAAAATCTCAATGGAGAATTTGTCCCCGCCAAGGGAAGCATCACCATTCATGCATTGAAAGAAAATGAAATGCCTCTCGTGGAAAGGAAGTGGAATATGCCCGATACATTTATATATTCCCGTGAACAATGGGAAAAACGTAACCCGGGACATGTTTACGCGGATGAACAAAACATTCGTTCATTAGAAAAAGAGCATAAAATATTTGAAGAACCATTTAATACCGAAAAAAACAACTATCTTAACATTAAGCAGTTTGGGAAATGGGAGACAGGCCGGTACGTGGCGGAGATCAAGTCTGTTGATGCATTTGGAAATGATGTCATGAATAAAACCTATTTTACGGTGTATAATCCACGGCAAAAACAGGTGCCTTACCCGGTAACGGATTGGTTCACCCCGCTAAAACATCATTGCGAACCCGGTGAAATAGCGCGGTTTTTAATTGGATCGGCATTGGAAGACGTGAGCATGTTATATGAAATTGAACACGAAAATAAGATTGTACACCAGGAATGGTTGACGTTGAACAGTGAGCAAAAAATCATAGAGATCCCGGTGAAGGAAAAACACCGTGGAAATTTTGCCGTGCATTTCGTGTTCGTTAAAAACAACATGCTTTACAACCATGATGAAATCATACATGTACCATATACAAATAAAAAATTGGACATCTCGTTTGCAACCTTTCGTGATAAATTGTACCCCGGGCAGCAGGAAGAATGGCAAATTAATATCAAAGGCCATGAGAGTAAAAAAATTGCAGCAGAAATGATGGCCACGCTGTATGATGCTTCACTGGATCAGTTTGCTGAAAACCGGTGGAATTTTAATATTTATAAGCACTATTATTCGCATTTAAAATGGAAATCTCCTGTATTTGCTACCTTACGTTCAACCAATTTAAGTGAAAGGTTTTATGATGATTATTATTACAGCGAAAGTCATTACCCCTCATTAAGATGGTTTGGACTAAATTTTTATGAAATCAGAAGGACGCCTGTAACAGCTCAATATATGAGAGCATCGAAATCAGCAAATAAAAAGTCAGAAGCGCAACTTGAACAAGTAGCAATAGTAGAAAATGATGCAGTGATTTCTGAGGAAATAGATGCAGATGTTTCTGAACAAGCAGTTACTGATAAAAAAGGACATAAAAAACAAAACATCCAAATACGCACCAATTTCAATGAAACGGCATTTTTTTACCCTCATTTAACCAGTAATGCAGATGGTGAAGTGACCATTCGCTTTACCATTCCTGAAGCGCTCACCCGTTGGCGCATGATGGGATTTGCACATACCAAAGACCTGGAATACGGAACGATTGAAAATGAATTGATCACCCGGAAAGAGTTGATGGTAAGCCCCAATGCCCCGCGTTTTTTCAGGAAAGGAGACACCATTGATTTTCCGGTAAAAGTCATGAATATATCAAAAAAAGATTTGGCAGGACAAGTCACCCTTGAATTATTGGATGCATTTACAAATACTACGGTAAGTGGCATTTTACGTGATACATCAGAAAAACCATTTGATGTGTCAGCAGGAAAAAATGATGTTGTCTCATTTAGGATGGTTATACCCGATGACATGAACATGATAACGTACAAAGTGATAGCCCGGGCAGGAAAGTTCTCTGATGGCGAACAAAAACCTGTCCCAGTGCTCACCAACAGGATGCTGGTAACAGAATCGTTGCCATTGGCAGTAAGAGGCTGCAAAACCAAAACATTTACCCTTGATAAGCTTACACAATCCGGTTCTTCTGCCACGTTAAAGCACCATCAACTCACCCTTGAATACACGTCTAATCCCTCTTGGTATGCCATCCAGGCTTTGCCATACCTCATGGAGTACCCGTATGATTGCACGGAACAAATTTTCAGCCGGTATTATGCCAATGTCATTGCTTCGCACATTGTGAATGCCCATCCCCGGATCAAACAGGTGTTTGAACGCTGGCGAACAGATTCGCAGTCAAACGAACTGGTTTCAACCCTTGAGAAAAACCAGGAATTAAAAAGTTTATTGCTGGAAGAAACACCCTGGGTATTGGATGCAGAAAGTGAAACGGCCAGGAAGAAACGAGTGGCATTGCTTTTTGACTTGAACCGGATGCATAATGAACTTAACAGTACAATGCTTAAATTACAAAAAGCACAGTCATCCAATGGTGGATTCCCCTGGTTTAAAGGAATGCGGGATAACCGGTATATCACACAACATATTGTGAATGGAATGGGCCATCTTGATCATCTTGCTATCATGCAATTAAACGAAAATCAGGAAACATGGGGCATGTTCACAAAAGCTGTTCATTATTGTGATCAAAGAATTTTGGAAGATTACAGGCAATTGCAGGAAGATTATTCTAAAACCCAAATGCAAGAAGACCATTTGAGCCATATTGCCATTCATTATTTATATGGACGAAGCTTTTTTCCCGGAATACCGGTGGCGGATAAATGCAACGAGGCATATGAGTATTATATGGAACAGGCTAAAAAATTCTGGACAGGCAGGAATATTTATGATAAAGGCATGATTGCATTAATCCTGCACCGGGAAGGAGATCAAAAAACGTCCAAAACAATTGTGGAATCGCTTAAAGAATATGCCATTGTTGATGAAGAAATGGGCATGTACTGGAAAACAAACAAGAGGGGATACTATTGGTACCAGGCACCCATAGAGACCCAGGCATTGATGGTGGAGGTGTTCAGTGAAGTAACAGCAGACGAGAAAGCTGTAGAAAACATTAAAATATGGCTGATAAAACAAAAACAAACGAACGACTGGGGCACTACAAAGGCAACCGTTGAAGCCTGTTATGCACTGTTAATGCAGGGGGGTGACTGGCTGGTTGATGATGAGTTGGCTGATATCAGGATTGGACAAAAACAAATTAACCCGCAAGAAATGGATGACGTGAAAGTAGAAGCCGGCACCGGATATTTTAAAACTTCATGGAATACAAAAGAGATAATTCCTGAGATGGGAGAGGTGACTGTCAACCAAAAAAATAAAGGCATTGGCTGGGGAGCATTGTACTGGCAGTATTTTGAAGATATGGATAAGATTACGTCCCATGAAACTCCGTTGCAACTGAACAAGAAATTATTTATTGAAAAAACAACATCAAGTGGGAACGTGATTGAACCCATGGGGGAGAAGAGACCTGTCAACGTGGGAGATAAAATCATTGTTCGCATAGAACTACGGGTTGACCGGGATATGGAATTTGTTCACATGAAAGATATGCGCGCTTCGGGGGTTGAAGCTGTCAATGTCATGTCAACATACAAATGGCAGGATGGACTAGGCTATTATGAAAGCACGAAAGATGCAGCTACCCACTTTTTTATGGATTATTTGCCCAAGGGCACATATGTATTTGAATATCCATTGCGGGCCACGCATAAAGGGAACTTTTCCAATGGCATAACCACCATACAATGCATGTATGCCCCTGAATTCACTTCACATTCAGAGGGGATTAGGGTAGTTATTGAGTGATAATTTGAGGGCTTTAAATTGACTTGTTAATAAAGAGAAAAAGAAGAACTGTTAAAATAATTGTTTAAACAGCTCTTTAAATAAATTGTTTAAAATGAATATTCGAAGAAATACCAAAACATGTTTATTTTTTGGTATATTCGTTTTAATTAATCTCTAAGTGAACTATAAAAAGAGACTCCTGCAAACTATTAAGTTATGATTGTACAATTTTTACATAATGTGGAAGAATTAAATCTATCGAGACGAAGTCCTAAAACGGGGTTGCGTATAGATTTGATAATGCAAAATCAAATACCGGATTTAGATATTGGAATAATGAATAAA
The DNA here is from genome assembly GCA_964345135.1 of uncultured Bacteroidales bacterium. GTDB lineage: Bacteria > Bacteroidota > Bacteroidia > Bacteroidales > JBBRXJ01 > CAYMKE01. Next base: position 6,793 of record CAYFQI010000151.1, read on the forward strand.
GACACAAAAGAAAGTTTATTAAGATTCAGGGATGTTATTTACAAAATACAGGAAGTTCATTTAACCCTATTCAAAAAAAAAGAGAAATATATTTTAGGGGTGAATGGGAATCACAATTTCGGTTTGAATTAACCGGGAATATATATTCAAAAACACCATCATTGCTAAATATGGAGAGGTGCAAGTAATGAAAGGGCAATATTTTTGGTTGTCTTTAAAAAAATGAAGCATTTTAATGATGAACAAATACAATTCAAATATACACCATCGCAGGTCTATCCGGTTAAAAGGATATGATTATTCGCAGGCAGGATTGTATTTTATTACAATATGTATAAAAAACCGGGAATGTTTATTTGGTAATATTATCAAAGGTGAATTGATATTGAATGATGCAGGGCAAATGATAAAAACCGAATGGTTTAAATTGCCCCAACGGTTTAAAAATATTCAATTGCATGAATACATTGTCATGCCCAACCATTTCCACGCCATATTAGAAATCGTAGGGGCGACCCTTGTGGTCGCCCCAAACAACAATATCGCCCCAAACAACGATATTGGCAACAATATCGCCAATCAAAATATTGGCGGCAA
>CAYFQI010000152.1:0-7384 GCA_964345135.1 uncultured Bacteroidales bacterium
CTGGTAAAAGGGCCGTATTATATCCAATACCCTCGGGTTAAATTTTTTGCCCTGGTCCTCGTACAGGTCTTCTTGAGATTTTAAATAAATACGAATGTTACGGATATGGTTACCTTCTTTGGAGGAAAGAATGGTAAAATTATAATGTGCAATGTCAGAGGAATCCAGGCTAAATTCTATCCGATTATCAGACTGATCATCATCTATCCAGGTTATATCATCTTGCGTGCCCAATCGGGAAATTCTAATCGGATCTCCTGAATTTGCTTCTCCTTCCCACTGACATACATATATACTATCTTGCATCATTAAACCAGAGGAAGAAATCCATTTGATCACTTTATCAATATCCTGGCCATCAAAAGCCACGTCAGGAACTTTAAGCGGATATCCCTGTTCATCCACGTCCATGACTGAATTTAGGTCCTCGCCCCAATGATTGGGCTGGGCAGTGAATTTTCGACATTGCTTGAATACATTAATGTATAATGGTATACCATTAGATGGATGAATATTTACACCAACATTAAAGCAATTTTCCTGGGAGTAAATTCTTGGTAATAATAAAAATATAAATAAAACAATGAAATAATATGCACGATGAATAACACATACTTTACTGTGCCGCAGCATTAAAATTAAATTTTTCATAATTCGGTTAATTTTAAAAGTTAGTCAATAACAAATATATAACATATTGCACCAATACAGTGGTAAATATATGCCAAAAACAAGAAATATTGTTCCAATGATAGGGGTGGGATTATTATACAGATAATTGATACTATACTACTAAAGATAATACAAAAAAACTATATTTTTGTTATTTATATTTAAATTAGATATTGTATTAACTTTTAACTTTACTTTCATATTATGAAAAAACATACAGTTTTATTCGGCACGAGTATTTTAATGTTTCAAGCATCAATTACAGGCCAAAATTATCCTAATATTGTTTTTATAATGGCTGATGACATGGGTCAAGGCGATGTCGGATGTTATAATCCCGATTCTAAAATTCCCACGCCCAATATGGATACTCTTGCGCAACAAGGGATACGTTTTACCAATTTACATTCTCCTTCATCAATATGTTCACCTTCCCGATACGGGTTACTTACAGGACGGTATTGTTGGAGAACTTCACTGCAGCAAGGTGCATTAGGTCCATTTGACCCATTACTAACAGATACTGCCCGAGTTACCATTGCAGATATTCTCAAATCAAAAGGATATGCCACAGCAATAACAGGGAAATGGCACACTGGGCTTGGAACAGCAGATTCTATTGATTACTTATCCGAATTGAAACCAGGCCCATTAGAATTAGGATTTGATTATTTCTTTGGTAAAAATGCCTCGTTAAACATGTCACCTTTCTGCTTTATTGAAAATCATTTTGTTACAGACACACCAAATGTGGATGTACCTTCACACATTTTCTGTAATTCGGGTAATTATATGATGGTCGAAGGATGGCGGCACGAGGACGTAGGCCCTACCATTACCCAAAAAGCCAAAGATTGGCTAAACAACCATGTGGGAAGCAACCCCACACAACCATTTTTCCTCTATCTCCCAACACATACACCGCATAGGCCATGTTACCCGCCTGATTTTATCAGGGGTAGAAGCCAGGCAGGTGTAAGGGGTGATATGGTAGCAGAATTTGACTGGACTGTAGGAGAAATCATCCAAACCTTAAAAGATCTTGGTAAATATGACAGCACTTTGTTTATCGTTACCAGTGATAATGGGGCTATTGGAGGAAATACACCATTACATCCTGAAGATTCAATTCAAGGAGATTCTGTTTTCAATCATGATGGTAATATGTATTGGAAAGGCTGTAAAACACAAATTTATGAAGGTGGCCACCGCGTACCGTTTATCGCACGTTGGGAGGGAAAAATACCCTCTGCTACAGTTACCGGTGAAATGACGTGCCTTACCGATATAATGGCTACTTTTGCAGAATTAGTTGGTTATACACTTCATGATACTATTGGGGAAGATAGCCATAGCTTATTGCCTGTTTTAACAGGCGAGACTTACCAAGCCCCCATACGAGAAGTATTGGTTTCACATTCTATGTGGGGAAAATTCGCCATAAGAAAAAACGATTGGAAACTAATTTTTACCACTGAATCAGGAGGTTGGGGTAGTTCAGGTGTCGAGACTTATCCTGGCGGACAATTATATAATATGGCAACGGATTCCCTTGAAACAAATAACCTCTATAATCAGCGGTTAGATAAGGTATTTGAATTAGAAACAATACTTGACGACTATAATATTAATACATCAGGTAATCCACCCCAAATAGCCCCCATTGAAGATATAATATTACCCAAAGACACTTCAATTATTAGTATAATAAGCAGTATCTCTGATGGCGACGGACAAACCCAGTCGGTTTATCTTAATGCTTATACTGATAATAAATCATTAATACCCATTTTATCTTCTGATGCTAACGATGATAATACAGGAACAATCACTTTTCTTCCCGCTTCCGGAACAGATGGCACTGGAAGAATTTACCTTAGAATCTGGGATTCGGGTTGGTTAACCGATACAACCAGTTTTAAAGTAACCATATATGGAGAGAATAATACTCTGGAACATAATACTTTAAAAAAAAATGAATTATTAATATATCCCAATCCAACCAATAACTATTTAAAAATAGCTAATGTGGATAAGACATATAATAATGCATTGATTCGAATATATAATTTGTCAGGTGTACCTGTTATGGAAAAAAGCATTATACTCAATAATGAGTATTGTATTGATGTTTCGGATTATTCGCCGGGGATATATTTTATAAAGATAAAAATAGACGGTAAAACAATAATGAAACCTTTTGTGTTAAGTTATTGAATATATTATCCTTTGACAGCCTCATGGATCAATGAAAGATTAGTACCTTAATTCTAAAATTCGTGCATTTTTTGGCAGAATATTTATTTTTTTATGCTATTCCCCGAGGCGTTGCCTTCGGGTTGAAGTAATTAGGGCTTTCAGCCCAAAAATATATCAAAATCCACCCTAATTTTATAATGATCCAGCCTCATTGCATTAGTAGTAGTTTGCAGTGGCCAGGAGGATTATTGCAAAAAATATTGTAGCTAATGCTGAATACATCAGCCTCATTGGTTTACCTTTAATACCTTTCCATTCGCCGCTGGAAAAACCAACAATTTGGTTACCTGCAACTTGCATGGATTGCTGTATACCAAAACCTACCGAGGCACCGAGAATTCCTAAAAGAATCATTCCTCTTCCCATTATTATAACACCAATAATTAATTGTGCGCCAATAATAGTTGCCAAAAGAAATTCTTTTCCTGAAGAAAACAATTTGCCCCAGGTCCTTCTTCTGGACATGATAAACATAGTATACAATACATTGACTATTACCCCTCCAAACAATGCACCCGCCCATACACCAACATTGGCAATAATATCGCTTGCCCCATGTTGCTTCAATGAGGCTATTATAGGTTCCTGGCTGTACACGAAGGAAAGTGAGATACAACTGGAGAGGACCCCTGCAATGATTATCATGATAAGCCCTGTGATAAAACTGCCCTGCTTGCCTTTTACTTCCCTTGCTTTATTGAGCAATTTTTCCCTTTGGCTTCCCGCGAATGACATAACTACCACTCCAAGAACAATCACTAACAGGCCAACCAGGATCATTATTCCCTGTGTTGAAAATAAATCAGGGGCGTTGCTAAATAAACCAGTCCCTTTAAAAATTAAAGGCATCAATACACCGAAAGTTACTCCAAGGGAAGTGAGTATAGCACCTGCCAAGCCTGCACCTATACGTATAATACATAACCCGTACAGGATATTGGCTATCCCCCAGCCAATGGACAATAAGTTACCTATTAAAAGAGAACTGCCCACTTCCTTGTATGCTGTCAATGCTTCCGGCACAGCTACAAGCACTACTGCCCATGGCACAATCCCCATTCCAACAAGCATACCAACAAACCAGTATTGTTCAAAGTCTAGTTTTCTAATGACCTTCATTGGCCACATAAACGAGCCGGTTAATAATCCTGCTATAACAACAAGGAAAAATCCCAAAGCGATTTCCATAATTTTGTAATTTGAAAATTTAAATTAATTCCTCTTGATTACTTTAATAATTCATCCAGCGTCAATCCATCCTTCGGGACAAATTTACGCCAGTAGTCGACTGTTTTCTTCATCCTCTCGATAATGTTTGCCGGGATATCAGATGTAGATGAAAAGACTTCAATTGTAAGATAAATCTTTTCCACGCCAGGGAAGCCAAGCGATTGGTCCATTGACTTATAGGAATCGCTTATCGCGTTTAATACTTTTCTTCCGGTAATAATACCGCGCTGGTTAAATTCCTCTGTAAATGGCCAGTGTGCCGATGTCTTTCCATCTGTCTGTTGAAGGTGCACTATAGGGGAATAGCAGGCAAGCTCCCTGATCCATTGATAAGTATCTGCATCAATTTGTTTTGCAAAAAGAAAAGGATACTTTTCTATCTGCGCAATTAATTTTTGGATTGTTATATTTTCTTGCTCATTAGAAGTCGCGCTTTCCTGGATAATTTTATAACAAGATTCCGGGCCTAACCATGTGGAGTTAAAATTACCGCTTTTTTTATACAGTCTAACAGCCTGTAGTAATTCTTCCTCCCCTGGTTTTTGAAATTTATGCTGGCCAGATTGATGTCCTGCATCAAGTGTAATATAGAACGGCATCCCTGTTGTTTTAACAATGGCAGAAATAATTTCTTTTGCCCCGTCTATTGTCCAGGGAACCTGATGAGGGGTATACATCTGTTCAACACCTACCGAGCCAACACCATTTTGGCTGCTAAATTCTGCCAATTCACCCAAGCGCTTCACAAGGTCATCTTTAGACTGTTGATATTTAGATGGATTGTTCAAAACATCCTGATCAAAAGCATGGCAAAAAAAACCAAGGCCGGCATTTAATTTTCCTGCATTTTTTATCATGTTTCCCAGCCATTGGTGCTGAATATGGTCCTTAACGGAATCGTCCTGGTGAGCCAACCCTGTGGTCGCGTAAGTCCCGTGCCCTGAATAGAGGTTAACAACTTTCATTTCTAGTTGCTTTTCATTTCTTTTAATGGCATCTATCCATTTATCTATGTATCCCTGTGTAGTGTAAAGCGGATCACACTCGTTATCAGCGCTGGCTTCAACATAATCAACCCCAAGTTCTTTAATCAAAGGCATCCAATGGTCAGGATGGACCCATCTTTTTGAGGCAAAACAATTATCTATTGCTAAATATATTTTTGGTTGTTTCATATTCTTTATTTTTACGCTTTCTTCACGTTGGTTTATCATCCAAATAAAATTTCTCTCATAAGTTTGCTTGATTTGACAGCATCTTTAGAAGCCAATACTTCCTGGATTTTATTATCATCTACTTTTTCAATCAAATCCTGCAACTTATTCATCCATTCGGCACTTTCATTAACGGCATCGCGGCCATCTTCCCTGAAAGGGAACTGATCTATGGTGACCCAACCTTTATAACCGGTTTTATTCAACCAGTAAAAGAATTCCAGGTACTCCACTTGATGTATTGAACCGACAATCATATCATCGTCCCAATACCTGTAGTTATCATTGATATGGACATGTTTTAACAAATCTCCATACTTTTTTAGCAAAGCCACTGACTCGGCCGGGTTTTCATACCCCTGCATGGCATGTCCATAATCCAGGGCAACACCAAAATTAGGTTCATTTACCTCGTTTATCAATGCAATAGTGTTGCCTACCGTGTTAATATAACTATGAGTCCGGGGCTCCTTTATTTTGTACTCGATATAAACTTCAATATCTTTGTTATATTTGCATACTTCCTTCATTCCTTCGGCAAACCAATCCCTCTCGGTGATATAATCAGCCTGGAAAGAATAATCATAACCATCCTGGCCTGGCCAAAAGGTAATAGAAGGACATCCTATTTCAACTGCCAGGTCAATTACTTTTTTTGAATCATCAATTGATTTTTGCCTGATATTTTTATCAATAGAAGAAAAAGAACCTTGCCTGTATATTGCCTGCGTAAAGGTATCGACAGCAATAGAAACCACCTGAAGCCCAGTTTCCTTTGCTTTTCTTTTCACAATATCAAATTGATTGATTAGGCCTGGGGTGGCAACCAGGTCAACACCTTTTAACAGAGGTATGGATTTGACCCTATCAAATAACTCCTCAATGCTAAATGGGTTTCCATAAGAAGGGCAATACCGATCGAAACAAGGCCCCACATTTCCTATAAAAACTGAATATTTTTTTTCCATAATCATTATTTTTTCTGATTAATAAATGACAAATAAATTATTCATTCAAGCCAAAAATTTCTTTTTAGCCTGATTTACTAATGCTGTATGCACTACAGTACTTTATACTTTACAAAAATACTGTAAATCATTTGCTTTTTTTTCTTCATATTTAGGCTATAATTCCACTATTTTATGATTATAATTTAATATTTTTGCATTATGAAACCACTTTACGAGAGAGTTGAACCGACTGATAGTTTTTCTTATAGCTTAGAAAAGATAAAAATCCCTTATTTTCAATCCAGGTGGCACTACCATAATATAGTGGAAATAATCCTTATACTCGAAAGTACAGGAAACGGGTTTGTAGGCGACAGTATCAACAGGTTTAACCCCGGGACGATAGCATTAATCGGCGCAAACGTCCCTCATGTATGGCTAAACGATAATGATTATTACAAAAGTGATGAAAATTTAATAGCTAAAGCGATCGTATTAAAATTCGAGGGAAATTTTCTTGGTGAAAAATTTCTTCACTTACCCGGTATGGCAAAAATCAGCGAGCTAATTTATACAAAAAGTAAAAGGGGGGTAACCTTTACTGGAAAAACAAAAAAGCAACTAAATACATTGATCAAGTCGCTTCCAACAAAAAATGATTTTGGGCGGGTAACCACGCTTTTGGATATATTGAATTTAATGGCAACAACAGAAGAACATGAATTCCTCAGCAGCATCAGTTTTGCCAGTTCTTATTCCTTTGAAGATTGCGAAAGGTTAGACAAGGTGTACAAGTTCGTGCTGGAGCATTTCAGGGAAAAAATATCATTGCCTGTTATTGCCGAAGTGGCCAGTCTCACCCCTACTTCTTTTTGCAAATATTTTAGGGAAAGGTCATTAAAAACATTTTCACAGTTTATTAACGAGATAAGGGTAGGCCATGCATGCAAACTTCTATTGGAAAATAAATTAACTGTCAACCAAATTTGTTTTGACTCCGGATACAATACTTTATCTAATTTTTACAAACAATTTCATTTAATTAAAAACATGTCGCCC
>CAYFQI010000153.1:0-7362 GCA_964345135.1 uncultured Bacteroidales bacterium
CATAAATAGTGTGTCAAAAAATTTATCATGGCTCGGTTCATCATGATTAAAAATTGAATCAGACATCTATTGATTAAAAATATTCAACTAAAAACCAACCATATTAACTATTTTCATTAATTTTGATGCAACAATTTCTTATCAGGAAAAATTTATAAAATGCTACATTTCTCAAAATACCAGGGAACTGGTAATGATTTTATTATCGTGGACAATACACGGGATAATATACAATTAAACAGTGAATTAATAAAAAAATTGTGTGACAGGCGATTTGGCGTTGGTGCAGATGGCCTGATGCTATTGGAGAAACATGACACACTTGATTTTCGGATGATCTATTTTAATTCAGACGGGTTAGAAAGTACAATGTGCGGAAATGGAGGGCGGTGCATCACGGCATTTGCACATGATACCGGGCTGATCGGGAATAATTGCTCATTCGAAGCAATTGACGGGATACATCAGGCTCTGATAAATGATCAGATTATAAGCCTGAAAATGAACGATGTTAATGAAATAAAACAATCAGGAAACGATTATTTAGTTAATTCAGGATCACCACATTATGTAAAATTCTCCGGAAACATCAGGAATATTGATGCCCGAAAAGAAGGAAGAGAAATAAGGTACAGCCCGGGGTATACAGAAGAGGGAATTAACGTGAATTTTGTTGAATTCAGTACAGAAGGTCTTTTCGTGAGGACCTACGAACGAGGAGTGGAAGACGAAACATTTTCATGCGGAACAGGAGTCATAGCATCTGCTATTTGCGCACGTATCCACGATAAACAACAAGGAACCCATTATACAGTAAACACCAGGGGAGGTAAATTGAATGTCAGGTTTGAAACAGATGGTTATCGTTTTTATGATATTTGGCTGAGCGGTCCTGCAGAATTCGTATTCAAAGGTGAATTTAATGAATTAAATAAATAACAGGATCGGGGTTCATGTATAAAATTTAGATTCCACTATCATTTTAGTTTAAGCATAAAGTGCATTAATGCCAATTTATTTATGAAAGTGTTCCAAGTATGGCTTTTGCATAATTATCCCATGACATATTCTTTGACGTTTCTTCAACATGTTCTGAAGGGATGGGACGTTCTATCACTTTATTCATGGCTTCTTTCATGCTGCTAATATTCCCCGGTTCCGCTATATATCCATTATAGCCATCCTTTACCGTTTCGGGAAAATGACCTGTCTTGGTGGCCAGTATCGGCAGTTTAAAATTATAGGCTATGGATTCTACCCCGGAAGGAGTCGCTGTCAAATAAAACAATAAAATAGCGTCACTTACCTGGAAGTATTGATGTACTTCTTCATTGGGTACAAAATCATTGATCACGGTTACACGATCTTCTATACCATATTTTTTAATTAACCGGAGAGGACGGTAATTTCTCTCGTCATCCTGCCTTTTTAATAAAATCTTTTTTACAATCGAAAAAAATACACGTTTCAAAAAGGTACTTACCTTTTTTTGGTCAAGTGTTTGCCAAAAAGACTCCCCGACAACGAGCAATGAAACATCATCACGCTTCCTGGCAAGTTCGGCAAATGCTTTGATCGCATTGTGCAATCCCTTGTAACGCCTGATAAATCCGAAAAAGAGAAAAACATGCTTTTTAAGCTCCAGCTTTTTTTTGTACGCTTTAACATCAAAATCCGGATCCGGTGCAAACATATTATAAACAGGATGAAAAAGCTTGATCACCGATGTTTCTTCTTCCCGTTCACTCCTGCCTTTTTCAACAATACTGAATTTCTTTTGCCTGAAGAGGTCTTCAAGTTCATGCGCAGTTTTCATGGCATGAACAATATACGTGTTGGCATGCTTTATGCCCACGCGAGTAAAAAAATTATCCAACACGGATCCTTCTTTTTGTTTTACAAAATGTAAATCAAACAATACTTCAATATCTGTATATTTTTTTATCTTTCCTGCGATATAAGAAAGGGGTAATCCCTGTACAGCAATTGACCATTGAAAAATAATCATATCCGGAGCAATGGACCTGATCAGTTTATATGTATTGTACCACGAAAACGGGTTATTGTAATTGGTTATATAATGAACTTTTATATTTGTTCCCTGTAATAAATCCGTCTTGCTTTTTTTATCTAAAAAATCACGGGGAATGATTGCAGGATATTGCTGTGTCCAGGACACAATAAAGATTTCTGTTTCGTCCTGTTGATCAAGCGCCTTGGCCAATGATGTATTATAATTTGCCAATCCTCCTTTAAAAATGGGCCCCGGCCCAAAACACACGATGCGCTTCATATATATTTTTTTCAGTATTTATAGTTTATTCAAGCGTTCTACTGCTTTGTCATACACACGCTTCATGCCTTCCCTGATTGATATTTTGGGCTCCCATCCGAATGTTTCTTTAACAAGAGACATTTCAGCGTAACGGGAATGCACTCCCACGGGTTTATCAAGCAAAGGTTTGATTTCCGGTTTATATCCTGCAATATCCGTGAAGACATCAATCAGTTCAAGAAATGTAGTGAGTTTACCTGAACCAATGTTATAAGCAGAACCATCCGTCACGTTGTCCATAAGCATCATGATAAAATCAATAATATCATCAATATGAACAAAATCACGCCCTTGTTTGCCGGTACCCCATACCTCAAACGGATTTTCTTTCTTGGCTGCCCGTGCTGCAATAGCCGGTACAGGATAACTCAAATCCTGGTCTTCACCATATCCTGAGAAGGGGCGGATACATGAAACAGAAATCCCATAATTTTTTGCTGCGATTGATGCCAGGTATTCTCCCGTGAGTTTAGACCAACCATAAGTCATATCAGGTTTACCCAGGCTTCCTGAAAGATCAATATCCTGTTCTTTCAGTGCAACAGCATCTGTATCTGATTGCAAACTTACAGGATAAGCAGCACTGGAACTAGGATAAAGCACACGTTCCGGTTTATGGTTACATACCCAGTAAAAAAATTCAGCATCAATTGAAAGGTCAAGTGCTACCTGCATTGGATGCCCTTCAATTTTAGCCCTTCCGCCTACAATGGCAGCAAAATGGAACACATCAGAAAATCTCTCAAAATCAAGATGATACTCTTCCTGTATGTATTTATCATTATTCCGGAAATTGAACAATAAATTCCGGAAATCACCCTGCCAGAAAAATAATCGTTTCTCTTCCCCGATGATTTCAATATCTTTAAATTTTTCAGAATGATAACCATCAAACCATTGAGAAGGATGGATTCCAATGCTTAAATCATCTACAATAAAAATAGTGTCATTTGTTTCTTTTAACAATCTTTTTACCATATTTCTTCCTACAAATCCGCAGGCACCTGTAACCAAATGTGTCTTCATGAGTTTAGTGTTTTATGATGAAGGACAAACTTACACCCGAAATAAAAGGATTAAAAAGTTTGACCTGAATTTTTATTAATCTCTTTCTATCTGTTTTAAATCATTAATTGTCTTTTCTATTTTGTAGTCATTCCGGTCATTTGAGTTAAGATGGATCAATTCGCCCAAAAAGCCGGCAAGAAACAATTGCGTACCTATAATCATGACTGTTAAAGCAATATAAAAATACGGGCTTTCAGTGACCAGCCTTGCTTTTATCTGGTGCTGCAGATAATATATCTTTTGAAAACCCAGCAAGACAGCTGCCAATAGCCCGATAATGAACATGAGGGTACCTAATGAACCAAACAAATGCATGGGCCTTCTGCCAAATTTAGAAATAAACGTGATGGATAATAAATCAAGAAAACCATTTATGAACCGTTCCATCCCGAATTTAGTAGTTCCGTATTGCCGTTTCCGGTGATTTACAACCTTTTCTCCTATCTTGCCAAAACCTGCTTTTTTGGCTAATACCGGGATATAACGATGCATTTCTCCATATACTTCAATGTTTTTTACAACAATGTTTCGATACGCTTTCAGCCCGCAATTGAAATCATGTAGTTTAATGCCCGTGATACAACGGGCTGTATAATTATAAAATTTACTGGGGATTGTTTTTGATATCGGATCATATCGTTTCTTTTTCCAACCCGACACCATATCATACCCTTCCCGGGTTATCATTTGGTAAAGGCCGGGGATCTCATCCGGATTATCCTGTAGGTCACCATCCATTGTAATAACCACGTCTCCCCCGGCATATTGAAATCCTGTATGCAATGCAGCAGACTTACCATGATTTTTCCGGAATTTAACCCCTTTGATATATTGATCCGTTTTTGCCAGTTTTTCAATCACTTCCCATGAACCGTCATTGCTTCCGTCATCAACAATGATAATCTCATAAGAATAATGATGTGCTTCCATAATCCGTTGAATCCAACTGCATAATTCAGGCAGTGACTCGTGTTCATTATATATGGGGACAACAACTGTTATATTCATTTATAATTTATTCTGAATTATGTATTGTATTATCTTCTTTTTTAACAAATATCGCAATAATTAATGAAAAAACAATGCCTATAATGGTTTTACTAATGATTTCCCCTAGGGCCAACATGAAAGGAGTAATAAATGTATCATAAAACGTGATAAGAGTATTAGCCTGTTCTTTTGAAAAACTTTCCGTAAACGCTTTTTCAATAGACAAAACATATTGTTGAATCAATCCAGGGTCTGATTTATGCAATATATAAACATATACTCCATAAATCAGGGTGCCCCAGAATATGATCAAGATGCCTGTCATCAAGGCTCTTCCATATGTTATGAGTCCATTATTATATTGGTCTCTGTATCTCGTGGTTCCTAAATGTATCCCGATAACTATAACAAAATATTGCAGCAATTGAAGAGGGTTTCCATAATAAGAACCTGTTATATATGACAATAATGATACAAGAATAAAAGCTCCACCAACATAGGCTCCATATGTCATTGTATATTTCGTATAGTCAGAAGATTGACTTCTCTCCATAAAATTATTTATTTATTATTTCACGGGCAAATATATTAGTTTTTGATCAATAATCATTGAAAAATGACGAGTTAATGTACACCGATTGCACAAAAAACAAATAAAAATGGGTAAGCTACTTATATCGCACCGCTCAACCGTCTACCCTTGCTTCCTTCCGGACCTGGGGGGATTTAACAGGAGCTGGCCGTATAAGGCTTACCCACATATTGCAAATATAAATGTTTTATTTGATTTATAAACGTATCGTGTAAAAAAATATTTTCATACTTAAATTGATTTAGGTTTTATTCAATATATTTTTAATGATTACTTTGATATAGTTGCAAATATCATTAAATTAGCATTTCTATTCCTGAACCTGTCGCCTATGAACGACTTCGCTACAAGACTTAATAATAATCAGGATTTTCAAACCTTAAACTTCTATAAATATAAACATATGTATCGAGCCATGACTAAAATATTAGACACACGCTCGGATAACCATCAACAAACTCATAGTAGATTGAATGTCAAAAGAATAAACTCATAACAAATACCATCTAACCTTTAAAATTTAAATTAATGAATTTAACCAACTCGAAAAATATAATCACTGGAATTTTTCACTCTGCGGTAGACTCAGTTAATCCCTATAGTGCACTTAAAAACAACATGCAAATAAAAGACCGTGAACTATTGGTGAATCAAAATCCTGAAAAATTGAGCTTTACATTACCTGACTACGAACACATTTATGTTGTCGGATGTGGCAAGGCTGCCGTCCCAATGGGCAATGCCATTGAGGAAATAATGGGAAGCTATATAACCAAAGGCATACTAACGACCAAATACGGGCATACCGGGAATAAAAAATTAAATACAATCATATTAAATGAAGCCGGGCATCCAGAACCGGATAAAGCCGGTGAATCATCCTGTAAAAATACAATTGAAATACTTAAAGCTGCCACGGATAAAGACCTTATCATTGCCCTCATCTCGGGTGGAGGGTCTGCCCTTTGGCCACAGCCTCCCCGGGAAATTAGTTTAAACAAAAAAACTTTGTTGTCTAAAATTTTACTCCAAAGCGGAGCTACCATTCATGAAATGAATACAATCCGAAAACATTGTTCAACAATAAAAGGCGGTTGGGGGGCAAAACATGCATTTCCTTCTGAATTATTGGCATTCGTTATATCAGACGTGATTGGGGACCAACTTGATGTCATTGCTTCCAGCCCATTTTTCCCGGACCATTCAACATTTCAACAAGCCAGGGAAATCATAGAACATTATAATATTAGAACAAAAATCTCACCTTCTATTCTGACATATATTGACAACGGGATCAATGGAATTGTCAATGAAACACCAAAGCCCGGGGATGATATCTTTGAAAATATACATCATCTCATTGTTGGTTCAAACACGATTGCGCTTGATGCTGCCGCTGAAAAAGCCAAAAAATCAGGCTTTAATGTTAGTGTAATAGATACCCCCCTGCAGGGAGAAGCACAAGAATCGGCCCGCTATTTTGTACAAGAGGCCATAAAACAAAGTACGGGAAAAAGTACTCCATTTTGTTTGTTGGCAGGCGGGGAAACCACTGTGACCATCAAAGATGAATGTGGAAAAGGAGGAAGAAACCAGGAATTTTCATTATCAGCTGCTCATGCCATCGAAGGAATGCAAAACATAGTGATTGCGAGTTGTGCAACGGACGGGAATGATGGTCCTACAGATGCTGCCGGAGCCATTGTTGACGGGTCAACAATAAAACGCTCTAAAAAACTGGGATTGAATGCAAAAGAATCACTTGCAAAACATGATGCATATCCATTTTTTAATAAGTTGGATGATTTATTAATAACAGGTCCTACAAATACAAATGTCGCTGATGTTCAAATCGCTCTTGTATTCTAATATCATGTTAGATGCACTAGTACATCATTGATCTGTTCTATAGTTCTCACCCCCGGCCCCTCTCCATTGCTGGAGAAGAGGGGGAAGTATGGTTTCCATTACATAAAAAAAAGAAACAAAAAAATTGTGCTCGGACTATATTATCCGCTTAGCGGTTTTGAACTATGTTTATCCGCTTAGCGGTTTTGAACCGCTAAGCGGATAGTTACTGCATATTTTTACACAATCATGTGCATGAGGAATTGCGCTGGCCCTATATCCCCTATACCTCTATATATCCTTTATATATTACGCACTTTAGAGGGTAGTCAATGCAAGCGGGAATGACCTAAAACCCAACGGGCTTTCAGCATAAACACGGGGGCAACACCCTGTGAACATAACTCCCAACACCCATCATTGTCCTGAAAGGACAAAAATCAAGCTACCAAAAGTTTAGGTAAAGCTATAAGGTATGATTTTATGAATTCAAATTTGCCATTGATTTTCCTTTTGCTTTTCCAGCCCT
>CAYFQI010000154.1:0-7346 GCA_964345135.1 uncultured Bacteroidales bacterium
TTCTGCGGTATAAATAATATATAAATGAATTAACTTCTTGTTATACAATTATTAATATATAATAAAAGATAAAATTATTATAAAATATGTGATAATTACGCTAAATTTTATAATTTCGATGGCTCTGTTTAACAAATTTTAATAATAAAATAAAAAAAAAATGGCTCACACAATTGATCAAAAAGCAGCAGATAATATCCGCGTACTATCAGCGGCAATGGTAGAAAAAGCAGGATCAGGACATCCAGGCGGCGCAATGGGCGGTGCAGATTTTATGCATGTTTTATTTTCTGAATTTTTAGAATTTGATCCATCAGATATGGCATGGCATAATCGTGACCGTTTCTTTTTAGACCCCGGGCATATGTCACCTATGTTATATGGCACATTAGCACTTTGTGGAAAATATACCATGGAAGAAATCAAAAATTTCAGACAATGGAAAAGCCCTACACCTGGTCATCCTGAAAGAGATATAATACGTGGCATTGAAAATACATCCGGCCCCTTAGGACAAGGCCATACTATGGCAGTGGGTGCAGCAATAGCTGAGAAATTTTTAAAAACCAGATTTGGCGATTGGATGGAGCATAATATTTATACGTTTATATCCGATGGAGGGATACAGGAAGAAATATCCCAGGGAGCAGGCCGTATAGCTGGCTTATTAGGACTTGGAAACCTTATCATGTTTTATGACAGCAACGATATTCAACTTTCGTCTTGTACCAGCATTACAACAAATGAAGATACTGCAAAAAAATATGAAGCATGGGGATGGAAAGTGAAAACGATCAATGGACATGATCATCAACAAATCAGGGATGCATTAAAAGAAGCCAGGGACGAAAAAAATAAACCATTCTTAATCATCGGGAAAACCATCATGGGAAAAGGTGTAGTTACTGAGGATGGAAAACAGATGGAGCCTAATTGCGATGTTCATGGAAAACCATTAAGTAAAGCAGGAGCTTCTTATGAAAAAACAATTGAAAGTTTAGGCGGCGATCCGAAAAGTCCGTTTGAAATTTATCCTGATGTCAAAGAACATTATGAAAAAGTGCTGAGAGAAAAAATTAAACGTGCAGAACGGAAAAAAGAAATTCAATCAGAATGGGAAGGAACCAATCCTCAGGAAGCACAAAAATTAAATGTATTTATGTCCGGGAAAGTACCTGAAATAGACTATTCAGCTATAGTGCAAAAGGAAGGTGCTGCTACTCGTGCTGCATCAGGGAAAGTTCTGGCACATTTTGCCGACAATATAGAAAACATGATCATTGCTTCTGCTGATTTATCTGACAGTGATAAGACAAATGATTTTTTGAACAAAACTACTGCTTTTAAAAAAGATGATTTTTCGGGTAAATTTTTACAAATGGGGGTTTCGGAATTAACGATGGCAGCTGTTTGTAATGGTATAGCTGCCCATGGTGGTATTTTTGTGGCCTGTGGCACATTTTTTGTCTTCTCAGATTATATGAAACCTGCTGTCAGGCTTGCAGGACTGATGGAATTGCCTGTGAAGTATATTTGGACACATGATGCATTCCGTGTAGGAGAAGACGGGCCTACACATCAACCCGTGGAACATGAAGCACAGCTCAGACTTCTCGAACAGTTGAAAAATCATTCAGGCAAAAACAGTATTCTGGTATTGCGTCCAGCTGATTCCTCTGAAACAACCATTGCCTGGAAAATGGCTATGGAAAACAATGACACGCCTTCGGCATTATTATTATCACGCCAGGATATACAGGAATTGCCCGGGAAAAATGGTGCTTCGAGATACGAATCAGCAAAAGAAGCTGAAAAAGGAGCATATATTATTAAAGATACAGATGAACAGCCGGATATCATTTTAGTAGCAAACGGATCAGAAGTCTCTACCTTAATAGATGGTGCTGAGAAACTTGAAAAAGAAAAACATTTGAAAACAAGAATCGTTTCTGTTATTTCTGAAGGATTATTTAAAAATCAATCTCAAAATTATCAAAAACAAATAATTTCTGATAATGTTCCTGTTTTCGGAATGACGGCTGGTTTGTCACAAACACTGATGCCAGTGGTTGGATGCAAAGGTAAAGTTTTTGGTGTTGATCATTTTGGGTATTCTGCTCCTTATAAAGTATTGGATGAAAAATTTGGTTTTACTGCTGAGAATGTTGTAAAACAAGTTGAGGACTTTCTTAAAACGTTTAAATAATTGTGAAAGCAGATATTTTAATAGGAACACAATGGGGAGACGAAGGGAAAGGTAAAATTGTTGACGCCCTGGCTATAAATTATGATATTATTGCACGATTTCAGGGAGGGCCAAATGCAGGGCATTCGCTTGAAATAAATGAGATTAAACATGTTTTGCACCTTATACCATCTGGAGTCTTTCATTCTGAAAAACTGAACATTATAGGGAATGGGGTGGTGTTAGACCCTGTTATCTTCAAAAAAGAAATTGAAGGGCTTAAAAAGATCGGAATCAGGGATTTTAGTAATATCATGATTTCAAATAAAGCACATTTAATTCTCCCTACTCATTGTGCGCTTGACGGAGCTTCAGAACAATCTAAAGGCGACACTAAAATCGGATCAACATTAAAAGGTATTGGCCCTGTTTATAGAGATAAAACAGGCAGGGAAGGGATACGTGTGGGCGATATTTTTTCAGATGATTTTAAACAAAAATATTCATGCCTGCTTGAAAAGCATAAGAAAACCCTTTCATTGTATGAGTATGAGTATGATATTACAACTATTGAAAAGGAATGGTTTGATGCTATTGAATTCCTCAAGACGTTTACAATTGAAAATACCGAATATGTAGTCAATGATCAGCTATTAGCTGGCAAATCATTATTAGCAGAAGGAGCACAGGGAACAATGCTGGACATTGATTATGGCTCTTATCCTTTTGTAACGTCTTCTAACACAATTTCCTCCGGTGCTTGTAAAGGGCTTGGTATTGCGCCAAATAAAACCGGGGACGTATTCGGGATTTTTAAAGCGTATTGTACACGTGTTGGCAGCGGGCCTTTCCCAACTGAATTAACTGATCATGATGGAGAACAATTAAGAAATTCCGGGAAAGAATATGGAGCTACCACCGGAAGGCCAAGGCGCTGTGGCTGGCTTGATCTGGTTGCTCTTAAATATTCCGTTATGCTGAATGGCGTAACGCAACTGATCATGACCAAAGCAGATGTATTGAACGAATTTGATATCATAAAAATAGCTACAGCTTATGAAATTGATGGAAAACAAACCGGAGAAATCCCTTTTGATTTGGATAAAGAGATGACCCCTGTCCTGAAAGAATTTAAAGGATGGAAGACGGATATATCTAAATGCACCTCATTTGATGAATTACCAGATGCAGTCAAAGCATACATTCAATATATTGAAAGTGAAACAAAAGTTCCCATCACCATCATTTCTGTGGGTGCAGAACGGAATGAAACAATTTATAAATAATTCAAATAAAGAAGAAACCATGCAGGTGTATGATTTATTATAATATTATTGAAAAAATAAAAGGCTTTTTCAAACATTGGTTTACCATGATTAATCCTCCTGTTTTTTTTGGAGCAGGAGGATTTGTTTTAGCCCTTATAATTTTTGGAGGAAACTGGACTGATCTAGCCAATAGAATATTTACTACAATCCTTGATTTTATTACAATACACTTTGGATGGTATTATGTATTAATTGTTTCCTTTTTTTTCTTTTTTGTCTTATGGCTATATTTCAGTCCTTATGGAAAAATAAGGCTGGGAGGTACCGATTCTAAGCCTGAGTTCAGCCGTTTTGCATGGTTTACCATGCTGTTTGCTGCCGGGATGGGCATGGGATTGATTTTTTGGGGAGTTGCCGAACCCATTATGCATTATAATAATCCACCCACTGCCGAACCACAAACCATACAAGCATTGAAAGAAGGCATGCGGTTTTCTTTTTTTCATTGGGGGTTTCATCCCTGGGCTATTTATATCATTTTTGGATTGGGAATCGCATATTTTCATTTCCGGCATAAACTGCCTTTAGCTCCCAGGTCATTGCTATACCCGATTATTGGCGAGAGATATAAAGGGTGGATCGGACATGTCACGGATGCCTTTTGTACGGTAGGGACATTGCTTGGTGTAGCGACTTCTCTTGGACTCGGGGCCATGCAAATCAATTCGGGCTTTAAAGAATTGTTAGGCATGTCATTCAGCCAGGAAAACCAGATCACCATCATTATTATTATCACGCTGGTTGCTACAATTTCTACTGTATCCGGTGTAGGGAGAGGGATTAAATACCTTAGCATAACCAATATTGTAATCATGTTTGCTTTATTGTTGTTCGTGTTTTTTGCAGGGCCTACCTTGTATCAGCTTAAAATTTTTACCACCACCTTTGGAGACTATGTCCAGCATATTATTGACACGAGCCTTTGGGTTGACCTGAGAAAAGGAAATTCCTGGCAAGGTACGTGGACACTTTTTTACTGGGGATGGTGGATATCATGGTGTCCTTTTGTAGGGATTTTTGTTGCAAGAATTTCCAAAGGAAGGACAATACGGGAGTTTGTATTGTATGTTTTTTTAATTCCTACAATTGTCACCTTTTTATGGTTTTCTGTATTTGGCGGTACGGCTATGAATATTGAATTATTTGGTGAAGGCGGCATTGCTGAAGTGGTAGATGAAAATGTTGCCATGTCACTCAATGCTTTGCTTGTAAACCTACCATTACCCAAGGTTACCCAATGGGTTGGCCTTTTTTTGGTAATCATCTTTTTTATTACATCGTCCGATTCAGGTTCTCTTGTAGATGATATGGTTACCTCAGGAGGTCATCCTAATCCCCCGGCATTACAAAGAGTGTTTTGGGGATTTTCGGAAGGAGCGGCTGCGGCTGTCTTATTAGCAGCAGGTGGCCTTGAAGCACTACGTACAGCATCAATCTCTGCAGGATTGCCACAGAGTATTCTTGTCGTGATTGCATGTTTCAGCCTGGTTAAAGCATTAAGGATTGACAGTAAGACAGAAGGAGTGCCGGGAAAAGAGGAATTAAAAAAAGGTAAAAAAAAATCAAATAAATAACTGTTTTTTTAAAAAACAAGTGATTCCTTCCCATCTTTTTTTATTAATACGATAAATATGTAAAAAAAAATGTTAATTTTATTGTATTAATTTATATAGCAAAATTACAAAATCATGAACAAGCGAGGTACTATTGGTATCCTGACAGGAGGAGGAGATGTTCCGGGCTTGAATCCGGGGATACGTGCAATTACAGTAAGAGCCATCCGTGAAGGATTTGATGTAATAGGTATTCGGCGGGGATGGGCCGGGTTAACAGATATGGTAAGAGATAAAAAAGCCGATAATACCAATAATTACCAGTACCTTACAAAAGAGATTGTGAACAGGGCAGCACGAACAGGCGGTACTTTTTTACATACGTCAAGAACATACCCCGGGAAAGTCAAAAAAGAAAATCTACCTGAACATCTTTCTGAAAAATACAATAAAGAATACAATGACCTGACAGAGGAAGTTATTCAAAATATTGATTTCCTGGGTATTGATTACCTGATTCCAATCGGTGGTGATGATACACTGTCTTATAGCGTTAAACTCTTTGAAAAGGGAATTAAAATCATTGGTATTCCTAAAACGATGGACAATGATGTTGCTGGAACCGATTACTGTATTGGTTTTAGTACCTGTGTAACTCGCACGATCAATATGATCAACCTGATTCGGACATCAGCAGGGTCTCATGAACGTCTTATGATTGTTGAAGTGTTTGGGCGTTATGCTGGTTTTACAGCTATGCTTCCGACCCTGGCAGGCGCAGCGAACCGGTGTGTAATCCCGGAGTATGAATTTGAAATTGAAAAATTAACACATCTGCTGATTGAAGACTGGTATGACAATCCCAGTAAATATTCTGTGGCTTTGGTATCAGAAGGAGCAAAATACAAGGGTAGTGCCCATCATAAATCCAAACACAAAGGGAGTGATAATTATTCGAATCCTAAAATTGGTGGAATAGGTGATGATATATCATTAAAAATCAAAGAATTAGCTCCGAAATATAATAATGGTAAACAAATTAGTATTATCAACCAAAAATTAGGATACCTCGTGAGAGGCGGTGATCCGGACACCATAGATTCTATTGTCCCGATGGCTTTTGGAAATCTCGCTCTCGAACTGATTTTAAAAGGCATTCATGGCCGGCTTATAATCGTTAAATCAGGAAGGTATGATAATGCACCCCTCGAAGTTGTTGTGAATCAAAAAAAATGTATTAATGTCAAAAAATATTATGACACCGAACGGTTAAGGCCCCGGTATAAGAGTTTTGAGTTTCAGCCTTTGTTAGTAATTAATCAAAGTACTGATTATTAAATGTCTTACTATCATATAATAAAAAAGGGGGGGTACTAAAATTGACCCCTTGCCCTTAAAGGTTGTATAATTGTAAATTTTTTTTTTGATTGTTTATCGGCTACTGGTTATTTTTTACTTGCTTGGTTCATTTTAATATTATAGATTGCCTTTTCGAGAATAGTAATTTGATTGATTTCGTCAAGATAAATATGAGATGGTACATTAAGAAGGATTGGAGTAAGGTTAATGATCCCTTTTATTCCTGCATTTATAAGTATATCACAAATTTGTTGGGCATTATCATCAATAATATTGAGAGCAGCTAATAAAATTTTCTTTTTTTTTATTACCTGATTTATCATGCTAAACGGATAATATGCAATATCTTTTTTTTCATTTATTTGAGTTGTTTTGTAATCAAATACTGCAGCAATTTTGATTTTGAGTTGGCTATAACTATTGAGGATAGTGTCATGTATACATTCATGGTTGCCTATAATTGCAATATTTGTAATTGTATCATCCTGCATATCCAATGTATGGCTGATTTTTTCTATTAAAACTGTTATACTGAAACCTTTTCTCGGGCCTGTTGCTTTACAGCCGATTAGCATCAGGTCTCTTCGCACAATTTCTTCTTTCATGTTCAATGCTCTTGCCAGATTTGCAGAATATACATGTGGCAATGAAGCGTATTGGTATTTTGCTAATTCTTGCCTGTATAAACTAATTCTTTCAATAACTTTTTCAGGGAGGTTGTTTTTCATCTGTTTCTTTTTTATTTTTCAAAGGTCAGATGGAGCTCGCCATGAGTTTATGTTTTTGACATTCACATTGCTATGAGGTTATCAATAATCATCCCCGTGTGTGTCAAAGAATTTGTCATGGCTCGGTTCATCTGTTTATTTCTAAGTTTTTAAGTTTCTAAGTTTCTAAGTTTCTAAGTTTCTAAGTTTCTAA
>CAYFQI010000155.1:0-7335 GCA_964345135.1 uncultured Bacteroidales bacterium
GAAGCGCATTTAGGTGCGTTTACAGGACTTATATTTGCACTTGCTTTTCCTGTAGGATATGGTATAATTGACTTCATTAGGAAAAAGAAGGCCAATATCATGTCTGTTCTTGGATTGGTGAGTGTGCTTATTACCGGAATAATCGGCTTATTGGAACTCAATGCACAGTGGATTGCAGTAAAAGAAGCCGCTATACCATTTGTCATTGGGATACTCATTCTTATTTCTATGCGGGCACGCTACCCCTTGGTCAAAAAACTACTTTTCAACGATACCTTTGTTAATACAGAGCTTGTTTATCAGCGCCTTGAAGATAATAATACCCGGCAGGTATTTGAAGATAAAATCAAAAACTCGTCATACTGGCTTATCTTGTCTTTTTTCTTCTCTGCCACACTCAACTTTATTTTGGCAAAAATAATAGTACAAAGCCCTTCAGGTACCACTGCTTTTAATCAGGAAATCGGACGAATGACAGCCCTCAGTTTCCCGGTGATCGCTCTTCCTTCTACCATTATATTGATGTTCATATTGTTCAACCTATTCAATAGAGTTAAAAGAATAACCGGCCTGACACTTGAAGAAATTGTGAAAACAAAATAATTTTATGATGTTTAAATAATTTTTATGGTTATTTTTATGTCTACAGCAAAATTAACGTCCAGGAAATCAATTGTTTTATCCCAAACCCTTAGGGAGTCATGAGGTTCAGCTGGCAACCATCCCATTCTTTTGTATCGATGTCTTGAAGGGATTCGACAGTTGCCACGGTTTTTTTTGAAATCATGGCTCGTGGGGTATTCACTCCGGTGCTGTATTGAAAAGATTGCTTCAGGCAGAGCCTTAGCAATGACGTTTTTGTGAGGTTGGGCAGTTGAGTGTTAGTGGTTGATTGAAGAGGGGTTGGGTAGTTAGAAGTTGATTGGATGAGGATACCACTCTCACGATACTACTATCACTAGGAAGCAGTTGCCAGTTTACGATCCTGGGATTCAGCAGGAATCTTTCTTTCTTAGATCGTTTTTCTTTTTTTCCATTGACCCTGTCAGGTCTTATCGACCCTGACAGGGTCTGGCAGCATGCTAAAACCTTACAGCTTTGCAAGACCTGTCAGGTTTTGCAAAGGAGGGGCGAGCCATCAAGTCACCAATATTTCGGCAGGCGCAGCAGTGAGACACCATATCCGCTGAACCTCATGGTTTACCCCGGCCCTTTATAGGGGAGTAATTGATTTTCTGTTTTTTTAGGGCTCGGGGCAAATGAAGAAAATCAATTGAAATGATTAGAAAAAAAAACGAACAACCATTTTTTTTTTGAAATTTTCTTTTTTATTTTAAAAAATAATTACTTTTGTCAAAAACAAAACATACAATTAACAATAATGAAAATACAAAATACCATAGTAAACATATTAGTAAGCACCATATTATTAGTGGTGGTGAGCGTGGTATTACAAACCTGACTGAGGACGGTATATCTTTTTCGCAAAATATAAAAAACCATTCTCAGAATCTGCAGGATGGTTTTTTTTTTATAAATAATTTATTTTGCAACTATAAAATAATTTAAAAGACACTAATAATGAAACATCAGTTACGCAGTTCTAAATCAACGCAAGGCAGAAGGATGGCAGGAGCCAGGAGCTTATGGCGTGCTAATGGGCGGAAAGAAGATCAGTTTGATAAACCGGTTATTGCCATTGCCAATTCATTTACTCAATTTGTTCCCGGCCATGTTCATCTTCACGAGATTGGACAAAAAGTTAAAGCACGTGTGAATGAACACGGGTGGTTTGCGGCTGAATTTAATACCATTGCGATTGATGATGGTATAGCTATGGGACACGAGGGCATGTTATATTCATTGCCATCACGCGACATCATAGCAGATAGTGTAGAATACATGTGCAATGCACATCAGGTTGATGCACTTGTTTGCATAACCAACTGCGACAAGATCACTCCTGGCATGCTCATGGCTTGTATGCGGCTTAATATCCCAGCTATTATTGTATCAGGAGGGCCTATGGAAGCAGGTGTTGTAAAAGGCAAACATTATGACCTGATTGATGCTATGGTAAAAGCAGGCGATCTGTCTGTCTCGGAATCGGAGCTGACCGAACTGGAACAATCGGCTTGCCCTACATGCGGTTCATGCTCGGGCATGTTCACCGCCAATTCCATGAATTGCCTGAGTGAAGCACTGGGCATAGCACTTCCTGGCAATGGAACCATTGTTTCTACACATGAAAACAGAACCAAATTATTTAATAAAGTTGCAGATAAAATCGTGCAGATAACACGTAAATATTATGAAGAAGGGGATGATTCTGTTTTACCCCGCTCTATTGCAACCCGTGAGGCTTTTCTCAATGCCATGATCCTCGATATTGCCATGGGGGGGTCAACCAATACGGTACTTCATCTCCTGGCTATTGCACACGAAGCAAAGGTCAATTTTAGCATGGAAGACATTGATAACTTGTCGCGAAAAATACCTGTTTTATGCAAAGTAGCTCCCAGTTCATCTTATCATGTACAAGATGTAAACAGGGCCGGGGGCATCATGGGCATACTTGGAGAACTCGAACGTGCAGGACTTTTAGATAACACTGTAAAACGTGTTGATTCCAAAACATTGAAAGAAATATTGGATGATTTTGATATCATGAGAGACACGGCCACGGGAGAAGCCTTTTCCAATGCCAAAAGTGCACCCGGTGGAATAGGACGTAACCTGGTTATGGGATCTCAAAATACTATGTATGATGAATTGGATACGGACCGTGAAAAAGGCTGTATACGTAATATTGAAAATTGTTATGATACCGAAGGAGGGCTCGCCGTTTTGTTTGGCAACATTGCCAGCGACGGCTGTATTGTGAAGACTGCCGGTGTTGATCCTTCTGTTTATCAATTCACCGGAACAGCAAGGGTATATCACTCACAAGACCAGGCTTGCGATGCTATCCTGAATGGAGAAATAAAAGCAGGCAATGTAATCGTGATCAGCTACGAAGGGCCTAAGGGAGGCCCCGGGATGCAGGAGATGCTCTATCCAACGTCATACATTAAATCCATGAAACTGGATAAAGCATGCGCATTGATTACCGACGGCCGCTTTTCAGGCGGGACATCAGGCCTTTCCATTGGCCATGTATCTCCTGAAGCTGCCAGTGGTGGAGCAATCGGGTTGATCAAAGACGGGGATACCATTCAAATCGACATTCCCGGGCGGTCTATTAACGTTGATGTGAGTGATGAAGAACTGAACCGGCGCAAAGAAGAGGAAATGAAAAAAGACGACAAAGCATTTACTCCAAACCGCACACGTAACGTGTCTTTTGCACTGCAAGCATATGCTAAACTTGTTTCATCTGCTGATAAAGGTGCGGTTAGAATATTTTAATATTAACTTTGCAAAAAATTATATAACAATGAGAGAACCATTAATAAAAAAAATTCAGAATAAAAAACATTCAAAAGAGCCCATACGGGTTACAGGGGCAGAAGCCATTATTCTTTCTCTTTTGGAAGAAAATGTAGATACCATTTTTGGATATCCGGGCGGAGCTATCATGCCCATTTACGATCAATTAATGAATTTTGACAAAGAATTAAGGCATTTTCTTGTACGGCATGAGCAGGGCGCAGCACATGCTGCACAGGCATATTCTATGGTTACCGGGAAAGAAGGCGTTTGTTTTGCAACCTCGGGGCCTGGCTCAACCAACCTGGTTACAGGAATTGCTAATGCCAATATAGATTCTGTTCCTGTAATCTTTGTTACTGCACAGGTTCCAGCCAGCTTACTCGGAACAGATGCTTTCCAGGAGACAGATATGGTTGGAGTATCTATGCCTATCACAAAATGGAACTACCAGATCACCAAGGCCGAAGAAATTCCTTCTGCGTTTGCAAAGGCATTTTACATTGCCAATACTGGAAGGAAAGGCCCGGTATTGTTAGATATCACTAAAAATGCCCAACTCGAAGAAGTCAATTTCCAATATTTCAAATACCCTGAAATAAGAAGCTATAAGCCTTATCCGTCACTGGAAATGAATAAAGTAAAAGAAGCTGCTGAAATCATCAACCAGGCTAAAAAACCTATGATATTAGCTGGTCACGGCATCCTGCTTTCCAATGCAGAAAAAGAAGTATTTGAATTGGCAGAAACTGCACACATCCCGGTGGCATCTACATTATTGGGGTTGTCATCATTCCCTGAAGATCATCCGTTGTTTACCGGTATGCTCGGTATGCACGGAAACTACGGGCCGAATATTAAGACTAATGAAGCAGATGTGATCATTGCCATTGGTATGCGATTTGACGACCGAGTAACAGGTAATCTGCAAAAATATGCAAAACAAGCCAAGATTATTCATTTTGAGATAGATCCGTCTGAAACGAATAAAATTGTTGAAACACTTGTTTCCATTACATCAGATGCCAAAAGCTCACTGAATGCCATGCTGTCCATGATCAGGAAAAACAACCACCAGGAATGGCTGGATGAATTCAACGAATGTGCACAGGCAGAATATGATAAGGTCATAAAAGAAGATATTCATCCGACAACTAAAGCGCTTAAAATGGGTGAGGTTGTAAATGATATATCCGATCGTACCAAAGGCGATGCCGTCATTGTTTCTGATGTTGGACAACAACAAATGGCTACAGCCAGATATTATAAATACAAATACCCGAATACAAACATCACCTCAGGCGGACTTGGGACGATGGGATTCGGACTTCCTGCTGCTATTGGGGCAAAAATCGGTAAACCCGATAAAGAAGTGATATTATTTGTCGGTGATGGCGGTTTTCAGATGACTATGCAGGAAATGGGAACCATATTGCAATATAAACTCCCGGTAAAAGTTGTTATTTTTAATAATAACTACTTGGGCATGGTTCGCCAATGGCAAGAAATGTTTTTCAATAAACGCTATGCTTCCACAGATATGATTACTCCCGATTTTATCACCATTGCAAAAGGATATGGCATTGAAGGAAGAACCATATCAGAACGGGAAGAAATGGATGAAGCTCTTACCACTATGCTGAACCATAACGGGCCATATGTTTTGGAAGTAAAAGTAGAAAAAGAAGGCAATATCATGCCAATGATTGTACCGGGCGCTGCTGTTTCAGATATTCGTTTGAAGTAATTTTGGTACACTCACAGAACAATTATATATTTGCAAACATTTAAATATACACATAATGGATAAAGAATTCACAATCATTGCTTTTAGTGAAAACTATATTGGTTTACTCAACCGGATCACCATTATTTTTACGCGGAGGCATTTAAACATTGAAAGCCTGACGGTTTCAGCATCTGAAATTAATGGAATACATCGGTTTACCATCGTTGTTAAAGACGAAGAAGAAAATGTAAAAAAAGTTGTTAAACAGATTGAAAAATTGGTTGAAGTCATACGTGCCAGGTATTACCGGAATGATGAGATCATCTTTCAGGAAATAGCGCTTTATAAAGTACCGACCAATGCATTGGCCAATGGTTCTAATGTAGAAGACATCATTCGTAAGAACAATGCACATATCCTTACAGTAGAACCGGAGTATGTCATTATAGAAAAAACAGGCTATAAAGAAGAAACACAAGACTTGTTCACCAAGCTCGAGCCTTTTGGTATATTGCAATTTGTCCGTTCCGGACGTGTTGCCATTTCAAAAGAGATTAAAGAACTTCATTCATATCTGAAAGAATTGGATGAAGCAAAATTGTATTCAGTAATCAAATAAATAATTATTAACTTTAAAATCATAATCATTATGGCACAAATAAATTTCGGTGGAGTAACCGAAAACGTTGTTAAACGTAGTGAATTTTCAATGGAAAAAGCCAAAGAAGTTTTAAAAGACGAAGTCATTGCAGTTATTGGCTATGGAGTGCAAGGCCCTGCACAGGCCTTAAATATGAGAGACAACGGATTTGATGTAATCATAGGACAAGCTCCTGAATTTAAAGAAGACTGGGACAAAGCAGTAAATGACGGATGGGAACCCGGTAAAAATTTGTTTTCTATCGAAGAAGCTACTGAGAAAGGAACTGTCATTCAGGTATTAGTATCCGATTCTGCTCAGAGGGCTGTATGGCCAACTATCAAAGAACGATTGAATGAAGGCGATGCATTGTATTTCTCACATGGCTTTTCAGTCACATACAAAGAACAGACAGGTGTGATTCCACCGGAAAATGTTGATGTGATTTTAGTAGCTCCCAAAGGATCAGGCACCAGCGTGAGAAGAAACTTCTTAGCCGGCAGCGGAATCAATTCAAGCTATGCCATCTTCCAGGATTATACCGGAAGAGCGGAAGAAAGAACATTGGCCGTGGGTATCGCCATCGGGTCAGGTTATTTATTTCCAACTTCTTTCGACAAAGAAGTGTTCAGTGACCTCACGGGTGAAAGAGGTGTTTTAATGGGCGCTTTAGCTGGTATGATGGAAGCACAGTACAATGTATTGCGCAAAAACGGTCACAGCCCTAGCGAAGCATTCAATGAAACGGTTGAGGAGTTAACGCAAAGCCTTATCCGCCTGGTAGATGAAAAAGGAATGGATTATATGTATGCCAATTGTAGCGCCACAGCACAGCGCGGTGCATTAGACTGGCGTCATAAATTTCGTGAAGCAGTAGCCCCGGTTTTTGATGATTTATACAACAGTGTGAAAATAGGCGAAGAAACACGCATTGTATTGGAAAAAACCAGTGGACCTGATTATAAAAAAGAGCTGCAAAAAGAGCTTGATGAGATACACAATTCTGAAATGTGGCAAACAGGTACTAAGGTAAGAGAATTAAGGCCTCAGAAATAAATAAGCTTAAATAGATGGGACAACAATAAAGAGGGTATTCAGATGTTTGGACACCCTCTTTATTTTTTTGTTCTTTAATAAATATTTTATTCCGTGTAAATGTTTATAACCTATGCCAGGCAGCACCTAAAAAGGATACCCTCGTGATTTTTGCAGCCCCTAAACTCCTTGAACCTGGAGGGGATAATGATACGATATGCCTTTGAGAACCTGTACCTGACGTACAGGTAACAGGAACAGGCTCTTAGTTTCACTGGTATTCCGATACTTTACTGCAACTTGAAGTGCAAAGCGGAACATCAGATAGTTATTCAACAGGCGAAACAACTCCGGGTACATATACATTTTATGTAAGACAAAGCAATAGTTCCGGTACATGCGAAAGCGAACCTCATGAAATATCGCTCGTTATCTGTGGCGATTCACTTGCTACCTTAGAAGTTGATGATACTGCTTCTGGTTGTCCTTATGTAGATTTAAC
>CAYFQI010000156.1:0-7299 GCA_964345135.1 uncultured Bacteroidales bacterium
TATATTTCGTTGTAAAGTATATATTTACCAGATGATTTTATAAATTTATGGTTGTAATTTAACTGCAAAAAAACATAAACGGCGGTGAGCTAAACCCCGGCATGTATTTTTACACCCTGATTGCAGGAGATGCTGAGGTGGATACGAAGCGGATGATTTTGACGGAGTAAGTTAATTTTATAAATTATGAAAACTCGATTCAAAAATACGGGTTGGTTTTCTCGGGTTTTAATATTGAGCATTGGCTTCTTGTTAACTACACTTTCGGAAGCATTATCTCAAGAGAAAATCAAATTAGTTCAGAATAATGAAAATGGATTAATTGTTGCGGTGAATATACCCTCTTATAAAAATTTTGACTTACTAAAAACACATAAAAGTTTTGAACAAAATATTATTAATGGAGGTGATTATTTAATAGATAGTTTGGGTAAACCTAATGTTCCGGTAATCATTTCTAAAATTGCAGTACCCAATGGAACAAAGCCATCCATAAAAATAATACCTGGCAAGCCTATTGTTTTTACCGATATTGATTTACTCCCTGTTCAGGAACCTCTTATGGATTGCGAATGTGAGAGAGAATACAGATATGATAGTGTAGTTTATAAAACTGATAAAAAATATCCCGGGATATTGGCAGAATGCAAAAGAGTTAAGAATAAAAGAGGATACAAATTCTCTGATTTATACATGTATCCATATCAGTATAACCCTGTTCAAAAAAAGCTATTTATTTATCCTGATATGTCGGTGACAATTGAATTTAATGGAAGCCATCAAGCTATTCGAAAATCGTTAAAAAATCAAAGAATTGAAAATTTTATTAAATATCATACAGTTAACGGGGATAAAGTGCTACAAAATGCATCATTTTATGATATAAATGATGTAAATTATGAACAGGTAGCAGGAGAATTCTCCCAAACTAATTTAAAATCAACAACATTAAGTTCTACTGGAGGGTGTGAGTATTTAATAATAACACATGATGATTTCGAAAGTGCCGCCAATACACTTCAAACATGGAAAGAAAGTATTGGGATACAAACTACAGTTGTAACCACATCAAACATCAGCAGTACATACGAGACAGACGATGATGCTACAAGAAGGACAGATATTGAGAATTATATAGATAACGCTTACAACAATTGGAATCCTTGTCCTGAATATCTTCTTTTGCTGGGTGATGTTGAATTTATCCCTATATTTACAAGTACTGCTTCAGATATTAATTATGCGGATATTGATGACCCCATTGATTATGAGGCTGATATTCCCGGTTATGGTCGGCTATCTATTGATACTGAAGCTGAAGCAGATACAATTGTAAATAGAATAATTGATTATGAAAGTACCTATAAAGGAAGTTCTTTTTATAATAATGTGCTGGGTGCTGCATATTTTCAAGACAAGGAAACTGGTGGAACGTGTGATGGAAAGGCTACCAGGGGGTATGCAGAAACTATGGAAGATATTAAAAATTTTATTGAAAATGGACTAAATTTAAATTTTTCAAGTGTCTATACAGCTCAAGATTGTGGAACTACAACCCCAACAGATTGGTTATGGAGTTGTAGTAACTCATACAGGGCTCCATCTGACTGGTGTACAAGCGTTGAACCAGAAGACTTGGATTGGTCTGGTGAAACAGCAGATATTACCAATGCAATAGAAAATGGGTGTTTTTTAGTAATGCATAGAGATCATGGTGCATACAATGGTTGGAGTAAACCACATTTTAGATCCGCCAATGTATTGGCTTTGGATAATGGTAATTTTAGACCTGTTGTATGGTCAATTAATTGCCAAACTGGTAGATTCGATTATTCCAGTGACGAGTGTTTTGCAGAAAATTGGCTAATACATCCTTCTGGTGGCAGTGTAGGGGTAGTCGCTGCTACAAGAAACACTGGTTCATACACTAATGAATTATTAATAAAAGGATTAGTTGACGCTGTTTGGCCCAACTTTAATTATGGAGGTTCAAATGATCCTATTTATCGTTTAGGGGATATCTTAGACCATGGCAAAGGCTTTACAGGTAGTTCTCATAAAAAACTTTATCATTGTCTTGGAGATCCGGCTATGCGAATATTTCCATACAATTGTCAATCTGGGGAAATTTATTTAACTGATGAGATATTGTATAATAATAAAACAGTTAATGCCTGTAAATCAGTCCATATTAATAATTATGAAATAAAAAATGATGCTGATTTAACAATTAATGCGGGTAAGTCCGTTGAGATCACAAGTGACTTTGAAGTTGAGGTTGGTGCTACTTTTACTATTGAACCTGTTGATATTAAAACAGGTTTTATGTATTAAAAAATTATTAAACACACACAGCCTGTCCTGCAAAATCGGGTAGAATGATTATTTTAATCATGTAGTTCCATCCCGATAGATCATCAGGACAGATTATGAGCAATTAACAAAATTATAAACATATGAAACCTCCATGATAAATGTTTAACACACACGATCATGATCAAAAAGGAGGTTCCCCCGCCTAGCGGGGCAAGCTATCTGACCATTAAAAAATTAAATTTGAACGGATGAAAAACATAAAAAATTTGATTATAACGATATTATGCTGTTTAATCCCAATTATTGGAAATTCCCAATGCGGCAAAATTAACATTGAAGCGAAAGACAACTCATTGTTTGTCTATCACGACAGTATTACATTAGATTGTGAAGCAGAGTTAGAATTTTTTGTTGAAGATATCGGAGATACTATCAAAGTATATGAAATGAACCAAAATGTGTTACATGATTGTCCTGGGCCTGAATATTACGATCCTTACCATAATATTATATTAGAAATTGCAAGTTTCAATTCTGGTTCTTATGTTTTAGAATTATTATACAAGTTTGCATCAGATGTAAATGACACAATATTATGTAAGCAATTAAACTTTACCATAGAACCAGGATTTACATCAGATTCTATTTATATAAATGATTATTCGATTGATTCGATTACGTCTATTGATCTAATTGATATAGATGGCAATAACACTTCTTTTATAGCACAAAACATCCCCAACACTTTTACTGCAAGTACAGAAATTCGGTATTATTTACCAGATAATGCAGGTGATGCCACTATTTACATTTACAACATGCAGGGCAGCCAAATAGCAAGCTACCCTATTAACCACACGGGCCATGGCAGCATTACCATAAACGGCGGGGAGCTAAACCCCGGCATGTATTTTTACACGCTTATAGCAGGAGATGCTGAGGTGGATACGAAGCGGATGATTTTGACGGAGTGATAGCATAAAAAAATATGAAACGTCCATGATAAAATAATTATTATTATCACACATGAAAATGATTATTTTATCATGGTAAGTTCCATCTGACAATTGAAAATCTAAACTTAAACAGATGAACCGAGCCATGACAAATTCTTTGACACACACGGGGGGATGATTATTGATAACCTCATAGCAATATGAATGTCAAAAACATAAACTCATGGCGAGCTCCATCTGACCTTTGAAAAATAAAAAATAAACAGATGAAAATAAATTTAGCAATTATTATCGTTACATGTTTGTTAGAGCCAATACAATGAAAAAACACAGCGGCTACATATTAACTAAGATAATGATGTTTAACAATTAAAAATTTAAAACATGAAAACGTATTTATTAATCTTATTTATAATCTTGTTTTCATCATGTGAAAAACAAGAGGACTCTACTTCCAATGATTTATATATAGGGGAAATTGTTGGATACCTAAAATGCTCTGATACCGAAACTGACAAAACTCTTTTTGGTATTTTCATAATTACGAACAAGCAAGATTCTTTATTATCATTTAATGTTCCTGCGGCAATTTATGATTTGGACACAAGCAACTTAGATTATGGGATTAATTTTTTAGATGGAGATTCTGTACAGTTTAGTTACAAAAATGCGAACACCGAAGAACAAAAAGTGTTTGATTGTCCACCATCAACAATGCTAAATCCTACTTTCTATCCTATTGAGCATTTTACACAAGTAATAATTACCGAAATAAATAAAATTCAGTAACCATGAAAACCTTATAAATTTATAGTTGTAATTTAGCTACAAAAAAACATTATAGGTGGCTCTCTCACCCCCGGCATGTACATGTACACCCTCATTGCAGATGGCAACGAGGTAGACACCAGGAGAATGATTTTAACAGAGTAACCAGGATGATAATGAATGAATATTAAAACTGAAAAGCCATGAAAAAAATATTATTTATAAAACTTATTGTTTTAATATCTACATTGAATGTTTGGCCACAAGGATATCAGTCAATTTTTGATAAAGATACAACGATGTGGTATCAAGCCAGGGAAGCAATCGATAGAATTGATCATAAAAATATATAGAAGGTCAAGTAATGGATAAAAATAAAACGTCGTTAAAAATAAGTTCTTATGAATTTTTTGATGATGTTTTGGAACAGCAAAGAATATTCAATTTGTCAGGGATGCTACATTATGCTGATAGTAGTTTTTTTACAGGATTAAATAAATGGGAAACCTTTTACAATGAACTGGAAAAGGATTGCAAAAACAAGGGGCTGTTTCCTGAATTAGTAGACATTCATAAAAAAGCAATCAAAAATTATATTTCAAGAGATATTATACCCATTGGGATAATAAATGCAAAATTTATTTCTATTAAAAAGGAAGCTATTAAAAGCAAAGATTTTAATATCAGCAAAGAAGGGAATGTATTTATTAATAGGAGTGTTCCGGGAAATATGCTAATAGATGAATATGAGATTTTTGCAAGTGCTTTTCTGAAAGAAATTCATAAAGCGGGCACCTACAATTTTATTGTAAATGACGAATTTTATTTTTCAAATATCAATAAAAAAATAGATCATTATATAATTGATTTTGATGATGGCAATGGGGAACAGATTGTTGAAAAAAACAGTGTTGTATCAGTCAATTATAAAGAATCGGGAACAAAAAATTTAACCCTAAAACCAATTTACAAAAACAGTAAAAGATTATTAAAATCTTCAACAACCAAAGAAAAAGCAGCCAAAGGAACTGTTACACTAAAATCAGCTCATATCCCCATACCCAATTCAAATTATTCTTTTGAAGTTACCTCAACAATCACTGATTTTACATATAATCCTATCGGACATCCTGATGAAAAATTTGATAACAAAGGAAAAGCAAAAGTAAAAATCTGGTTGGCTGAAGGTGAAAATGCATCAATGGATTATTTTGATAAACCGGTTATTTTGATTGATGGTTTTGACCCTGATGAACAAAGGCGAGATTGTGATTCTTTATACAGGCTTGCTCGTTCATGGAATGAAACAGATAATGTGCTGAAATCCCGATGTTATGATATTGTGACAGTTAATTGGATTGGTGGAGGTGACTGGATACAAAAAAATGCATTTGCATTGGTTGAGGTTCTAAAAAAGATAAATGAATTGAAAAAAGGATGCAATCCGAATGTTTTAATAGGGCCCAGCATGGGCGGTATTATAGGCAGGTATGCTTTGAGTTATATGGAAAAGCACAATATACCCCATGAAGTGGGTGTCTTTATCGCAAATGACTCTCCACACAGGGGGGCGAATATTGCCCTGGGTATACAGGCTTTATTAAAGCATTTTTCCAGCCAGAGTGATGCCGCTGAGAATCTATATAACCAATTATGCTGTCCGGCTTCCAGGCAATTATTGTTATATCATATTGACAGAGATGATAAAACTTCAATTGGATGGATGCGTGAGCAATTACTGGCAGAACTTGAAAGTTTGGGAAATTATCCAGAAAAGCCAAAGCTTATTGGAATGGCAAGTGGTTCAGGTATTGGAAAGAACCAATACAATAGTGCTGGTGAAGAAATGCAGGCAGGAGATTTGATATATCATCTTGAAATGGAATTATTCGGGACTATTTTGGCTAATGCAAGTTGTTGGGGCGTGAATCCGGGACAAATAATTTATTTCGGTTGGTATTATGATTATGATGTATGGTTTACTGGTGAGATAGTTATTACATTTAATATTCATCCATATATGTTGGCCGCCCCTTCCAATGCAAGAGCCATAGACAATGCCCCGGGCGGATTTTATCCGCATATTAAAGAAGGATTGGAGAATGTGGAAGCGCCTGCATTTAAAAAATATATGAATATAACTACAGATGTTCACTTTCCTTTTCTATGCTATATGCCCATTCCCAGTGCACTTGATATTGATACGGACGATCTTCATTATACAGGGCCAGAAGGAAAGGGGCCTGTTGCCTCGGAAACTCCTTTTGATATCATTATTTATACTAAGGAAAGACAAACAGAAGAAGAAAATTTGAAATTAGCTTATCCTAATAATTATAATGAAGAACATTGCTATATTACAAAAGAAAAGCAAGTGCTTTTAATGAAGGAGCTTGGTAATGGTTTTGGGGATGACCTATTAATTCAAAACAAGGATTTATTTATACCAAATGTCAATCGTGGAGTATGGGTGCAGGCGAATAAAACTATAGAAGCAGGGAACAATGTAGACCCCACAATACCACCAGGAGATGTTACTATTAAAGCAGGCAATAATGTGTATTTTGTTGCAGAAAATAAAATCGTTTTAAAGCCTGGTTTTAAAGTAGAGCATGGTGCGCATTTTGTAGCAGAAATTAAATCTCCAGAACTAATATGCGAAGGAATAAACACGTTAAAAAGTAAGGCAACTAAAATTTACCATAAGACCGATAATAAAGATACATTTGCTTTTAAATCCACCCGAATGGATACAACGCAACTTGACAATCAAAAAAAACATAAAATCACGGTTTATCCCAATCCTACCAAGGGAAACTTTAAAGTGGCATTTAATTATGTACCCAAAAAAACAACTATACAATTATTCAACAGCAAAGGCAGGTTACAATATCAAAATAGTTATGAGCATATAAATCAGCTCAATCTAAATATAACACCATGGGCTAAAGGTTTATACCTGGTAAAGATCATCAATGACAAAGAAATATTTACTCAAAAAATATTGTATCAATAATAATTATTAATATATGAAAACTAAACTATTTTGTATTACAATGTTTATTTTTCTTTTATCAAATAGTTGCGAAAAGCTATTTCAGAAAGAATATATATATACAGGGTCAGTTATTGATAAAAACAAAAAATCACCTTTGGAAGGGATAAAAGTTAAATTGGTTGGGGTTCATTTTCTTTTATTTGGTAATCCATATTATGCCAATCTAGGTCATACTTATACAAATTCTAAAGGCGAATTCAG
>CAYFQI010000157.1:0-7205 GCA_964345135.1 uncultured Bacteroidales bacterium
TGGGGGTTTCGGGGTCACCGGGGGCTGCATGAGCAAAGTATTTTGGGAGTCCGTAGCGTGGACGCTATGGACAACGGTTATTAGGGGTTTCGGGGTCACCGAGGGCTGCATGAGCAAGGCATTTTGGCGGTTCGTAGCGGGGACGCTACGGACAACGTCTTCGAATGGAACGCTACGAACAACGTTTATTTGTGGTTCCGAGGTTGTCAAAGGCAAAGAAAAATATTTTTGTGTATGATATGTAATAGGCCGATTCATGTTTTTTAATTATTAATTATAAATTATAAATGATGAATGATGAATAGAGAAAGGGAAATAGAGATGACACATTTGCCTTTCACCTGTATATGTTATGTTATTACGTTGTAAATCAAAAATCTTCATCATGCTCTTTTTACAATTTTATCTGGTAAATAAATTCAGATACCGGGGTATCGTTGCCCGGGATATAATATTTTAATTTCACGGGATACGTCCCGCTTGTAATCGGCTTAAAGGATTCGGTCAATAAATCGCTGACTACCTTTTTTTCTTCGTCAGTATAAGAAGCAGAGACTGCATGGTTAGATGCGATGACCCTGAGTTCGTCAAAGTATTGTTCCGAATAGCGGGCGATATAATTTTTCATGCCTGAAAGAGTTTGATCGTCTAATGCCATACCAAGCTCAATTTCATTATCTGTGAGGTTGCGCACTCCCCCCATCTCAAACAAGTATGCACATCTATCCGGTACCTGGTATGGTTCTATACTGTTAATGATATCATCGGGCAAACTTTCAAGGTATGGTTTAAATTCATTGAGGTACCAGGGTGTTTGATCAGCTACAACACTACACCGGATGGCCCCGCTGTCTGCCAGTTCATATTTATCAAACCGTTCGCCCCTAATATTCACTGTAATGCTATGTACCCTCGGGGATATTTCCCATCGGACGCCATCAGACATGTTTAATTGGTTTATCTTCTCCTGCAAGGTATTGTATTGGCTGTTGCGGAATACCATATCATAAATTATCCTTTCTTTGTATTCTTTCCGTACCCCCTCGGCATACTGTGTATTAATCTCTACATCTGTACTTTCACCGGATGATTCATCAGAGTAGGTAGAAACATCTGTTTCCTGTTTCACGTTATAATCAATTGACTGACTGCTATTCAGAGGCACATTCACCAATTCAAGGCGATACAGGCTACCATTATCCAGGTTGGGCATAACAAAAGATATTTCCTTATTAGCATAACTCAAAGGTGTCTCATGAGTTGTCCCATTAAAAAGATTTACCAGCCTGGCGATCTGTTGAAAATCAGTACCCGTGTTAAACAAATCATCCTGTGCACGAAACAATTTAATGACACAATTCCGTTCAATGTCCTGGTAAAAATTAAATGCCCTATATTGAGGATAAGTGTATACAATATTGTATTGTGGTATATAATCCGGCATAGGAATAGTTTTAAATGTTATTTGTTTTTGTTCAACAGATACCTCACCATTTACTTCAACATCTTCCCATTGTCCATTCTTATATTCCAAAAATTTAATTTTTACATCAACTGTAATATCTGAATCCCATGTAAGCCATTCATCAGGTTTATATGCCAGTGTTGTTTTGTCATCATTCCATTCAACGGTTCCGTCAATTTTCAGTCCTGTTGAATTAATAACAGTAAAATGCTCCAATGATGTTTTGAACATTTTTTTGCTTCCATCCAATGTTTCAACTTTAAACGATTCATTGACAGGAATGTTGAACACCACCTGTGGAGATGTATAAATATCTACTTCTTCCATACCATTCGCCGGTGTGATGTCGGTAATGGCTTTAATATCTTTGAGTGGGTCTCCGGTTCCCTGTAGCTGGCATTTCTCTCCTACTTCAAAGGTAAATTTGCAACGTCCTTTTACAAGCCCGTTCAAAATCCTGTATCGTCCGCCTACATCACCTCTCATCCAAAACGGATTAGGGCCTTTGGCCTGCAGAAGGACCCCAGCCTGCATATCCAGGATTTCATATTTTCCATTGTAAAAAGGCAGAGACACTTTTATGCCTACGGTAGCCCCCACCCAGGCATATGCCTGTCCTTGTGCAAACCAGTTACTAATTCCTATACCGCTTCTGCCTTTACAAGAATACCCTGAGTAGTCTTTTAATAATAAATCAAATCCTAAACCTCCTCCAATACGTCCGTAAAAGATAAGGAATGTACGTTCGCCCGTGTCAAATGAAAACTCGGCCCCCAATGCTATGCCTTTCCCTGAAGAGAGCAAGCCGCTGTTTTGTATCCCCTGTGTAAAGTCTTCTGCCTTCATATTCAAAGCACTCAAAACCTGAGAAGGCGGTGGTGGCAATTCCGGAATGTTATGCCCGGCCATGAAGTAATTCGTGAGTTGTGCCAGTCCTGCTACATCAATACCATTGGGATTATCGGGTGTCCCGAGGTGGATATACCATTCACCGAGTTCAAAATGAATGACACCCCACCCGGCTTTGCCTCCGGGGCCTACGCCTTTGATCAGGCCACCTGCTATGTTGGCATATACATTAAAGTTTGCATGAAACACATCATTGGTAAAGTCCATGAGCATGCTTACATTGGCATATATTTCTGCATTTTCAGCATCAAGCGGTATGTCAGGTTGCTCTTCATCACCCATCATGCCTTCTGCATTGCCCATGATGGCATCCTGGCTCAGGTTGAATGACTTAGTCATAAAATAGCCGTTTCCTACAAGTGATAACTGTCCGATCCCTCCCGAACGAGTAAAGCCAATACCGAATTCTACATCGCCGTTAAACGCTTCTTTTTTTGCAGCCAGCCCGAATTTGACAGATGCTTTCAATCCCAGGTTTGTTAAACTATCTGGTACATAAGTAATGCCTGAAA
Source organism: uncultured Bacteroidales bacterium (assembly GCA_964345135.1). Lineage (GTDB taxonomy): Bacteria > Bacteroidota > Bacteroidia > Bacteroidales > JBBRXJ01 > CAYMKE01. The sequence goes on from CAYFQI010000157.1 coordinate 2,887, forward strand.
GTGATTCCCCGATCCCGGCGAGTGGTGTTGAAGGAATGTCGCCCTGCCGCATATGATAGTAAGCACCACCACCAAACCCGTAAAATGAAACGGGCCCTGCAGGGACTCCCCCGGGGATGGTGGCCATAGCATCAGCAAACCAGTACCTGTACCCGTTTATGCTTCCGAATAACGCAACAGCATCCAGTCCTATCTTGGCGAATTTGGCACGCAGGTCTCCCCGGAATCCGTTGCCATATACTGCATCTCCCCGGACAAACATCACTTCCCCGTGAATTCTAAAATTCTCGCCTTTATCAATATCTACAGCTATGCCGCTGACTTCTACACCATCATAATACCACTTTTTCTGATATCTTTCGGCCCATACTGTAAAGCGGCCGTTGCCTGCAAAACCGCCATCACTTCCTTTTACAAAATTCACATTCAAGCCAATTTGCAGCCCCACTTTCGGACTATCACTTATAAAAGCAATATCTGTAATAGACACGGGAAACCCTGAAAATATATTCTGTTCTGTGCCAAATGATACATAATCTACTTCAAAATATGGTTCAATGGTTTGAATTTTCATGCCCTGAAAGGGAACAGAAACAACGGATAATTTTTTTGAAGACGGGTCATCTTTATCTACCGGTGCATTGACAGACAAGGTGCCATTCAACATTAATAAAGGGTAGAACTCATTCTCAATCAATTGAATATCAATATATGAATTGGGGTCAATGCGCAAATTGGCAGCCCACATGTTCATGCTCAGGGAATCGGTTATTCCCACAGTAAAGGCATAGCTGCCGTTCATTCCCATTGAAGCGGAATAATTGAACAGGGAATTTTGTTCAAATTGGGGCACATGCATCTGGCCGCTAAACCCTCCTCCTGTCAATTGTGATTTCATGATATTCAAATGCAAATCTGTTATTGAAAAGCCCCATCCGCGCATATCTCCTTCCTGCAGTGTTAAGAGGTTCTGGATGCCGATATCAGCAGTAAATCCCAGGTCATCCACGAAAAGGTTTTGTGCATAAAAGGTAACCCGTTTCGAAAGAACTGATTGATGTGTGGTGGTGTTGGCATCTAAGGTAGCAGATGGCTGCCTGGTTGTATTTGATTTCTTTTTGAATTCAGGCGGCATGCGGACTTGAGCTTCCTGTATATAGACTCCCCGCCAGGTTGCAAAACTGTCATTTAAGAAGGTGCCATCATCTGTATAACCGGGAGGCAGTAGAAGACCTGGCGGATTTTTAAAATCGCTCATATCAAATACAGCATTGGTAATGCTGAACCCTACGCCTTTGAGTCCTCTTAACTGAAAAGGCTCCAATGATATGCCTACCATTAAATTGTTCCAATCGGTTACACTGGTCTGAAAATGTGTCCTGAGCATCTCATTCTTCAGTGTCCCGTCCGGATTTTCAGGGATGAAAAGTGTGGAATCAAACAATATATCAGCGTCTATATTCATCTGCTTAAATCCAAAACAATCCCATGAAACCGTGGTTTTGCCATTGCCATTCAATATTAATTTCATTTGGTTTGATATGTTCACGGTCACATCAGAGACCAATTCAAGGACAACAGGAGGTTGTACTCCACCACTAAATGTAAACGGAATATCTTTGCCTCTGAATGCGATTTTTTTTCCGGTACCTGGAATGGTAAACGGCATGTAAGCTGTTATGTAAGATTTCCCGTCAACCACTTTTAATTTTGAAATAATAATGGCATATTGCTGGGCATCCATCTTATCACGGGCGACTAACCCTACAGGTAAATCAATAGTACATGCTTCTTCCAATTTGTTAATAAACCGGTCCGCTTCTGTTATTTTTTGTAAAAGTTGGTGTGCCTTCGCAACTTCTGCATTATCTTCGGAAGAATTGCCAGCATCAAAATTGCTTATATTCTCAGATGCTTGTAGCGTATTGTTTACTACAAATAACAATAAAAAGATATACATCACGCTTCTTATAACGTGCCTTTCTTTATGGTTCATACTTTAAAATTTATTCTAAACAGATAGTATTTAACCTTATATATTTGTATAAACAAAAATAATGTTTTTTATTTAAATACATAATGGATTTATGTATTTTTTTATAATTATTCAAAAAAGTTCCTTACTTGTCAAATTCTTGCTTTTTTGAGCAAAACTTGCCCGGTAAGGTACAGTTCTCTACAAAAACGCTACAAACAATAGGCTTTAGCCCTTACAGTGCAATTGTTTTAAGCTTCATTAAATTTGTACCTTATCTTTTTTGTTACCATAATGTCACCTATGGTTCTTGCTCTTCGGGTGGTGCTTCCTCATTTTGTTCATTTTTAGCTTTAATAAGGTTAAAATTATAGGTATAACCGAATGTAATAGTTAAGGTTTTATCTGCATTGTTTTGCATAGAGTTATTGTAGTCTCTTATCTGATGCAAAAAATTAAGATTAAAATTATGCCGCTTCTTCAATTTATAACTTGCATTTGCTCTTATATTATACGTTGCTCCGGAACGTACGTCATTGACCCTGGACGTATTATAAGAAAACGAAAGGGATGAACGCAATGTCTTATTAAAAAAAAGTTTTGAGATACTGGTTGCCGGGCCCATGGTATAACTGTCCGATGCAGTCACCTGGTTTCGGTTCATATAATATGACAATGATATATTCAGGTTGCCCGGAATAAACGTAAGAATATACGATGTATTAATATTATAAAACATTCCTTTATTACTGCTTTCTCCTTGTTGATCATCAGAAGTTTGATACGTTATATTAGTATTCACAGCATGCCTTTGTTTTTCGTTGCTAATGAACCGGTAATTGGTATTCAGATTAAGGTTTTGAGAAATTTGCCTGAAATTAAGGGTATCCCAGTTTTCATATGGTTCGGTCTGGTTCACATATTCAAAGTTCGACCTTACATTGGTATAACTGGTAAAATTGGAGTATGAAAAGTTCAGGTTAAGTTTATCACCGGGGGCATAATTCACAGTCATACTGCCAACCACCCTGTTGCTGGTATTGGCTCTACTCTGGTCAAGATTATCTTTTTGAAGGCCTCCGTTTCCGCTGAAACTTAATTTATGATCAAAAAAATTAGCAGAAACATTCAATGTAGCATTTTCAAGATTGTTGGTAAAATAATAGGTTCCCAATGTTTGATAATATGGATCAATTCGCTCATAGCCAAGACCAAACGAATATCGCGAATGGTTATATGTAGCATTAGCATTAAATGCGTTACGGCTTATTGTGGTAGTTTTTACAGGCATAAACCATGTAGAAGGTTTAAAAAACTTAGTACTGTTCTCAAGGACTGTTCCCCGCTTGTCTGTTGTTAAATAACTGTTGGCATATTCACTGGTTAACCGGATATTCTTCATGAGGGCTACACCAAAAGAGACGGACACGGCCGTGTTATCCCGTGGCAATACACCGGTTTCTCCTGGTATAAAGACCGATGACTCCAGAACATCATATCCCCTGAAAAGTGTCAGGTCAAGAAAATGTTCATTTTTAGCTATTCCTGCCTGCACTCCATACCCCATACGTTTATAAGAAGGCGTGTACCGTGGATGGGCTGAATCATATTCTACATATTTTTTCAATCTTCCATACATGGCCTTCCCCCTGAATATACCGGGCGGATCGGCTTCTATTCCACCACCGGCAAACAAATGCCCACTATATGTATATGGAGTAAAATTCATGCTGGCATACCCTATATGTGCTTTTATCCATTTATAAGAAGGATGCAGTCCGAACTGATTAAAAGGATATGAAAGGTTGGTTTTGCGGTTGGAATAAATAAATGTAAAAGGGGCGGTAACTCCATAAACATTAAAAACAATGCTGCCGGTATAATAATGATTATAACTCTCTAAATAGCCTGTATCAGAAGGCATACGTGTATAAACCTGGTTGGTGGAAAGATACCCGTTGATCAATAATGGTTGCTGTTCTTTAAGATTGTCCAATGACTGGGAAAAAAGAAGTGATTTCCATGTCACGCTTGCCAATGCTTCAAGAATAATAACAAATAGTATATGTTTTATCATGTTCATCAATCATTTATTTAATATTGCCACTAACCTATATTTATATGGCAGGGCAAATATACTAATTAATTAAGCTCAATTCAAATAAATGGTCGATAAATTTAACAAATTGTGTTGTTAGGGATCAATGAATAAAATCCAAAGTTCAAAACTGTTGATACTGCAAGATTAACATTTTTTTTCACTGTTGACTTATTAATCATACTAGTTAATGTCCGGGTAGAGCGGCTCATTACTTTGCCGCTCCCCCTCAGATCCGTACGAGCG
>CAYFQI010000158.1:0-7163 GCA_964345135.1 uncultured Bacteroidales bacterium
AGATACAATAGATCAACTCATCAATGATCTGGAAGAAAAAAAAGAAACAGAAGGAATCAGAACTTCTGTTTTCAAAAAAATTTTAACACTCATCATTGAAATCCTTGAAAATATTTATAAGTATGAAGAACGATATAAAAAAGAATTAAATGATCAACCGGATAATTACCAACCAGAATTCATTCTTTCAAAATCCGAAGGAAATTACATTTTAACTGCTTCAAATCCGGTCTTAAATAATGATCTTAACAATATAAAAGATCGCCTTGATTATTTAAGCCATATTGATAAAAACCATTTAAAGGAATTATACCTGAATAAAATAATGGACGGACATTACACCTCAGAAGGAGGAGCCAGCCTGGGATTCATTAAAATGATGAGGGTTACAAAGGGAAATATAGATTATGGCTTCCATCCTATAGATGAACACCAGTCTTATTTTTATTTACGCTGCATTTTAAAAGACAAAGAACCTAAATGAAATCCTTCGCCGGAAAAATAAGCACAGCCATACCAAATTTTTTGACTTTACTGAACCTGACCTGTGGTTATATTACCATTCATTATATATTCAATGATCAACTACAAATCGCCTTCTGGATTATCATATTAGCTGCTATATTTGATTTTTCAGACGGCTTTGCAGCCAGGGCATTAAACGTGAGTACTAAAACAGGAGAACTCCTGGATTCACTTGCAGACATGGTAAGCTTTGGCATTGTCCCGGCAAGCGTCGCATTTATTTTATTAAATAAAACCATTGAAAGTCAAACAGGCCAATTACTTTTCATTATCATCTCTTCATTCATTGCAATATTTTCCTGCTTACGCCTGGCAAAATTTCACACGTATGCGCACCAGAAAAATGATTTTCTCGGGCTGCCAACCCCTGCCAACGCATTATTTTTCGTGTCTCTTGGTTATATCTCCCAAATGCCCGGGAATAATATCATGCAACTGCTTATTGAACCATACTGTCTTATCCCGCTAATCATTGGATTTTCAATACTTATGATTTCCAATCTTCCCATGTTTTCATTGAAAATGAAAAATATATCATTTACCAACAACGCAATTCAATACATTTTTTTATTCATCTCATTGGTTTTATTGATATTATTCAGGGTTCAGAGCATCCCAATGATTATAATATTATATATACTATTATCTGTAATGAATAGGTTGTTTGCTATGAACAAAATATAAACATTTCCAACTATTTTTTAACACGATCGTTATTTATATTGAATAGTTTTATATTTTTAAATTTTTAAAATGTTTAATCTAAAAATTAACCCATTATGAAAACTTTATACAAATTTTTTATTATATCCTTAATTACAGGATCCCTTTCCTATCATGCATATGCAGAACCAGCCACTTCATTGGTTGATGCCGATTTTAATTATCAAAATACATTCAGTGGATATACCGTGGAATTTTCAGTTGCACCCACTATACCTCCCAATGATATTTTTAATTATACCTGGACCATTGAAGATTCTACATTTACTACAGTCAATGATACAATTGAGTATACATTTCCCCATGAAGGTTATTATAATGTATGCTTTACAACCCTGGATATCGATTACGTTAAAGATACCCGTTGCAAAACCATTCATGTGACATACGATCCTCCATTTATCCAAAGTAATTCCATCGATTTTTTCTATGATGTAGACACAATAAACAAAGAAATACATCCTTACATTGATATATTGGGAGAATTCGGCGAAGAAATAGCCTTTTTCTGGAATTTTAATAATATGGTTACTACAACCGCCCAATATCCAGTATTTAATTATGATAAACCGGGTATATATACCCTTTCCATGACAGTAAAAGACAGTGTTCACGACCATAGAAATTACACTGTTACCAAAAAAATCATAGCAGGTACCCCTCCATGCAATGCTCATTTCAATTTATGGGTTTCCGAAGATACGGCTCAATTCATCAATCATTCTTCTGCAAACACATCCCAGTTCTTCTGGTCATTTGGCGATGGAACATTTTCTGATGCAGAACATCCGGAACATATCTACAAAAACAATGGCATCTATGAAGTAAAAATAGTTGCATTCGACCCGACAAAACAATGTTTAGATGCCTACACAGAAAAAATCAGAATAGGGAAAAACATAGATTGTCACGCCGATTTTGATTATTATGTAGATTCAGCCCTTATGGATGTACATTTTGAAAACACCTCGTTAGGAAATCCTCAAAACCATGTATGGATTTTCGGTGACGGCACCATTTCACACGATTTTTCACCCATGAAAGGATTTAACACACCAGGGTATTACAGTGCACGCCTGATCGTGTCAAATCCGTTGCCTGATTTTTGCATAGACCAGGTGAAAAAGAATATACTCATCTCTCGAACAGGAAATGACGTAGAAGCTGAATTCTATTATCATGTATCCGGGAACAAAGTTTCATTACGAAACAAATCTATTGGTCAAGATCTTATATATACCTGGAATTTTGGGGATTTTGACCCTGAAAATTACAGAAAAGACTCGGTTTCTAAATCACCTGACATAAACCCGCAATTTATTTACAGTAAAAGTGGATATTATAATGTCTGCCTCACTGCACATTCCAAACTGACAGGAACAAGTGATTTTAAATGCAAAAAGATAAGGATCGGGACACCGGCTAAAGATTGCAAAGCAAATCTCATTTATACATTAAAAAAAGATGCCGCCGGAGACTATTCTATCAGGTTTTTAGACAGATCATTCTCTCACGGAACCATTAGCAAACGAACATGGACCATTCATGACACCACGTTTGATAACACCATTGGAAACATATATCATTTACCGGATACAGGACTTTATACATTAAAATTGCAAATAGAGGATCACCTGGGATGCGTAAGCCGTGATTATGCTTTGATCAATGCAGGCATAGAAGGCAAATTATATGGAACATATGATTTTAATATAATCGATACCATCAACTTTAAATCTACCGGATACCCGGTTGACTTTGTAGGAATATCCCATGGAGATGCAGCAAAACTCAAATGGGATTTTGATGGAGACGGTACCTGGGATGACTCTACATCTTCAAATCCGACTCACGTATATACTGCCCCCGGCGAATATTATTGTAAACTACAAGTCTCGGACCCCAACACAGGAGATATAGACACGTATATTGACACCGTGAATGTTGGTGGAGGCCTGGAAATAAAACAACCGGAAACAGACAAACCAGCATTAAATATTTATCCTAATCCATTTGCTACCTCAGCTCAAATTGAATATACATTACAAGAACAAAGTAATGTAAACATTACTCTTTTTGATACCAAAGGAAATTCCCTTATCAATCTTGTGAATACAAAAAAACCCAAAGGAAACCACCGGGTAATTTTAAACAAAGGGAATCTCGAAACAGGTATCTATTACCTGCAAATTAAGACCAATAAAAGAGTTGCAGGCAAAAAAATCATCATGATTAAATAGTGTTTGAGTTCAAACGTTCTGGAATAAAAAAATTAAAAAAAGGCCGGTCATATTAAAATGCCGGCCTTTTTTTTATAATGGCTGTTAAGCTGCTTCTATTTGTAATGCATCCCGAATAGCTTTCTTGAACGTTTCTTTCGGCAATGCACCTGTTGCCATCTGAGGTGTTCCTTCCATGGGCACAAACAAAATTGAGGGAATGCTTTGGATACCAAACATACCTGACAGTTCCTGTTGTTCCTGTGTATCTACCTTATAGATATCCAATTTGTCTTTATATTCATCAGCCAGTTCATCCAAAACAGGTGCGATGCTTTTACATGGCTGGCACCAATCTGCATAAAAATCTATGATACAAGGCCTCTCTCCCTCATATTTCCAGTCTTTGTTATTCTCAAAATCAAAAACTTTCTCTTTAAATGATTCCTTTGTTAAATGCTCCAACATAATTTTAAATTTTTATTTATAAATATAATGAACCTTGATAATGGCTCATTTTGACTTATTATATTAATACTAATTGCAAGTTCCATGCCAGGAAAATAATAGAGCATCAAAACAGGTAACGTGCATTAAAAACAGACACAATATAAAATTTTCATTATATTTGTTCCCGTAGGGTTTTCAGAGTTTCTCATATACTGCTTCAAATTTTGTGCAAATGAGTGCATAACCAAGCCATTGGCTTGAGCTATGCCGAATGCAGCCAAAATTATTTAAATTTTTTTGCATTATCCCGATAGTGCTGCAAAAATTTTCATTATCTATGAAAAACTCTGAAAATTTTGATGCGAAATAATTATTAGAAGTCTTCTTAACAAAGAATATGGATGGATTTAAGCAAGAGGCTAAAATATTCTGTTTTTGATATCATTTCAAACGTAGCGGATAACAAAGAACAAGAAACTTATGTAATTGGAGGTTATGTAAGAGATTATTTCCTTGGAAGAGATTCCAACGATATTGATATCGTTACGGCAGGCAATGGTATTGCATTGGCAAAAGATGTGGCACTAGCACTGGGAAAAGAAGCATCACTCAGTGTATATCAAAATTTCGGGACTGCATTGATTAAGCACAAACAATTTGAAATAGAATTTGTTGGGGCTCGTAAAGAATCATACAGATCGAATTCAAGGAAACCCATTGTTGAAAATGGAACCATTGAAGATGATCAAAAAAGAAGGGATTTTTCCATCAATGCTATGGCCATTTGTCTGAATAAATCAGAATACGGTAAGTTCACAGACCCGTTCAACGGAGTTGAAGACATTCAAAACAAAATGATCCGTACCCCTCTTGATCCGTTTATCACTTTTTCCGATGACCCGCTGCGGATGATCAGGGCCATCCGTTTTGCGACCCAATTTAATTTCATCATTCACCCTGACACATTCCAGGGAATTAAACAAACCAGCGAACGAATTCAGATCGTTTCTCAGGAACGTATTATAGATGAAATCTATAAAATTTTATTATCTGAAATTCCTTCCAAAGGATTTTTATTAATGCTTAAAACCAACCTGCTCCAGCATGTCTTCCCTGAATTATATCACTTAAAAGGCATTGAAATAAAAAACGGGAAAGGCCATAAAGACATCTTATTGCACACCTTAAAAGTGCTGGATAATATCAGTCAATCAAATGCAGATCTTTGGCTCCGGTGGGCAGCGCTGTATCACGACATAGGAAAACCTGCCACGAAGAAATTCGAAGAAGAAACGGGCTGGACATTTCACGGCCATGATTTTATAGGGAGCAAAATGATCCCTGAAATATTCAGGCGGCATAAACTCCCGTTAAACGAGAAAATGAAATATGTACAGAAAATAATAAAGCTTCATCTACGTCCCATTTCTCTGATAAACGAAGAAGTCTCCGATTCGGCTATTCGACGCTTAATCTATGAAGCTGGTGACGATATTGATGATTTAATGACACTTTGCGAAGCAGATATCACGTCTCAAAATGAATTAAAAGTGGAGCAATTTTTACAAAACTTCAAAAAAGTAAGAGACAAAATTAATTTTATTGAAGAAAAAGATACCATCCGTAATTTTGAACCCCCGGTTAAAGGCGATGAAATCATGAAAACATTCGGCATCACCCCGTGCAAAGAAGTCGGGATCATAAAAAACACCATTAAAGATGCTATATTAGACGGAAAAATTCATAATAATTATAAAGAAGCCCGTGCATTAATGCTTCAAAAAGGAAAAGAGTTCGGACTGGAACCTGTTGGAAAGCAATAAGCAGGCTTCCAAGAGCGTGAACTTATTGACTCATGATCTGTTGTAGGTCAGAAGGAAGCTCTTCTTCCTTTTTCTTTTGTTTCATAACATCAGAAATGCCTTTAAATTCGATGTACCCGTTTTCAGCTGCATGGTTGGCTGCTTCTTCAGTGTTTTTCACCAACAGCATTGGCACCCCCATCTTTTCTGTTTCCCGGGCAAAACGTTCTACATTAAGGAGTTTTGATTTGATTCCGATATTTCTGATGTAAATGGCCAGTACCCTTTGGGGAAATTCTTTGGTAATGGTGGTATATACTTCAGGGTCATGCTGCCCACTATCACCTATAAAGATAAATTTCATGTCAGCATAAACGTCCATGATTCGCCTTATTTGTTGAAGCTTATGCATGGTAACATCTTTGGCTTTCTTGAATATGAAAAGATTTTTCCTATGATTATTCAGGATCAACGGGCCTTCGGGGATTTCATTGACATCACAAAAATCTTTAATCAGGTCATACAGATTCCAGTCACTGTTTGAAACATAAAAGATCGGGTTATTGTATTGTTGTTTTGTCCCGTTAAATAATGCTTTATAAAAAGCCGTAATGCCGCTAAATGCCACGCGCGATTTCGCATTTTTTAATAACAATATATATAATTTCTTTAACTTACTGGTAGCGTATGAAACGAGTATTGTGTCGTCTATGTCCGATACTATGCCGTATTCGGCACCGCCGTTCGTTGAATTCATAATGCGGCCTTTGGCCATAACATTGCCTTGTGAAGGTGTGATGGTGTCCAGTAGTTCATAATAAACATTATTATTTTTATTTTGTAGAGGTTCACGTGTCTCCGGCAGGTCAATCACTGTCCCGAATATTCCTTTCTCATCTGCTTGCACAATTTTTTCAAACCCGTTATAGGTGATCTTTACCTTGGAGTATGGGATATAAATTCCCCAATAACGATGTGCAATATCCGCTACATTTTTCCATTTGTTTTTTGGAAACCGGTGTTTCGATATTTTGGTCTTTTCTACTACACTTCCCATGAATACGGCTTTGTTGTCGCTTGCATATCCTAAAAAAGGCATGATCACAGGTTCTTTGAACCAGGCAAACCGTTGTTTATAATAAAACTTGAATTTCATTAATGAATTGGAAATGGTTTTGGCATTTTTATAAAAATCTTTTGTCCAGCGCATAAATATTATTTTTTTATAACAAGCATACAAATATCTTGTTAAAGTATAAATATAGACATTTAAAAATAAAATATCAATTAAATTTGTGATCGTAAACTTTTATCTTTTGAACCGGGACAATAACAATAAATTTCACATGTCTGCGCATTATTAAAAAAAGGAAAGAAAGGTATAATGGATATAGGGGCTAACACACCCTTATCCTTATCTCACGTGCTTCTATACTGCTATACC
>CAYFQI010000159.1:0-7152 GCA_964345135.1 uncultured Bacteroidales bacterium
CTATAATGCTGTTTGTATATCAATTCAAAATCATGTGGATTTTTTATGTCCATCATCAAGACAATATTATCTTATTAATTATATGTTTTTAAAAAAAATAAAATTACAAATAATTTTTGAATAGGGAATACTCAAATGAATTATGTCTGGAATATATATAGTTTAATTTCAATTTAACTGTAAAGAATAAATTATTGTTTAACCAAAAATGAAATGATTATGAAAAAACGATTTCTTATTTTAATGATTGGCATATTATTAAGTAGTTCAATGTTTGCACAAGTTTATTATGTCAATGCATCTATTGGAGATGATTCATATACATGGGAACAAGCTCAAAATTCTGAAACACCTTGGGCCACGTTAACCTATGCCATAAGTCAGGTAGATTTTGGCACCATTGAAGTGCATGGGACTCTTACAGAAGAGGTTGCGGAACAAGGAATGGGAACCAACCCCGGTGGTGGTATTTATGTAAATAAAAGTATTACCATCCAGGGAACCGGACCTGATGAAACCATTATACAAGCAGCTGCTTTACCTGGAAATGCATCAACCAGGGTTTTTTATATTGCAGAAATGCAAGATGTTACTATAAAGAATCTTACTATCCAGAATGGAAAAGTATTGTATCCAGGAGGAGGCATTGCCAATGCTTCTTACAGACTAACATTGGAAAATGTTCATATCAAAGACTGTCAAGCAAGTGCAGGCGGTGGAATATTTAACATAAGCAATATAAATATTACAAATTCAACAATAGCTTCCAATACTGCAGATAGTTGTGCGGGGATTTTTAATTATAATGGAGGAGGAATGGCAAGTATGCCATTTACTGCTACTATCAATAAAAGTATTATAAAAGATAATAAGGCAACCAAAGGTGCTGGAGGAGGTATTGCTGCAATTACCTCCGGTGATATGTCAATCACTCTTGATATAGATGAATCTGAAATAAACAATAATTCCAGTATCGTTTCACAGAATTTAGACAGCATTCAAGGAGGTGGCGGTATTTATTTATCCGGAAATTCTACATTTCAAACAATTGAAACAACTATCGAAGATTGTTATATTGACGGGAATACGACAAATGGAACCGGTGGAGGTGTATTGCTGAATTTTCCATCAGGCAATCCTATCAAGGTTAATATTTCAGGGTCTGCTGTGATTAATAATGTGGCAGGAAACGCTGGAGGTGGTTTTGCCAATTTATCAGCTTCAAACGACACTATTTTACAAACTACCTTTAGCGGAAATACCACCAAAGGAAATGGAGGAGCTATTTTTAATACCGGCAGCTTATACCTTGTTCATAATACTATAGCAAAAAATACATGTAACACCGATGATGATGATACGGGTGATGGAGGCGGCATTACCAATAACACAGGTGAGCTTATATTGAGTCACAATATTATTGCAATGAATAATGACGGTTCTACAACTGGGAATACATACCCCGATATATTTGAGCAAAGTGGTACTATAAATACCAATGGATATAATCTGATTGGTGATAATAGTGGTGCCGGAAGCTTTATTGAAGGTAACCCGAATACGAATAACGATTATGTAGGTTCTTCGTCAAATACTATTGATCCAATGCTAGAGATGTTGGCAGATAATGGCGGCAATACCAAAACACATGCTTTACAAACCACAAGTCCAGCCATTGATGCCGGTGATTCACTCATTAGTGGCCAGCCTACAGGTGACCAAAGGGGTGAAAATTTTCCAAGGATACAAGATGGCGATGAAGACGGAGTTAAAATTATTGACATTGGTGCGTTTGAATTATCAGATACTAATTCGCCCGGATTATTTACAGACAGCAGTGTTGTAAAGGGCGATTCAGCTATTTTATACGGGAGCGTAGATCCGAAAGATCAGGTTGTTAGAAACCTAAGGTTTGCAATACGTTATACCTCTACATTTTTTCCCAATGAAGTATATGATACCATTACAGCTGTTCCCGATTCAGCCAAAGGAACTCTTGAAGTAGTTGTAAGCGGTACTGTTAACAATCTGGAATCAACCACATATCATTATAAATTGATTGGTGATTATGACGGAACTACCTATTTTGGTGATGAATTGTCATTCGAATATGTTGACGATATAGATTTAAGCAATGTAGACATAAGTATCCGAGACAGTATGTTGATATTTACCAATTCAGAAATGGAATACCAAATCAATGGTGGTGAATGGAAAAATTGTACTGAATTTAATACAGAAAATGTCATTTTTGAACCAGGTGAAGTAATTGTGCGTCAAAAAAATAAAACATCCAATACCCGGATTGTTTATACCATCTCCGAAAGGGGGGCTGCACCAAACTATACGATTGATTATATAAATGAATCTACAGCAGAAAATGTTCCATCTACAGATTCTTATTCTACAGATAATTTTGTAAATGACCAAACAAATGGAAGTGGAAATCCTGTAGATATAAGTGTTCCAGATTATGAAGAAGTTGATGGCCATCTCTATTTCAGAACCAATGCCACCCAATATGAATTGACTTCAGAAATTCAAGACCTACTTATCCCTTCGCGCAATGCAGCTCCTGTTGTTTCGCTCTCTGAAAAAGGAGTTGCCAATACATTTTTTATGAAATCCGTTGATGGTACCGGGGATACCGTATCAACTACGGATGGATATGAATATTCTGTTGATGCAGGTACTTCTTGGATAGTTATTAACGATACAACTTCAATTGATGCCAGTATTTATGATACCATTTATGTCAGAATTGAGGCTACTGATACATCATTTGCATCAACCAGAACAGGAAACTTAAATGGCCCGCTTGATTTAAGTCAGGTTGATGTAAATGTAGCCCAGGAAATATTGACTAATACATTGACTACGATGGAATATAGTTTAAATTCTACCAACGGGTTGGACGGGGACTGGACAGCTTGCCAAAATACCTCATCACCAGTAACCTTTGTTGAAGGAAGGGTCTATGTCAGAGAGGCTGCTGATGTGAACAATTATAGATATGTTGCCACAATATCAAAGTTAACGGTTCCATCTTATTCTATAGATTATGAAAACGAAACAACAGCAGAAATAGTTCTGTCCACGGATGAATATTCATATAATTATTTTGCTACAGCAGGTACCGATGGTACAGGTGAAAAAATAAATTTGCAAGTACCCGAAAACGGGCAAGGAAATGATACTATTTATTTCAGGACGAAAGCCAATGATACGGCTTTATCTTCTGATATTCAGTCGCTTGTTATTCAAGAAAGGCCTGTGGTACCAGATTATAATATTGATTATATGGCTGAAACCACAGCAGAGGTTATCGCCACCACTGATGAATATTCGTTGGATAGCTTTGCTTCAGCAGGGACCCGGGGAAATGGCAATGTCTTGAATCTGGCGGGTATTATCCCTGAATATGGCAGTGACGCTGAACATATTTATTTTAGATCATTGCCTACTGCTTCCTCATTCCTTTCATCTGTTTTGGATATTGAAATTCCTGCGAGATTAGCACCTCCTGTCGTTTCTTTATCAAGTCAGAGTACACAATATGCTTATTTTATGAAATCTGCTGATGGGACAGGTGATACTGTAACGGCTGCCGATGGATATGAGTATACCCTTGATCAGGGAAGCTCATGGAATGATATATTATCTGCTACTTATGTTGATTCGAGAGGTGACCAGGATATTCGAGTGAGAGTAAAAGCTACCACTACTGTTTTTGCTTCTGAATTAACAGGTAATTTGGACGGAAGCCTTGTACTATCCAATGTGAGCATAAATGTAGCAGATGAGGTGATATTGAATACACTTACCACCATGCAGTATAGCTTAAATTCTTCAGATGGTACAGATGGTGATTGGTATGATTGCGCCAATACGTCAACCCCTGTTTCGTTTGTAGAAGGGGCTGTTTATGTAAGGGAAAAAGCCAATACTTCTAATTACCGATTGGTTATCCAGGTTACAAAAGCAGAAGCCCCCTCCGTTTCGATCAATTATGAAGATGAAACAACAGCCGAAACAATATCTTCCGACATCCTTTATTCAACCGATGGTTTTGTTGCAGATACTACCACTGGCGAAGGAAACGTGGTAGCTTTGAATGTGCCAGCAGCAGGAAACACGGCAGATACATTGTACTTTATTAAAAAAGCCAATGCTTCTGAACTTGCTTCCGAAATAGTTAAGCTGACCATTCCCGCTCGACCAGTTGTACCTTCTGTAACACTATCAGACATTGAATCTGCAGAAGCTGTTTTTTTGAATTCTGTCAATGATACTGTCTCAGCAATTGATGGATTAGAATATTCTATCAATGGTGGTACTGTGTGGTATATCATACAAGATACCACTACAATAGATAGCCGTGGGAGTAATAACATCATTGTGAGAAAAAAAGCAACAAACAGTTCATTTGTTTCTGATGCAACAGGTAACTTGGATCTTATAACCGAAATAGATCAGCAAACAGATGAAATAGTAGTCTATCCAAACCCGGTTATGAATGGAATAATCTATTTAAAAAATGTTCAGGATGCAATTATACATATTTTTTCAATGAAAGGAAAAATTGTAAAAATACTTCATGTGAAAGAAGAAAATAAAATTGATGTTTCTGGCTTACAAAGCGGAACTTATATTTTGGTGATTGCCCAACCAACGAAAGTATACAGGAAGAAGCTCTTAGTGTTTTAGGGTTAAAGTTTTCTTAACTGTATTGTAAGAGGGTGCCTTTTTGGTTACCCTCTTTTTTGTTTTGTGTATTACATAGACACACTAAAAAGAACCTTTGAATATCAGGCAGTTATGATTCATGTTTGATGGTTTGGGTGTCCGGTTGTAAATTTAGGGCATGTTTGTGTGTAAAAAGAAAAATCAAAGATAAAAACAAAAGTCTTAGAACTTGAAATTAAGGAAGAAATACCCAAGTCCGTAAATGATAAACTATGAAACAAGAGGTTTCAATAAGCAAGGTTGTATTCCCCTGTCCCCTCTATTCCTCGATATGATCATGCTCCCACGAGCAAAAAATGATCGTGTTTTACATGTTCAGTTCATATTTAATAGTATTTTTGTCTTTTAAAAATTCAAGCCTATGTCTTTTCTTGATCCCATTGACTGGATATTCATTGCCGTGTACCTTGGTATTGTTTTGTTTATAGCATTCCGGTTCAAGCATGCAGCAGAAAAGAGTATTACTGATTTTTTTCTGGGAGGGAGGAATATCCCCTGGTTTATTGCCGGCATATCAATGGTGGCAACCACGTTTGGTGCAGACACCCCATTAGCTGTGACTGAACTGGTAAACAAAAACGGGATCTCCGGGAATTGGCTTTGGTGGAATATGTTGATCGGTGGAATGCTGACCACCTTCTTTTTTGCTAAATTATGGCGACGTGCCAATATTCTTACTGAACTTGAATTCATTGAACTTCGTTACAGTGGGAAACCAGCTGCTTTCTTAAGAGGCTTTAAAACCCTGTATTTAGGTGTTCTGTTAAATACTTTCATCATTGCCTGGGTGAACCTGGCATTCATATCTATCATAAAGGTTTTTTTCCCCGTTTCTCAAATTTATATCCTGGTAATTTTGGCATTCACCATGCTGTTTGCTGCTTTTTCGTCCACGTTGGCCGGCTTAAAGGGAGTAGCAGTAACAGATGCCGTGCAATTTATAATTGCTATAACAGGTTCTGTCATTCTTGCTGTCATTATTTTAAACACTGATAAAATAGGAGGCATAAGTGGATTGAAAAACCATTTGCCTGAACATGCGTTTGATTTTTTCCCAAAAATCCGGTTAAATGATGTTGCTTCTACCGGACAAATGCTGGGTATTGGGCTGGCTTCTTTTTTTGCATATATTGGCATACAGTGGTGGGCAAGCTGGTATCCTGGTGCAGAACCCGGTGGTGGCGGGTATGTCGCACAACGCATGATGAGCACGAAAACAGAAAAGGATGCTGTTTGGGCTACCTTGTTTTTTCAAATAGCACATTATACTATCCGGCCCTGGCCCTGGATACTGGTCGGGTTGTCAACAATAATTCTTTACCCGGGCCTTAGCGAAGGAAATGAAAAACTGGGCTATATTATGGCCATCAGGGATTATATGCCTGCCGGGTTAAAGGGACTGATGCTAGTTGCCTTGCTTGCAGCATACATGAGCACCATTTCAACACAGTTGAACTGGGGTGCAAGTTACGTGCTGAACGACTTTTACAAACGGTTTTTAAAAACACCCGGGCAATTTAAAGATAACCAAAATCCTGAACAACATTATGTTATTGTCAGCAGAGTCATCACGATCGTGATCATGGGGATTGGGTTGTATGTCACAACATTATTTCAGGCCATATCGGAAGTATGGTATTTTTTGATTGAATGTGGTGCCGGCCTTGGTCTTGTATTGATACTTCGTTGGTATTGGTGGCGCATCAATGCATGGAGTGAAATATCGGCTACCATTGTTCCTTTTATCGTGTATGCTGGCTCGCGTTTTTTCCTGCAATGGGAATTCCCGGAAAGTTTTTTTCTCACGGTTTCAATTACAACAATAATCTGGATTGTCATAACTTTTATAACAAGGCCTACCAATACAAAAACGTTAAGGGATTTTTATCAAAAAGTTACACCCGCCGGCAGATGGAGGCCTTTTTGTGAAAAAGAAGGACTTCCTGCACCCGGGAGTAGTTTAACCCCTGTGTTTATATGCTGGTTAACGTCTGTTGTTATGATCTATTCAATTTTGTTCGGTACAGGTAAATTGATCTTCCAGCATTATGGATTTGCAGGTATTTGGTTTGGAATCGCTTTATTTAGCTTTGGCGTATTAAAGAGCAAAATAAAACATGTATTTTAACCTGGTGGCATGAAAAATAAAACAATATGAATTCCCGTTTTTACACCCGCTCGATGCTTTTAATTTTCGAGATTTACCACGAATCCCGGGATGAGTGAAGAAGAGCATTTACTCGTATCAGGCTTTAGTGTAAACCAATTGTTTTCCAGTACTTTAATTGGATTTTAAACATGAAAACAGGAAATCATATAAACTATAGGGGACTTCTAATAATTATTTCGCATCAAAATTTTCAGAGTTTTTCATAGACAATGAAAATTTTTGCAGCACTATCGGGA
>CAYFQI010000160.1:0-7146 GCA_964345135.1 uncultured Bacteroidales bacterium
ACTTATCATGGGTGTTTCATCTGTTTATATTTTTAAGTTTCTAAGTTTTTAAGTTTCTAAGTTTTTAAGTTTCTAAGTTGATTGAGTTAATTAGGTTTATCTGGCAGCTCAGCGTAGAAGCACCTATTATAATCATGTGCGTCCCGATTAAAATACGGAATAAATAGTGTGTCAAAGAATTTGTCATGGCTCGGTACATCAGTGTCATAATTGCCAACTGCCAACTGTGTTTTTGTCAATTTTACAGCCTTTTGAACCAAATGCCGATTATCTATCAAAAGAACTATACTGTTTAATATTTTAATCCCAGGTTTTTTCTTAGTTTTTTGTCAGATTTTTTGTTTTTATTCCAATAATCAATCATCATCGCTTTCTTTAATGTTACTTTTGTAGTCATTCCATCATGTTTTTCTTCCCATGATAAAATATGAAATGGGAACGTGTTTTTAAAACGAATGGATAATGTTCTGTCCAGTGTATCACATGTAACCGTGTAAATCGAAACCGTCTTGTCTTCTTTGGATACCTTTAATTCCCCGGTTGCTTCGTGAACACTATATTCGCAATGCGATATACGTTGAAATAATGTGCCGGGAATAAGATTGAATTCTCCCCTGGGAAGCTTTTCAGGTGCAAGCCTGATCATTGTCCATATCTCGTCTTCTGCAATAGCATTTTTTAATACAAATTTCTGATCGCCTTCTTTTTCAAAATAAGAATACAAATGCCCTTTATACCCGTCCTCAATCCTGTTTATTTGGGTAAACGTATGCCCGCACCACTCCTGTGAAGTAGCTGTGATTTTCATCGTAGGATTATATTGTTTCTGTTCAACAGGGGTAAATACAGAAAGCATCATGGAATAAGGATATATTCCAGTAATGAATTTCTTGGTTAGATTCAGTTTCAATATTTTTTCAGCATCATCATCTGCTTGTCTCGGATTATCTAATTTCACATGTTTTGTTTTTGAAAAATCTTCGGTCACAAAAATTAAAACTGCTTGCCCCTCTCTTAGTTCTCCATACCTTGCTTGTTGAAGGTTATAACTGGATATTTCAGCTTCACCACGATACCAATAAGAACTGAATTCAGATTTTGAGTATTCATAAGATATCTCAGCATCTGAAGTACAGCTAATTTGCTGCATGCTTAAAAAGCCCAATAATGGAATTAAAAAGATTCGCATCATAATTATATAGTTAAGTTATATTTATAATTCAAATATAATACCAAAAAGGGTTAAAATAAATTAATTATTACTTTTTTTACTTTTTCTATTTACTATGGCGTATTCAGAAACCAAAATCATTGCTGGGCGATAAAATACGGGGTACAAGGTTTACAGGTTTATAGTGGCAATAAGGGTGATGTGAGATTGGAATTTGGTATGGAGACCTCCCTTATATCCACTATTTCCTTCTAAACCTTTCTTACCATTTTATCATCATGTGTGTATGTCAGTATATATTCGTCATTGGTTTTTCCTGCAATATAAATCTTTTGTATTGATTTTTATCTGTTTATATTTCTAAGTTTTTAAGTTTTTAAGTTTCTAAGTTTCTAAGTTTTTAAGTTGATTAAGTTAATTGAGTTAATTGGGTTTATCTGGTTTTTTGCTTTATCTGGCAGCTCAGCGTAGAAGAACCTTTTATAATCATGCGCGTGTGTGTTAAATGACTTATCATGGGTGTTTCATCTGTTTATATTTTATATTTTATTGACTTTAAGGTGACTATCAGGCATGTGATAATCATTTCCGTGTGTGTCCTCTTTTTTTGTCATGGCTCGGTTTATTGTATTTTATTTTTGAATGTATACATATATCTTTATATTTACATTCATGTTTTAATAATCTTAATATGCAACACATTGTAATCATTGGCAACGGCATAGCCGGGACCACCATTGCCAGATATATCCGTAAGAAAGAGAAAGCAAAATTTAAAATTTCGCTTATCTCTGATGAAACAAATCATTTTTATTCACGGCCAGCCTTAATGTATTTATATATGGGGCATATGAAATTAAAAAATATAAAGCCCTATGAAGATTGGTTTTGGGATAAAAATGATATCCAGTTAATAAAAGCCAGAGTTAATAAGATTGACACCAATACGAAAAAGCTGATGTTTAATAACGGGGATGACATTGAATATGATAAGTTGGTGATAGCCAGTGGGTCAAAACCAAGAAAAGCAGGCTGGCCAGGCCAGGATTTGAATGGAGTAGGGGGGATGTATTTTTTACAAGATGTAGACTACATGGAACAACTAACTCCGAATATTAAACGGGCCGTTATTGTAGGCGGTGGATTGATCGGAATCGAAATGACTGAAATGTTTCGTACCCGTCAAATTCCCGTTTCTCTGCTGGTTCGTGAAAAGGGATACTGGGGTAAGGTGCTTCCATATGAAGAGTCAATGCTCATCAATAAACATATTCGAGAACATCATGTTGACCTACACCTGGAAACAGAATTAGAAGAGATCCTTGGAGATGATAATGGTAATGTAAAAGGGGTGAGAACAAAAGCTGGAAATGAAATCCCGTGCGAATTCGTGGGTTTGGCTATTGGAGTTGTTCCCAATGTAGACTTTGTTAAGTCATCCGCAATTAATACAGACAAAGGGATCCTGGTTAACGAATACCTTGAAACCAACATTCCGGATGTATATGCTGCTGGAGATTGTTCCCAACAAAAAAAACCCTTATTATATCGAAAACCAGTTGAACAAGTATGGTACACGGCCAGGATGATGGGAGAAGTGCTTGCTGAAACCATATGTGGAAACAAAACAACTTATTGTCCGGGGATTTGGTTTAATTCAGCTAAATTTTTTGATATAGAATATCAGAATTATGGTTGGGTATTTCCGAATATGGAAGAAAATCATGAGACTTTTTACTGGGAACATAAAAATGGCAAAAAAGCGTTGAGGTTTGTTTATGATAAAAATGACAGGGCCGTGTTTGGAATCAATGCTTTTGGCTTACGCCTCAGACATGAAGTATGTGAACATTGGATTAAGAAAAAAATAACGGTTGAACAAGCGATTGAAAACCTGGAAAAAGCCCGGTTTGATCCAGAATATTATACACATCATGAACAGGAAATTAAACAAACTTTCATGCAGCATCTTAAAGGAATTTTTTAAATATATTTTTATGAGTATTAAACGGATAAATAAAACAGGGATTCTTTTATTTTTAATCGGAGTAGGTATCCTTTTTGCTGCCCTGAGATTCAATGATTATAAGCTAACAGAAGAATCATTACAAAATGCAGTTTCCAAAAAACAACACATTGAACTGTTGCAGCCTGCTATGTCTGATATAATTGATAAAGAATACAGATCAAAAATTAAATTCATCAGAGCATTTAATTCAAGATTCAAACAATTAAATGAACAATTAAAAAAAAATCAGGAATGGGATAAAGTAATATGGAAAGATTATACATTCCCTGTTGTTAAACATTCAAGTACAGGGTTACTTTTAAAAAACAATTGGTGGTTTTTTATTTTTAGTTTTGGCTTGGCAATTCTCGGAGCATTCATGTATATCATACCCAAACGATGGGAGTCACCCGCTGGGATTAAAAACGACCATATCTTTTTTAATCCCCTCTTATCAAGAGGTTTTATTGGAATTGCACTCGGATTCGTGCTCATTGGGTTTTACATTTTTCTTTATTGGTACCCCGAATACATTGTGAACTGGACTATTATGATCGACCCGTTAAGCAAAATGATTAGCGGGAATCCCGCCAGCCATTGGTTTTTTTATGGATTCATTTATACACTTGCCATTTTGATCATGGGCGTCAGGATGCTGATCAATTACAGGCATAACCGTTACCAAATGCTCAGAACCGGGTCCGTTATGTTTTTTCAGTTGTCTTTTGCATTCCTCATTCCCAATATTTTGGTTGCTTTGAATCAACCCTATCAAGATATGAAAAACGCATGGCCATTGGATTACGATTTCTTTTTCGGGTGGCATTTAGACCAGCTCATTGCCAGTGGAACATTCGGGATTTTTATCTTAGTCTGGGGTATTGTCCTGGCTATTGTTGGTATTCCCGTGTTAGCTTTCTTTTTTGGAAAACGCTGGTATTGCTCATGGGTTTGCGGATGCGGGGGACTGGCAGAAACCCTGGGCGACCCGTTCAGGCATTTGTCAGATAAATCTTTGCGCGCTTGGAAAATAGAACGTTGGATGGTGCATTCTGTACTGGTTATTATTGTCATAGTTACCGGGGTAACATTGGTTAATTTTTTTACAGATGGAAATATGTTTGGGAAATTAACCAACAACCTTCAAAAATGGTATGGATTCTTTATCGGTGCAATATTTTCAGGAGTCATTGGCGTTGGGTTCTATCCTTGGATGGGAAACAGAGTGTGGTGCAGGTTTGCGTGCCCCCTTGCTGCTCACCTGGGACTTGTTCAGCGCTTTAAATCAAAATTCCGAATCACAACCAATGGAGGACAATGCATGAGCTGTGGAAATTGTTCAACCTATTGTGAAATGGGGATTGATGTGAGATGGTATGCACAACGTGGACAGAACATAATTCGTGCATCATGTGTAGGATGTGGTATTTGTGCTGCGGTATGCCCACGGGGGGTACTACGATTGGAAAATAAACAAGTAAAAGGCCGGTTTGGAATTAAACAAGTCATGCCCGGCAATGACAGTTTTAAAGAACATACATTTTCTGAATGCAAGCATTCAGAGCAATAAAATATTGATAAATCCAACAAATATGCATAAAGTCACTGTTATCATACCTGCTTTGAATGAAGAACATTCCATTGGAAACGTGCTGAACGATATACCCCGGGATTTGGTTCATGAAGTTATTGTAGTAGATAATAACTCAACAGACAAAACAACTGAGGAAGCCAAAAAAGCTGGGGCAACAGTACTATCAGAACCTAAACAAGGATATGGATATGCATGTTTAAAAGGCATACAATATGTGCAGTCAAATGCTATTAAACCGGACATAATCGTATTTATGGATGCCGATTATTCGGATTATCCCGGGGAATTAGTGAATGTCATTCAGCCTATCATTAAAGATGATTATGATTTTGTAGTCGGTTCCCGTGCATTAGGGAAGAAAGAAAGAGGAGCTATGCTGCCTCAGCAAATTTTTGGGAATTGGCTTGCTACCAGCCTTATGAGAATTTTGTATAATGGAAAATTTACAGACTTAGGGCCATTCAGGGCTATTAAACTCGATAAATTATTACATTTGCACATGCAGGATAAAACATATGGATGGACAATTGAAATGCAATTAAAAGCAATTAAACACAATCTTACATATTGTGAAGCCCCTGTAAATTACAAAAAACGAATTGGCAAATCCAAAGTAACGGGTACTTTGAAAGGCTCTGTTTTGGCAGGGATAAAAATATTATATTCGCTTTATAAATACAGATAAAAATGTCCTGGATAATCATCATATTGTATGGAGCCGCATTGGGTATGATCCTTTTTTACGGGTTGTTTCAGTTTACATTGATCAATCATGCCCGAAAATACAAACGTAAATTAGAAACCACGCCGCATCCTGTATTAAATATTGAACAACCTCAATATGTCCCTTTTGTTACGGTACAGTTACCAATATATAATGAATATTATGTTGTGGAACGATTGATCGGTGCGGTAGCATCCCTCCACTATCCTAAAGAAAGACTCGAAATACAAGTGCTTGATGATAGCACGGACGATACATATGATATCATTAAGCATAAAGTAAAGGAAATACAACAGTCTGAAATAAACATAAAACACCTTCATCGAAATGATCGGGTAGGATATAAGGCAGGCGCTTTGCAATATGGATTAAATCAAACAGAAGGAGAATTTATTGCTATTTTTGATGCAGATTTTGTTCCTGAACCGGATTTTCTGATCAACACGCTACCACAATTTAATAATGAACAGGTTGGAATGGTGCAAACCCGCTGGGGGCATATAAACGAAAATTATTCGTTACTCACTCGTATGCAGGCTTTTGGACTCAACGCACATTTTAAAATTGAACAAACCGGCAGGTATCACGGTGGAAGATTCCTTAATTTTAATGGGACAGGAGGGGTCTGGCGTAAATCGTGTATAGAAGATGCCGGCGGGTGGCAGCATGATACGATTGCCGAAGATCTTGACTTGAGTTATCGCGCACAACTTAAAGGATGGAAATTTGTTTACCTCGACCATGTAGAAGCTCCGGCCGAACTGCCCGTTATTATAAATGGCCTTAAAAGCCAACAATTCAGATGGACCAAAGGGGGTGCCGAAAATTTTCGGAAACTTTCAGCTAAAATAATTTCTGCCAAAGAATTCTCTCTTAAAACAAGACTGTTTGCTTTGTCTCATTTAATGAATAATTCCTTATTTATAATGATTTTTTTGACAGGGATACTCAGCGTTCCAATATTATTTATCAAAAATACACATACACATTATAATATTTTTTTTAATGTCGGCTCCGTGTTTTTGTTAGCTACTGGGATTTTTTCATGGTTTTATTGGAATTCATATCAGTCTGCCAAAACGAAAATATTGAAACCCATGGCTTTTATATACGATTTTATTTTATTTTTATCTTTTTCCATGGGCCTTTCGCTTCATAACACGGTTGCCGTGGTAGAGGGATATACAGGAATAAAATCATCGTTTATCCGAACTCCCAAATACAACATTACCCCGGAAAAACAAACCAGGACCATTACCCGGTATTTGACCCGAAAAATTAACTGGATCACCTGGGCAGAGGGAATATTAACACTATATTTCTTAACCGGGATAATTGCTGGTATCAGGCTCAATGATTATGTCTTACTTCCTTTTCATGCAATGTTCGCATTAGGCTTCGGGATGATTTTTTACTATTCTATAGAACAGGTTTGGCGAAAGACGATATGAGTTATATCATAATTTTCAATCTTATCATATGTTAATCCAACAGCATTCTCTACTAATTTCCGTGAAACCCTATTTAATAAATGTGTTATAAGGTGCTAAAATTCAAGTGAATATATTCATGTATGCTACAAATATAAAAAATAATTTGCTTTTGCAAAATAAAAATTAATTACTTAATCTTATTTTTGGATAATATCT
>CAYFQI010000161.1:0-7102 GCA_964345135.1 uncultured Bacteroidales bacterium
GGTGTTCATGAGCTCACTTCGTTCGGTTCACACGCCTCGAATTTGAACTTTATAGCCTGTACACTCGACTTGATGTTCCAAATATTCATTTTAATCTATAAAAAAAGGGTAAAACAATGATACGAAAGCGGGTTTTAACATTTAGACTTGGAGGCTACCATATTGCTGTAGAGCAGGGAGCCGAGCAGAATGTAATGGTATATAATCAATTTAAAGACAATCTTTTTCCATTCCGGGAGGCATTGTTTTTTAATGATAAAGACGAATCATTCCCTGTGATTAACACACGCGAAAGATTAAAAATGAGGCTGTTGCAGAATAATGAAGATACGTGTATGCTAGTGTTGGATGATGATGAAATAAAAAAAACCGGGTTTTTATTAGATGAGTATTTGGGAATGTATTCAACTCCGTTAAGAACAATAAAAAAAATACGGGATGTCAATAACCGGATCGTTAAAGGCACCTGTAAATTTAATGGCATAATGCACTTTATTATATCATTAAAACAATTATTTTTAAATGAAACCATAACCGAATTTGATCCGTTCAAACAGCAAAAGGATGAATATATATTAATATTCGATTGATTTTTGAAAATCATTTATAAATTTTTAATGACGGATGAATAATGATGAAAACGGACAACGGATATAAAAATGATGAACAATACAGGAGTTTTGTAGAAAATGCTAACGACATTATTTATACACTTTCACCGGAAGGTATATTTGGGTTTGTATCTGAAAACTGGCAGGAAATTTTAGGCCATAAAGTAAGTGATGTTATGGGACGCTCATTTGAACCTTTTGTGCATCCTGATGATGTAAAATTATGCATGGACTTTTTAAATAAAATTATTCAAACAGGAAAAAAACAACAAGGTGTTGAATACAGGGTGAAACATAAAGACGGTACATGGCGGTGGCATATAAGCAATGCTTCTCCGCTTAAAAATAAAAGAGGGGAAGTCATTAAATTTTTAGGAATTGCACGAGATATCACCAGGCGAAAAAAAGTAGAAGAAGCATTGAAATCGAGTGAAGAAAGCCTTCGTATCACACTCAATTCGATTGGTGATGCAGTGATATCTACAGATGTTAACGGACATATAGAGAGGATGAACCCGGTAGCTGAAAAGCTTACAGGATGGAAACTCAACCAGGCAAAGGGCAAACCATTGGATGAAATATTTAATATTATTGATGCAAAAACCGGGAACCCGGCTTTTAACCCGTTAAACCGTGTATTGGAGACAGGGAAAATATTGGGGCTTGCAAATCATACAGTACTCATTTCACGGGATCAAAAAGAATATCAGGTAGCTGATTCGGCAGCCCCTATCCGTGATGATCATGGCAATATAGCTGGTGTCGTGTTAGTGTTCAGAGATGTAACAGAAGAGTATCAGCTACAGGAAAAATTAAAAATCAAAACACGTGACTTAGCAGAACGTGTGAAAGAATTAAATTGTTTATATAAACTGTCAAAATTAGTAGAAAGCAAAAATTATTCGCTCGAAAATATATACAATGAACTGGTACTGCTTATACCTCCTGCATGGCAATATCCTTCCATTACTTGTGCGAAATTGATTATAGGAGATAAAGAATACTCAACATGTAATTATAAAGAAACTCCCTGGCAACAAACAGGATATATATATGTAAAAGGGAAAAAATATGGTTCGTTGATTGTTGGATATTTAGATGATAAACCCCCTGTTTATGAAGGCCCTTTTTTAAAAGAAGAAAAACATTTATTGCAAGTCATTATAGAACGACTGGAACAAATCATTGAATACAAAAAAGCAGCAGAAGAAACAAAAAAATTTAAAACAATTGCTGATAAGGCTGTTCATGGAAGCGCAGTAGCCAGTCTGTCAGGAAACCTGGTGTATGTGAATAAGTATTTTGCAAATGTACATGGATATTCTCCTGCTCAATTAACAGGAAAGCACTTGTCTGTCTTTCATAATAATGATCAAAAAGAAAAAGTGGAATCCCTGAATGAAATATTATTTCAAAAGGGTAGCTTTGAATCACAGGTGGTGTGGCATTCACATAAAGATGGCAGCGTATTTCCCATGCAAATGAGTGGTGTACTCATCAAAGATGAATATAATTATCCTTTATATTTTGCAGTCACTGCTATTGATGTCACAGAAAATATAAACAACCAGGAAACAATCAAATTACGATTAACTTATGAAGAAGCTGTCTCAACAGTATCTGCCTTATTGCTTACCAAACAAGGGAAGGAAGATGTGTTTGAAAAAACATTAAACATCATTCAAAATGCCACACATACGAACAGGGTATATATGTTTGAAAATTTTACAGACCCCGTGGACGGGCTTTGCATGAAACAAACGCAGGAAGTAACCCGCAATGCAACAGCACAAATAGAAAATCCTGCTTTACAACATGTTGTATATAAAAACGGGTTTAAGCGATGGAAGCAGGTGTTGCAGACAGGACAACATATTGTTGGAAACGTGAGTAATTTTCCAAAATCAGAACAAGAAGTATTAGTATCCCAACAGATAAAATCAATTCTCGTCATTCCGGTTTTTTCAGATGGAAAATGGATTGGATTTATTGGGTTTGATGATACACAAACTGAACGGACATGGAGCGATGAAGATGTTTCTCTGTTGTCTGCAATTGCAGATATGATGGGGAATTATATATACAGGGAGCAAACTACCTTAAAAATTAAAAAAAACGAAGAAAAATTCAGGGCTTTGTTTGAACATTCCCATGATGCCATTGCCATTCATGATGTAAATGGTGTTGTGATAGACATAAATAAAAAAACAGAACAGTTGACCGGATATCATCAAAATCAAATTATTAATGCGCCTTTTACAAAGTTTTTACCAGGTAATAAATTAGGCGAAACCAAAAAAATGTTAGAAAAATTAATTCAAACAGGATATATCAGGATTGAGTCCAAATTAAAAAAAGCATCAGGTAAATTGGTTGATGTTGATATCAGCGCTGGCATTATAGATAAAGAAAAGAAGATCATTCAGGTGATTATGCGTGATATATCAGAACAAAAAGCAATAGAGAAAGCATTAAGGGATAGCGAAGAAAACTTAAAAACCACCCTCAATTCAATCGGAGATGGAGTAATTACTACAGATATTAGAGGACGTATTACACGCATGAATCCTGTTTCCAGGCATTTGACAGGATATACGTTTTCAGAAGCAAAGGACAAACAGTTTATTGAAATATTTAATATCATTAATGCCAAAACACGCCAAAGGGCAGAAAACCCTATTGAACGTGTTATAAAAAGCGGAGAAATAGTCGGCCTGGCCAATCATACGATTCTGATATCCAAAAATCAAAAAGAACGCCAAATTGCAGATTCGGCTTCTCCCATCAGGGATGCTTTGGGGAATATAACAGGTGTGGTACTTATATTCCGGGATGTGACAGAAGAGTATCAAATTCATGAAAAATTAAAAGAAAGTGAAGTACGCTATAAAAATGCAGAACGCATAGCGCATTTCGGAAGCTGGGAAATGAATATCGTTACCGGGAAATGCATTTGGTCAGATGAATTTTTTAGAATTTGTGGCTATGAACCAGGAAGTTTTGAACCAACAGCAGAAACAGGTTTCAAAATTATTCACCCCGATGACCAAAACAGAGCTGCCAAACAAGTCAATAATACAATTGAAAACGGGCAGCCATATGATATTATTAAACGGATTATCCAAAAAGATAATTCAATACGGTGGGTCCGATCTTCAGGTGAAGCCATATATGATATTCACGGAAAACCTGTTAAGTTGATCGGGTCATTTCATGATATTACGGAACAAAAAAGGGCAGAAGAAAAATTTAAAAGCATTTTCGAGTATGCCCCGGACGCATATTATATTAATAACAGGAAAGGCGTTTTAATAGATGGAAACAAGGCAGCTGAAAAATTACTTGGTTATAATAAAAACGAATTATTAAGCAAAAACTTGTTAGAACTAAATTTACTTCCATTGAAACAAATACCGCGGGCAGCATCTCTATTAACAAAAAATGCCAGGGGAATATCAACAGGCCCGGATGAATTTACCTTATATAAGAAAAACAGAGAAACTGTTGAAGTCGAAATTATAACGCATCCGATCCGGTATGAAAACAAAACCCTGGTACTTGGTATTGCAAGGGATATAAGTAAACGTAAACAAGCAGAAAGCGAGTTGAAAAAAATGAATATGCAGATCAATGCCTATGCAAACCAACTGGAACAAAAAAATATGAAACTCGATATGGCGAAAGAAGAAGCTGAAATTGCAAACAGGGCAAAAAGCGAATTTTTAGCTAATATAAGCCATGAAATCCGTACACCACTTAACGCAATTATTGGATTTGCAGAAATTATTAACAACCAGAACGAATGCCTGGCCCTGATAAAATATTCAAATGGCATTAAAAAAAGTGGCGAAACATTACTGGGGCTTATCAATGATGTATTGGATATATCAAAAATTGAAGCCGGGCGGTTAGATATTAATTTAGAATATTCAGATATCAAAGAAATAGCCGGTTATTTAGGACATATGTTTTCAGAAAACGCTACAAATAAAGGAATTATTTTTAATATTTATATTGATCAGCACATGCCATCTGTAATCCAAACCGATGAATTGAGATTAAAGCAGATATTAATAAACCTGATCGGAAACAGTATCAAGTTTACAGAAAATGGAAGTGTTACCATATTTTTTGTGTGTAAAAATATAGATGCTAAAACAAAAAAAGCAACCTTTATGATTACTATTAAAGATACAGGAGTAGGTATTTCAGAAGAAAAGCAAAAAATTATTTTTGAACCTTTTTGCCAGGAAGATAATAGCACATCAAGAAAATATGGTGGAACGGGCCTTGGGCTTTATATTTCAAAAAAACTGGTTACAATGCTGGAAGGCGAAATACATTTGAAAAGTAAAGTAAATAAAGGAAGTGAATTTACATTACTGTTCCCTTTAACAAAATTTGAATATTATGAAAATGTGCAAAAGGAAAATAAACAATATAAAAAAATAGAATTAAGCCAGGCTTATGTATTGGTTGTTGAAGATATTAATAGCAACAGGGAAGTCATTAAAGGATATCTTGACAATTATCCTGTGAAGATAGTTGAAGCTGAAGACGGAGAACAGGCACTTGAATTTTGCAGGATGAATAAACCCGATTTAATTTTAATGGACATTCGCCTGCCTGGAATTGATGGTATTCAAACCACAAATAAAATAAAAGGTATATATCCACAAATGCCGGTAATAGCAGTTACTGCATCATTGAATAGTGAAGACGGGGAAGGCTTAGACATATTTGATGATTATTTACAAAAACCGGTTCGAAGAGATAGTCTTTTGAAAACAATGGCAAAATATATCAAAAGCAGTGAATCTTTACCGGTTATAGAAGAAATAACTTCTAGCCGGGATGAGACAGACAGGGAAAAAATTAAAAATCTCTCAAAAACCGAGCAAAAAAATTTTAAAGAATACCGGGAAAAACTTCATAAAGCAAAAGAATCCGGTAATTTTAACGAAACAGTGGAATTTTCTGAAAGGCTCATTAAACTTGGGAAAAAACATAAAATACAATCACTTGTTGAAAATGGAGAACAATTATGTAATGCATCAGAAATATTTGATATAGAAGAAATGAATGCATTGTTTCTGCAAATAGACCAATTGTTTGACAAAATAATAAAAGCATTTAAATAAAAAATAACAGATGAACCGAGCCATGACAAATTCTTTGACACACACGGGGATGATTATTAATAACCTCATAGCAATGTGAATGTCAAAAACATAAACTCATGGCGAGCTCCATCTGACCGATTAAAAACAAAAAAATAAACAGATGAATATTTTAGTAGTAGATGATACCCCAAAAAATATACAGATACTGGGAATTACCCTGAATAAAGAAGGATATCAGGTAGGATTTGCCCAAAGTGGTAAAAAAGCACTCAAAATGATTTCCAGTGATCATTTTCAATTGATTTTGCTTGATGTTATGATGCCAGGGATGGATGGGTTTGAAACGTGTAAACAAATAAAAAAAAATCCTGAATATTCCGATATTCCTGTTATATTTCTTTCTGCTAAAACTGACTCAGAAAGCATTGTGAAAGGATTTAAAGCCGGGGGAGTAGATTATATAACAAAACCGTTTAATAAACCCGAAGTGCTCGCCAGGGTAAAAACCCATTTAGATTTACTTAAACATAAACTGGAATTAAAGGAAGCCATTGCTACAAAAGATAAATTTTTTTCAATAATCTCGCATGATTTAAAAAATCCCTGTGGATCTATGTATGGATTATTGCATTTATTAAAAAATAAATACAATAAATTTTCAGATGATAAACGCTTGCATTTTATTAATGTATTGTTAAGAGCCTCGGTGAATATTCAAAAATTGCTTGATGACATCCTGGATTGGTCAAGAATAGAACGTGGGATGATAATGTTTTCTCCGATGAAAATTATGATAGCTGACAGAATTAATGAAATAATTGAATTATACAGCGAACAAATCAATGATAAACAATTAGTAGTAAAAAACAATTGTCCGAATGAATTTGAAGTATATGGCGATATCAATATGGTGAATACGATATTGCGAAATGTATTGTCAAATGCTGTTAAATTCACACCAAAAGGAGGAGAAATTGAAGCAGGATGCAAAATGTATAATAATAAAAGCGGCCTCATTTATGTTAAAGATTCCGGAGTCGGTATTTCCGGTGAAAATATTAATCGGTTGTTTAATAAAAAACAAACGTATAGCACCAGAGGAACAGATTCAGAACAGGGGACAGGGCTCGGGTTGATGTTGTGTAAAGAATTTGTTCATAAACACCAGGGTGAAATATGGGTGGAAAGTATTAAAGGAAAAGGAAGCACATTCTTTTTTACATTACCGGAAAATAAATGATAAAAACGTAATAAGATAGAACATCCCTTAAGAAATCAGGTAAAATTCTCTGTCCAAACACTATTTAGTGTTCGTCTATAAAGTCCAACTTCTTCGTTGTTGCTCAAAATTTAAATCCTCAAATACCA
>CAYFQI010000162.1:0-7040 GCA_964345135.1 uncultured Bacteroidales bacterium
GAAAAATAAGGAGTTTACTCGCTTAAATGATTATTTTTCCATCGAGCGTAACGAAGAAGTCGGACTTTAGAGACAGTCATTAATTATCTTATTAATTTATAATTTTTTGATCCACCAAATGTGAGTCCTAAACTATTTTCAACAAATGATAATATTCTGTATAACCATTTTTCATGCCTAAACCTTTTATGGTTATTTTTAGTTTGTTTATATTTTAGCTTGTCCTGCCAGTTAAATTTCTGTATCCATTCATTCATGACAGAAGGATGTGATCCTTTAAAGGTTCTGACATACTTCATGCTTCCATAATTAAATTCACTTGGCCCCCCTGCATGTTTTGCATTGGCTGCTTCTTTTCCTTTATGAATTGTATCCAATGCTTTATTCTTCTTTTTCATCAAGTGGGGAGGGCGAACCCATCCATAATGGTATATATGCGCTTGAATTTTAATTACTTTTAATTTATATGCCCCTTCTTTCTGCCTGTAATGCAATCCGTCAAAATTTGGTATTTTACGAAATGACTGTGCTGACTTCCATGAATGTATTTCTTTTAAATTCCGGATAATTCTGATCTCTTTTTTATACCATCCATGCGAATAATGATAATGATGATAATCACCCCAAAAATGATAATAGTCAAATAACATTCCTTCAACATTTAAATCATTCACATACTTTTGGCATTTTTCTTTTATAACTGGCAGGTCATTTTCATGAACCACTTCATCGGCTTGTAAATAAAACAACCAATCTCCCGTGCAATGACTCTTGGCAATATCAGTTTGATGTGCATTTTCCATTCCCCCGGGGTATTTATCCAGATCCCAAACCGTATCTATAATCTTTATTTTGGGGCTATTAATGCTTTCTACCTGGTGTATGGTCGTGTCATCATCATCGCAATCCCCTAAAGCAATAATAAACTCATCAACAAGGGGTAAAACTGATTGTATGGATTGTGCTATGGGATAATAAAGTTTGCCGGCATTTTTTACCATTGTAAATCCACTGATCTTCATAAAAAAACCATTACATTTTTAAAAACTCAAAAATAGTATTTTTTGTGGTTACTTTGTAACAATGCTTACTTTAATCTAACTCTTCTAATGTCTGAAACAATAACTCCAACTTCCAACTACTTACTCCATATATTTTCAGAAAAACCTTCATTAATTTTAACATAAAAGAAGGGGGCTTTAAAAAAGCCCCCTTCTTGATATTTATAATATATTTTTTTTAGAAAGCAAAACCTACAGTAGTACCGAAACGAGCCATAATGCCATCACCTAAGCCTATATCACCGCTTCCTTCTGAATTTGATTCCCAGCTAACTTTAGCACTTCCATACCAAGGGCCTCCATAAATATCTAATGTAACAACATCTCCAAATAACCATTGACCACCAAGAACGATTCCGCCTCCAATTACAGATAATGTACCTTTAGTATCTTCTCCGGAAACTTCTTCAGATATACTAAAATTCCAATATCTTACACCAGGAGAAATAAAAAAACCTTTAATAGCTTCATTTCCTGGGTAGAACCTCAAATCCAAATTGCCGCCAAATCCGTTGTATTTCGTTCCGCCTGTTTTGCCACCCAACCAATAGTAGGGCTGTAATTGTATACTTAAGTTATCAGCAAATGCATATTCAAACCCAACATTAACGATGCTAAACACTGGACTTAGGTAGTTAATTTTTACTGCCATTTTTTTATCTGTCTGGGCATTGACACTAACAACAAAAGACGCTCCAATTAGAGCAATCATTAAAAAAGTATAAATCTTTTTCATAATTATAAATTTAAGTTAAACATTAAAATATTTATGCAATACTACAATTTTTTTTTTAATTTTTATTTTTATTTTTATTTTTTTATGTAGAAATCCTTAGAGTATATTTGCAATAACTTAAAAACAGAAGGATGATATTTGTTTAATTATCTGTTTTACAAACCATTACCAAACAAAAGTCAATCTTGTATATATATTACGATTTAATTTAAACTTAACAAAAAATATATATACCATTTTTTTGTATTCTCATTTTGATACTAAAAGAGTTCGAATAGCAGTATTTAGAAGTTAAAAATTCTATATCATGCCTGCTAACTTTGTTACGCTTGTTACTGAATGCTCATTCAAATCAGCCCCTATCAATATCCAATCTCATTAAACACTGATTAACAATAATTTATTTAATTACGCATACCGTCGAGGCTTTGCAAGAACGCTCTAATCTCTTAATTAATAGCAACAAATCAATAATAAGGTGAGCTATATCATTCTGTTCTCAGAAACTATTGAAAATTTGGAACGTAGAATAAAATTAAAGCCAAAATAATGAAAACTTTATTAAAATACATACAATTATTTATCCTATTAAATTTAATATCATTTCCTGTAAATTCTCAAAATATAATTTACAGGCTTGATTCTGTTGATCCTTCTCATTATTTTGAATCATTGGAAAAAGCAATGGATAATCCTGAAAAAGTGATTATATTAAATTTAAGCGGCAATGAAGAAAATATCCGGGAATTGCCTTCAACCATTGAAAAAATGGTCAATCTTCAGGTATTAAAAATAACAGACAGTGAATTGCAATCAATCCCTGATAAAATAAGTTCATTAAAACAACTCAAAGTATTATATCTGCATAATAATCAAATAAAAGCTCTTCCAAATTTTATAGGTTCCCTGAACAACTTACAAATCCTTGATATTGCAGGTAATAAAATTGAAAAATTGCCGCAGTCTATTGGTATGTTAAAAAACCTGAAAAGTATTCATTTTTCAAACAACAGGATTAAGGAAATTCCTTCTTCTTTCCAGGGGCTTGTTAATTTACAAACAGC
Source organism: uncultured Bacteroidales bacterium (assembly GCA_964345135.1). Classification (GTDB taxonomy): domain Bacteria; phylum Bacteroidota; class Bacteroidia; order Bacteroidales; family JBBRXJ01; genus CAYMKE01. Next base: position 2,862 of record CAYFQI010000162.1, read on the forward strand.
AGATTTAAGCAAAAACAGGATTTCATTTATACCTGCTGTCATGTTTAATTTACCTTCTCTCGTTGATTTGAATCTGGATCATAACAATATTGAAGTACTCCCGTCAATAGATACAACTTCAAATTTGGTTATTCTATCCATAGGCCATAACAAGCAATTATATCACGATCAGGCATTTGCAAAAATCAGTCAATTGCAAAAACTAAAAAAACTGATATACAGCTTTAATAATCTTGGAGCTTTACCAGATACAATTTGCTCACTTCAATCACTTAAAACCCTTGATTTGAGAGGAAACAAATTCTTAAAAACACTTCCTGCTAAAATAAAAAATCTTAAAAATTTAACAGACCTGGATTTGTCAGGCAATAAAATCACTTGCTTTCCTGAAGGAATTTCAGAACTTAACCAATTATATGCATTACATCTTGAAGTAAATAAACTCAAAACATTGCCTGCAAGCATTTCCGAACTCAAAAATTTAAAGTCGCTTGATCTTTCGGAAAACAAATTAAAAGAGATCCCGGCGGAATTAAAAAACCTTCCCAATTTATTTTATTTAAATATCAGTGACAATCCCAACATTAATTTAGCAGAAGTATTTAATAAAATACCGGCTAATGAACATTTTCATCTTGCAATCAATAATAATAAATTAAAACAAATTCCCTCATCAATTAAACAACTTGATTTTTTAACCGGACTGGAAATTGGATGGAATAAACTCAAAACTATACCACCTGAAATTGGAAAATTACATAATCTTAAAGCATTATACCTTCATTACAATAAAATTAAAAACATACCCGATGAAATTAAAAACTTAAGCAGCCTTAATAAATTGTATTTACAAGGAAACAGGCTTAACGTTTTACCTGAAGTAATATGCAGACTGGATAACCTTAAAAATCTTCAACTAGAGAATAATCATATTAAAAAAGTACCGGATTGTATTGGAAATATGAAACAATTGGAAGCATTGAATCTCAAGAATAACAAAATTAGCAGTTTACCACCAAATATCGGGAAAGCTTTGAATTTAAACAGATTAAACCTCAGCAACAATAAACTCAAAAAAATCCCTTCAACGATTGGGAATCTTACAAATTTGCGTGAACTGAATCTTTATTTTAACAATATCCAACATTTACCTGATGAACTTGGATTACTTGATTCACTGAATTTGTTAAACATTGGTTATAATCCGATCCGATCAATTCCCTGCTCATTAAAAGCCTCTTTGTGTAATAAAAACTAAACAGCAATATAAATCAGCCAATAGCATCCAAAATCAATTCCTTTGCTTTTTTCAAAGCAGCATTAATTCCATTGGGATCTTTTCCGCCAGCAGTTGCGAAAAAAGGTTGTCCACCTCCCCCTCCTTTAATTTCTTTTGACGCTTCACGAATAATAGTTCCAGCGTTTATTTGTTTATTTTCAACAATTTTATCAGGAATCATAATGGCTAAATTAGGCCGGTTGTTTATAACAGATCCAATGACCAGAACAACATCATCCATTTCATTTTTCAATTGGAAAGCAAGATTTTTTATTGTATTCACAGAATCAAAAGATATATTTTCAACGATTAGATTTATGCCATTTACAGGGTGCATTTTTTGGAGCAAATCATTCTTTACATGTTTAATCTTTTCTCGTTCGTATGCTTCAGCTTGTTTATGCAGATTATTATTTTCTTTTAATAAATCATTTATCCCACGTGCCAGATCTCTTGGGTTTTTAAGCAAGTCATTCAAATATTTTATTTTATCTTCAAGGTCATACAGGTATTTTTCTGCCTGTACACCGGTTATTGCTTCTATTCTCCTAATTCCGGCAGCAACAGATGATTCAGACATAATTTTAAACAATCCTATTTGCCCGGTCGCCTTAACATGTGTCCCACCACATAATTCATATGAATCACCAAATTTCACCGTGCGAACCGATTCGCCATATTTTTCACCAAAAAAAGCAACAGCTCCATGTTTTTTTGCTTCTTCAAGTGGAATGTTTCGGTTTTCTTCGAGCCGGATATTGTCTCTTATTATTTTATTTACAAGCTGTTCTACTTTCCGAATTTCCTCTTCACTTAATTTTTGGAAATGAGAAAAGTCAAATCTCAAATAATCAGGGTGGACAAATGATCCTTTTTGTTCTACATGGCTTCCAAGTATTTGGCGTAAAGCATAATGCATCAGGTGGGTTGCCGTGTGGTTGTTGGCTGTTGCTGAACGCTTCCCGGTATAAACAACAGCATTAAATGTTGATGAAACATCCCTGGGAAGCGTTTTAGTAATATGTAACGGGAGATTATTCTCTTTTTTGGTATCAATGATTTGTATTTTTTCATTTTCAGATTCGAGATACCCGGCATCTCCGATCTGACCTCCTCCTTCTGAATAAAAAGGGGTTTTATCCAGGATCAATTGATATAATACATTTCCTTTTGACTGGACTTTTCTGTATTTTGTAATTTTCACATTCGTGGATAATTCATCATACCCCACGAATTGCGTGTATTCTATGTTGTTCACATCCACCCAGTCTTCTGTATCAGTTATTGAAGCATCTCTTGAACGGGTTTTCTGCTTTTGTAATTCCGCCTGAAATATTTTTTCGTCAACAGAAAACCCATTTTCATTCAGCATCAGACGGGTCAGGTCAAAAGGAAATCCGTATGTATCATAAAGTTTAAATGCACTTTCCCCTTTAATTTCTTTTTCATCATCCTGTTTTGCCTCATTCATTAATTGATCAAGCAATTGAATCCCATTGGCCAGGGTTTTAAGAAAAGACAGCTCTTCTTCTTTAATTACCTTTGATATCAATTGTTGTTGGGATTCAAGTTCAGGATATGCTGTCCCCATTATTTGGACAAGTGCCGGGACAAGTTCAAAAATAACAGGCTGATCCAGTTTAAGATACGTATATGCATATCTCACTGCCCTTCTGAGAATGCGCCTGATCACATATCCTGCACCTGTATTGGATGGCAATTCGCCATCAGCAATAGCAAAGGAAACGGCCCGTAAATGATCTGCGATAACTCTGAATGCAATTTCGGAGTTATTATCAGCTCCATAGATTATCCCGGATAATTGTTCAAGTTTTTTAATAAGTGGCAAAAAAAGGTCTGTTTCATAAGCCGAGTGTTTATCTTGCAAAACCATACAAAGCCTTTCCAGGCCCATCCCCGTGTCTATATGCTTTTGTGGTAACAACTCCAATGTCCCGTTTGATTTTCTGTTGAATTGTATAAAAACCAAATTCCACAATTCAATGACCAATGGATGATTTTGATTTACCAGTTCATGCCCGGGTTGTTTTGTTTGTTCTTCAGCGGGCCTTAAATCAATATGAATTTCAGAACAAGGTCCGCAGGGCCCTGTATCTCCCATTTCCCAAAAATTATCTTTTTTCCCATAGCTCAATATTCTTTCTACAGGTAAATATTCTTTCCAATATTCAAACGCTTCCGTATCTTTTTCTAAATGATCATTATCATCTCCTCCAAATATGGTAACATATAAATGTTCAGAGGGTATTTTATAAACATCAATCAATAATTCCCAGGCAAATCCAATGGCTTCTTTTTTAAAATAATCATTAAATGACCAATTGCCTAACATTTCAAACATGGTGTGATGATAATTATCATGTCCAACTTCTTCCAGATCATTATGTTTACCTGATACTCTCAGGCATTTTTGAAAATCTGCTGCCCTGGAAAAATTTGAGGCTTTATAGCCAAGAAATATTTCCTTAAATTGGTTCATCCCTGCATTCGTGAACATTAATGTAGGATCATTCTTAATGACCATCGGAGCAGACTGAACTATTCTATGTTCTTTATTTTCAAAGAACTTCACAAAAGTCTCCCGTATATCCCTGCCTTTCATAAGTAAATTTTTTTAAAAAAATCAATTTTTTTGTTAACATTTTGTTAACATTACCGTATAATCACAGTAAAATATAATATAGATTACATTATAAGCAGACAATAATTACTATTTGTTTATAATGTCGTGTGTTTTGATCTTAATGTTCGATAACGAGGTTCACGAGACTAAAAGTTGCACATTTTGTTCTTTTAAATGAGCAATTTGGAGTAATCGCAACAAAGTTACCGGGCATAATGAACAAACACTAAATATATTTATTGGTTGTAAAAATAAT
>CAYFQI010000163.1:0-6927 GCA_964345135.1 uncultured Bacteroidales bacterium
CTGTATTTTAATCGGGACGCACATGATTATAATAGGTGCTTCTACGCTGATCTGCCAGATAAACTTAATTAACTTAATCAACTCAATTAACTTAATCAACTCAATCAACTCAATTAACTCAATCAACTCAATTAACTCAATCAACTCAATTAACCCAATTAACTTAAAAACTTAAAAACTTAAATATAAACAAATGAATATACTTCTGATAAGACATACTAGTGTAGACATATCTAAAGGAATTTGTTACGGTAACCTTGATGTTGATGTTTCTTCTGCCTTTGCATGGGAAGCTTCGAAAGTATCAAATCGTTTAAGCAGGTATTCTTATAAAATCGTGTATTCAAGCCCTTTACAGCGATGTCGTAAACTGGCAGAAAAAATTGCAGGAAACGAGTGTCCTGTGCAATATGATAATCGATTAAAAGAAATGGATTTTGGCGAATGGGAAGGCGTGCATTGGGATCATATTTTTAAAAGCAATAAGGGACAACAGTGGTTTGGTGATTATTGGAACACGGCTTGCCCCGGGGGGGGGGCATATAAAGAGCTGTATAACAGAACAGCCCTGTTTCTTAAAGAACTGTATCAATTGAATATCAATGAAGCCATTCCAGTGATCACACATGGTGGGCCAATACGTGCCATGTTATCTAAGATTTTGAATACATCGCCCTATACGATGTTTGATCGAAACATTGATTATGGGGAGGTGATTGAATTAGATATTGATGAGAACATGTTGAATTAGAACATGTCTATAAAACCGGGTGTTTGTATTATAATGTTTGATAACAATGCTCGCAAAACCCGAAACGCACCGTTTATTCGTGTAAATGAGCAATTTTGGGGTAAATACGACGAAGCCTACCCCGTAAGGAAGAATGACTGTATCGGGGTTAGCGGGCACATGGAACATGTATCAAATAAAATAAATAACTGATGAACCGGGCATGTAAAAAAATAATTATTAAACTCACAAGCGAATGATTATAAAAGGTTCTTTTACGCTGAGCTGCTGGTTAAAACAAAAAATCAGATAAACCCAATTAACTTAAAAAATAAAAAATAAACAGATGCAAAAACTATTCCCTGTAATGTTTGCCGGCACCGGCTCTGATGTTGGAAAGAGCATTATCAATGCTGCTTTTTGCAGGATATTGAAACAAGACGGGTACAAACCGGCGCCGTTCAAGGCACAAAACATGTCATTAAACAGCTATCCTACACGGGGCGGTGGTGAGATCGGCAGGGCGCAGGCAGTACAAGCCGAAGCATGCGGCATTGATTGTACAACAGATATGAATCCGGTATTGCTCAAACCCACGGGCGATTGTGTGTCGCAAGTCATTTTGAATGGAAAACCTGTAGGAAATCAGTCTGCATCCGAGTATTTTGATATGACAGACCGTGGCCGTCTCTTTCAGGAAGCAATGCAGGGATATTATAAGTTGGCATCACAATACAATCCCATAGTCATTGAAGGGGCGGGTAGTATATCAGAAATGAACCTGAGGGGAAAGGACATTACAAACATGCGGGTAGCACGTGAAGCCGGGGCACCGACGTTTTTAATAGCTGATATTGACCGGGGTGGTGTTTTTGGTTCGGTGTACGGCACCATTAAACTGCTGCCCGAAGCTGAAAGGGAACTGGTGAAAGGTATTATTATTAATAAGTTCCGGGGGGATATCGGACTGTTTGAAAATGGGAAGAACATGCTTGAGGAAATCACGGGAAAACCGGTATTGAGCATTATCCCATATTTTAAAGACATTTATATTGAGCAGGAAGATTCTGTAGTCATGGAACATCGAAAAGGCACTGCTCAAAGCGGAGTTGTTAATATTGCTGTCGCATTGCTCAGGCATATGTCAAATTTCACAGATTTTAATCATCTGGAACGGATGCCTGGTATCCATTTGTATTATTCTCATGTGCCGGAAGAAGTAGAAAATGCCGATATCATCCTGATACCCGGTTCCAAAAATACCATTTCGGATATGCAGCATTTAAGAAATACCGGCTTAGCCGGTACTATTATGCAAATGCATGATGCAGGCAGGCAGGTATATGGTATCTGTGGAGGTTATCAAATCATGGGAAAAGAGATACGTGACCCGGATCATATTGAAGGAAGTATTGATGTGATCCCGGGACTTGGTATATTACCGGTTGTTACAACAATTCAAAAAAACAAAACAACCGAACAATGTACGTTTTCGTTTCTTAAAGACAAAAAAGAGTGCAAAGGGTATGAAATCCACATGGGGAATACTGTTCCCGTGAATGGAAATGTTTCTCCTTTATGTAATATAAAACCAAACAAAGATGATGGCTATTTCAAAGATAAGAAAACATGGGGGACCTATATTCACGGGATATTTGATAACCAGGTGGTGATTGATGCCATTCTCCGGGAAACTAAGAAATTGAAAGAAGCATGTGCCCCGGTTGATTACACTGCTTACAAAGAGCAGCATTATGATAAATTAGCAGGATTTGTGAGGCAACACACCAATATGGAACTTTTTTATAAAATTTTGCAGGAATCATGATTAACGGGCACGGGAGCGACTTATATAATTATCAGCAACAGATCATTGCTGATTTCAGTTCAAGTATCTGGTATGAAGGGTTGGATAAAAGATTGGCAGGCCATTTAAAGAAACAGCTAGACAGGATTATTCATTATCCTGATCCCGCTGCCAGTCAATTAAGCGAAACGATTGCACTTCATCATCATATTTCCCCGGGACAAGTGGTTGTGACAAATGGTGCAACAGATGCTTTTTATATGTTGGCGCAGTTTTTTAAAGGAGCAAAATCTACTATTGTTTATCCCTGTTTTTCTGAATATGAAGATGCATGTAAACGCTATCAACATGATATATCTTATATCCCATATGAGGCATTTGATGATGATGTATCGTTGCCTTCAAGGTTTGTATGGATAGGAAATCCGAATAATCCGGATGGACGGATCAGGGCATTGGAAACTCTGATAAAGCTGACTTCATTAAACCCGGGTATGGTTTTTATAATTGACGAAGCGTTTCTGGAGCTATCAACACGAGGAGCATCATTGATTCCGCATGTGTCACGGAATAAAAACCTGGCCATTGTCCGTTCGTTAACCAAGTCTTTTGCCATCCCCGGTATCCGTTTAGGATACCTGGTGGCGGATTCATCTGTCATCAAAACATTAAAAGAAAATATGATTCCCTGGAACGTGAATAGCCTTGCCCTTGAAGCCGGACATTATATTTTTGATCATTATGAAGAACTTAAGCCGTGTAAACAATTCTTAGCCGCTAAGTGCGAACAATTTCAAAAGCAATTGCAAAGTATTCCCGGGTTAGAAGTATATCCTTCGTCATGTAATTTTTTTCTTGTGAAGTTGAAAAAAGGGAACTCCGGTGAATTAAAAACATTTTTACTAAAAAAATATCAACTACTTATCCGCGATGCTTCAAATTTCAGAGGACTGGACAATACTTTTTTCAGGGTGGCTGTTCAAAATGAAAGATTTAATAAAATATTGATTCAGGGTATTAAAGATTATTTAAGGAGGGCGTAAATGCATTGGAATATTCAGGTAAATGAATCTTTTTTTATGATCGTTAGTTTGCTTGGCGGTTTTATGCTCGACCTGGCATTTGGTGATCCTTCCCGGGCACCTCACCCGGTTCGCATCATAGGGGCTTTAATTGCATGGTTTGACAGGCATTTAAATAAAGGAACAAACAGGACAATGAAAGGCGTTGTTACTGTGATTTGTGTTGCCGGGAGTACATTCGGGGTGATTTATAGCATTGAAAATTTGCTAAAAGCATTCCCTGTATTGTATGTTGCATTTGGAATTATCATGGTCTTTTACGGTATTGCCAACAGGCAGTTAATTAAAGAAGGAATGAAAGTAGAACACGCATTAATGCAGCAAGATATATCCCTGGCAAGGAAACACTTGAGCATGATTGTAGGAAGAGATACATCACAACTGAATGAAAATCAAATACGAAAAGCAGCACTGGAAACCCTTGCTGAGAATTTGAGCGATGGTGTGATTGCGCCTTTGTTTTATTATGCCATAGGAGGGATCCCGTTGATGTTTGCCTATAAGGCAGTCAATACCCTTGATTCTATGACCGGGTATAAGAGTACAGTATATAAAAAATTTGGTTGGTTTTCAGCAAAACTCGATGATGTTGTGAATTTTATCCCTGCGCGTATTACTGCTTTACTAATGGTATTGGTATCTTGGAGTAGCAGGGGGAGGCGGTATATCTTTTTATATGGCCACCGGCATACTAGTCCCAATGCCGGGTATCCTGAGGCAGCACTGGCCGGAATATTGAATTGCCGCTTTGGAGGACCGAATATGTATAACGGAATACACGTTGAAAAACCTTTTATTGGAGAGCATGAGAGGCGTTTAACACGTGCAGATATGAAGAAGACAATTTATATCAATTATGTCACGGCTATTGTATTTGTCCTGTTGATTATAGTGCCCTGTTATTTTTGAAATAGCAAAAGTGAGTATTAAATTTTAAAATAAAAACATGAGCTTAGCCTTAGTACGTGGCCGTCAGGATAATTCTGTAAATTACATTTTAATGATATTAAAATTATGGTATGATAACAGTTAAATCCATGAACCCATGAACGGTTAAATAGTGCCTGTCTATAAAGTCAAGTGTTTGATTAAATGCATCCGAATTCCTTACACGGTTTTTACTTATTTACAATTTTAAATTCTACTCTTCTGTTCTGCTGGCGTCCTTCATCGGTTTCATTGGTGGCAATGGGTTGATTAAAGGCAAATCCTTTATAAGTCAGCCTGTCTTTTTCAATCTCCTTTTCAATTAAATATTTGTATACACTCTTGGCGCGGGCTTCGGAAAGACGTTGGTTATAATTTAATGAACCGATATTGTCTGTATGTCCTGAGATTAATATTTTAACCGAAGGATATTTATTCATAAATTCGACCAGCCGGTTCAATTCTTCGAAAGATGATTCTTTTAATTTGGATTTGTCAAATTCGAAATAGATGTTATTCAATACCACTTTTTTTCCTACATCAATTTTTTCCAATTCAAATACTTTACTCAATGTATCATTATGATATTCTTTTGTGATTTCAATGTTGTCAGAATACATCATAAATCCTTCTGCATTGGCCTGAACACCAATTTCTTTTATGTTACTTTCAAATTCAAATATTTTTTCAACTTTCCCATTTTCATTGGTAGAGGAGGAGCCAATGACTTTCCCTGTTTCTTTATCAAGAAATTCAACTGTTGCATTAGGTATAAACTTGTCGTTGCTGTCTTTTACAACGACCATTCCTTTGATCCACGTAATTGGTTTATAAAAGATACCTACATAAATATCCAGTCCGCCAAAACCTTCTTTTTTGACAGAGGAATAATAAAAACGTCTCCCGTACTTTTTGAAAAAGATATCATTGTCGGGTGTGTTGATCGGATGACCAAGTCCTTTTGGTTTTGACCATTTCCCGTTTTTTTGTTTTGTTACAAAAAATATGTCGAACCCGCCCATTGTTTCATGTCCCTGAGAGCTAAAAAACAGCGTGTCTTCACTGGGTGTGATGAATACACCCTCTTCATCATATTGAGTATTAATGTTTGGCCCCAGGTTTTTAGGTTTAGACCATTTTCCGGATGAGTTCTTATGACATACAAAAATATCTTTTCCGCCTAAAGAACCATCTTGTTTGGAAACCAGGTAAATCGTTTCCCTGTCTTCTGTAAATGCAATTGATGATTCTCTTTCTTTTGTATTTAAAATATTAGGGAGGTATGATTTAGGTGTTGCCCAGCCCCCGGTTATTTTAGGTGTAGTGTAATGAATGTCACCGCCATTATTATCATTATAAACAAATAATTTGTTTTCATCCTGAAAATATGCAATTGCTGCATCATTTACTGCCGAATTTACAGGTCGGCCTATATTTACTGCTCTTCGCCATAATCCGGCCGTGTTTTGGGAATAATAAATGTCTTCGTAAAACTTAAAATCAATAGGATTTCTGTTACCCATTGTAGTCCCTTGTCTTTTTGATGTGAAATACATAACACTATCACCAAAGATCGGGTTAAAGTCATCATAAGGTGAATTTATCGAGCGCCCCAGGCATTTTGCTTCAGCCCTGGCAGGCTTCTTTGTTTTGATTTTTGCTGTTTTGCATTCGGAAATGAGTTTTTCGATGAACTCTTTATTCAATTCTGCATCCTCACCTTGCAGTGAATTTATAAAAGACTGGTAATAAGTGATCGCACTGTCAAATTGATAATTATAATGGTATGCTCTTCCTAACAGGAATTTAATGTCGTAAAAATCTTTTTCTCCATCTATTGACTGGTATAGGTATTTAATGGCCTTATCTAAATTTTTTCTCGTGTATAAATAGCAAACACCAATTTTATAATCTAATGCATTAAAATTGTCATTGTATTTTCGTGCCTGAAGAAAATGTTCCAATGCAATGTCATAAGTACCAACACCTGTTTCATAGTATTGATTCCCCATTTCTAAGTTTCGGAATGCTGCATTAAATCCTTTTTTTTCCTCTATCTTAAAATCCTTAATTGGTATTTTTGGGTTCTCTTGAGCGTTAAGGGAAAAATTAAAAAAAAATAAAAAAATACTGAAATTTATGAGTAATGCTTTCATGGGTTTTGTATTTTTGAAATCAGAATCCATACTAAAGTAAATAATTTTTTATTATTTTTATACTTAAAATACGCTTAATGTATAAAAAAAAATTTATATTTTTTATAATTTTATTTATAATCCCTGTTATCACGGGATATTCGCAAAGTCATGTTTTTTTGAAAAAACATGAAAAAAATATCGAACAGTTTAATATTAAATCAGAAATTCGTTATAATCATCCAT
>CAYFQI010000164.1:0-6820 GCA_964345135.1 uncultured Bacteroidales bacterium
ACTACTGATGACTATAACCAGTTGAAATTATTTGACTTATAACCGGACGGTAGTGAAATAATATATTAATTCCCATCGTATTGATTTTTAGAATATACCTACTAACATTCGTTTACCTTAACCCATTCTATACCTTTTTTTACCTGCCCTGGCAGGCCTGTCAGGGTTTGGGGATGCAGCTTGTAGATTAGTAGTGATTTTAGACATTATATCCTCAAAACGGGTATCCAATCGCAATATTCACCACGATATTTTCTCTTCTCCATCGGGCGTTGGAAAAGTTGATTTTGTCTATTACCCAACGTTGACGTGCTGGCAAGTATGGTTTTCTGAGCGGGATGCCAATGTCCAGACGCAGCACGAAAAAGCGGGGTGTGATGCGAACGCCGGCGCCAAACGAGGCTGCCAGTTCTTTGAGAACATCATCGAGTGCAAACTGTTTGCTGCTGTTCCCTTTTTTCCCGCTCAGCCATACATTCCCTGCATCTGTAAAGAAAGCTCCTTTCACTACCCCGGCAATGGGAAACCGGTATTCCAGGTTGTTTTCCAGTTTGATGTCGCCTGTCTGGTCAAAAAAGTTTGCTTCTTTATCCGGGGCAAATGACCCCGGTCCTACAGAACGGAACCGGAAGCCACGGAGACTGCTGGCACCACCTGCATAAAACTGCCTCGTGTAAGGCAGGGCGGTAGAATTGCCATACGGGAACCCGGCCCCTGAATACCATCGGTATATCAGCTTATTCTTTTTATTGATGTCAATATAAACCCGTGTGTCAAGATAGGCACGGGCGTATTGTGAAAAGGCAATGCCAAATAATTTGTTAGATGACCCCCCGCCAGATAATAGGTTGGCAGCAAATTGAGCTATATTTCCTGCCAGCTCTACATTAACATTAAAAAAATAATTGAATGCCCGCTCTTTTTTGATCTTGTCATTAAAGGTGTAATCGTATTTTAGGCTGGTGATCAGCTGTTCTTTAAAACTCTCGCGGATATATTCATTCTCATTCAATATTTTTTCAAATGCAGAAGAGGTATTGAACACGTTTGTATATGTTAATGAAAACGGGGTAAGGTGATGAAATCGTGTTTTCGTTTCTTTCCATTGATACCCGGATGAAAAATTGGCATTGTGCAATGTAAAAAAGCCCGTCCTGTCAAGGATGTTAAACCCTGCTTTGAAGTTTGTACGAGGGGTATATTTTGGTGAAAGAAACTGGTTCAAGTCAATAAACGGGAACATGATTTTTGGAATGGATAATTGACTGTTGAACCCGGCTTCGTAAGAGTTTAGCCCTTTGGTATCCTGTGCCAGCAGGGTCTCGAACCCGGCATTCATTCGGATGCTGAAATTTTCCGCACCCCTGAACAGGTTCCGGTCATTGAAGACTACCATGATTCCCGGGCCCGTGAAGTCGTTTGATTTTGTTTGTGCCTGAATTTCCAGCCGCAGAGTGCGAGGCAGCGCTTTGGTCAGGAATATGTCCACGTTCAGGAAACGTGTTTCATCAATAATGGTATCATTGAATTTAATATTGACAAATTTGAAAATTTTTAACCCGGTCAGCTTGTTTATGGTTCGCTGGTAGTCGCCCCCTGTGTATATTTTGCCCTGTTTAAAAAAGACGGAACGTGTCAGCAGCTTGTGCCGGATGTAATCGCTTTCCCCGATGATCTTGATGTCATTGTATACAGCGGTGTCATCTCGTTTCATTTCTTTTTTCAGTGAATACCCCGGGTACAGGTGTATGGTGTTGATTTTATATGCATGGTGTGCTTGTTCAGGGATGTTCTTTTTTAGCGTGACGTGGATCACGACTTCTTTTTTTGCATTATTGCTATCCACTTTAAATAAGATGTACTCGGGCCTGAAATAAAAATACCCTTTATCTTTTAACTGTTCATCAACCCGTTGGCGTTCTTTTTTTAGTACGGCCAGGTCATAATGTTCACCTTCTTTTATTTTAGATTTTTCGGCTGTCTGCCGGATCGCCCGGGTTATCGCACTGGCGGAGTCAGGATATACCACGTTTTTTATCGTGAAAGGAGTATGGATTTTGAATGCATAAACCACCTTCATCTTTTTGTTTTTTGGGCGCTCTATTGTATCTATACTGGCATGAAAATACCCTTTGGAGAAAAGGTAGTTTTTCATACGTTTCATGCTTTGTGCAGTGGCTTGTTCATTATATACCACTGGTGGTTCCCCGGCTTTTGTCTGAAGCCAGTGCCTAAATCCCGAGTCGGGCACGTTTTTACCGGCCAGGTTGTACATGTATAACTGAAACGGGATGATACCCAAATATTTATTATTCGGCTCCTGGATGATGAATTCTTTTAAATCCTGTTTGAGGGATAATTCTTTAAAAAAAACAGCTGAATCAATATGTATGTTGGCTTTTTTATATAAATATTCCTCATTGTCCAGCATTTTGGTGGTGCTGCACGAGTGTAACAGTATCGAGCATATTAACAGGTTTATTATTTGGTAAATGTGCTTCATGGGGTAATTTGTTTAACGGGAAAGTATAAAGTTGAAGAGTTGAAAGGGTTTAGGGCTGAGGTTTGGTTCGTGCATGATACGAGAGGGTGTGTCTTTGGTTTAAAATCAGGTGCTTCATTTTTCGTGGTACTGGGTTTCATCGTTGGTTTATTTGTTCGTTATAAATTTTTTTATATTTTTCGTTTTTTTTTTTTTAAATTGAACTAATTTTTTTTAACCGCCTTTTTTAATTATTTGGGGATTCAGGAACCGCCTGTATTCCAGGGGTAATTTATCCAGTTGACGGGCAGCGTATGTCTGGATTTTATTAATATTCTTTTCATTGTTTAATATGTTCCCGTGTTCCATGACCTGATCCATGATGAATGTTTTATGCAACGGTTTAATATTTGTATATTTCCGTGGATAAAATGGGTGATAGATTGTATTTATTGTATTCGGGTCTTCATTAGCTAATGCAATGGCATCAGCATAAAAGGAGCCATCCATATTCTTTAATCTTATAATATGCTTATGGCCAGGGAGTGTTGTTTTTTCGATGTTTTCCGAGAGTTTTATTGTGGGGACACCATTCATAACAGATAGTTTATAGATTCCATCAAGAGCCGGGCTTTCATTGCCGGTGACCAGGCGGGTTCCGATACCAAAACCATCGATTGGGGCTCTCTGGTCGTTAAGGCTTTTAATAACATATTCATCCAATTGATTGGAAGCAAAGATTTTTATGTCCTCAAAGCCTTCGGCATCAAGTTTTTTTCTGCTTTCTTTGCTAAAATAATATAAATCCCCGCTGTCAAGGCGTATGCCGTCAATTTTTTTCCCTTTCTTTTTTAATTTTTTTGCAAGTTTGATGACATTGGGCACTCCGGATCTGAGCGTGTCATAGGTGTCAACAAGTAAAATAATTTTCCCGGGGGTTGTTTCTGCAAATTTTTCAAATGCGGTATATTCATTTTCAAATGACTGAATCCATGAATGGGCTTGAGTTCCACTGATATCAATATCATAATGAAACCCGGAAAATGTATTGGACGTTGCATTTGCACCCCCGATAATTGCAGCCCTGCTGGCATGTATCCCCCCAAAACTTTGGGCCCGCCTCAATCCAAAATCTACAAATGTTTTATCTCCTGCTGCCTGCCTGATCCTTGATGCTTTGGTAGCGATCAGGGATTGGAAATTAATGATATTTAACAGCATGGTTTCTATTAACTGGGTTTCGATAATCGTTCCCTGAACAGACAGGACCGGTTCATGGGGGAATACGATCTCTCCTTCTTTCACACTGTTTATCGTTCCGTTAAACCTGAAGTTTTTTAAATAAGATAAAAAGTCTTCATTGAATCCCGATTTTTTCAGAAAATCTATATCATCAGTGTCATACTGCATATCAGTCAAGAATTCAAGCACATTTTGAAGCCCTGCAAATACTACATATCCTCCGTTGAATGGTTGCTCACGGAAAAAATAATCAAACCAAGCAGTTTCATTCATTCTCCCGTGTAAGAAATAACCTTGTGCCATGGTTAATTCATAGAAGTCTGTATACAGTCCCGAGTGTGTATTAATTATGTTCATGTTAATATGTTTGATACTTTTTCATATGTAACTGCAAATGTTGTTCCAAATTCAAGTAGTATTTGTCTATAATGTCCGCTAATCTCGTTATGCTTGCCTTAAAATTGCTGTTTTACGCCAGAAAATTGGGCGTTTTGGGGCCTTGGGAGTCTTGGTATCGAACATTATGATCCAAATACTCGACTTTATAGACAGATTAGTGGCTGGCTTTAAATCCCAACAGGTTTCAGCATAAACCCCGGGCAATGCCCGGGTGGTAACATAACTCAAAAAACAAACGTGCCCTGAACAGTCAAAATCAATTTAATAAATATTTAAAAATAACAAAAACAGGATGCAATCATACAAAAAATCATTGGGATAAATGAATTATTTCGTTTAATTTTGCCTTGATTACAGTCAAAATAAAATACAATGATTATAACATTTCCGGATAATACGCAAAAGGAATTTGATAAGGGGGTTACACCTATCGAGATCGCTCAGGATATAAGCCCCCGGCTGGCAAAAGAGGTGTTAACTGCTACAGTGAATGATGAATTGTGGGATGTGACAAAGCCCATAGAACAGGATGCCCGGATCACCCTTCATAAATTTGATGAAGAAGGCAAACATGCCTTTTGGCATTCATCAGCGCATCTGTTGGCAGCAGCTTTACAGGGACTGTATCCCGGGATTAAATTTGGTATCGGGCCGGCGATTGAAAACGGGTTTTATTATGATGTTGACACACCGGAAGGCACGGCCATAAAGGAAAAGGATTTTCCTGTTATTGAACGTAAAATGCTTGAAATTGCCAGGGAAAAGCATCCCTTTGTCAGGACAGAAGTGAGTAAAGAAGAAGCACTTCAACATTATACTGAAAAAGGAAACGAATACAAGGTTGAATTGATTGAAGAACTTGAAGAGGGAACCATTACATTTTATCGCATCAATGATTTTACAGATCTTTGCAAAGGCCCTCATTTACCTGATACAGGGAGCATAAAAGCTGTGAAAGTATTAAGTACAGCCGGTGCTTTCTGGAGAGGTGATGAACACAATAAACAACTCAACAGAATATATGCGATTTCATTTCCCAAGAAAAAATTACTGGATGAATACCTTGAAAACCTGGAAAAAGCTAAAGAACGAGACCACCGGAAAATTGGTAAAGAATTAGGCCTTTTCACTTTTTCACAAAGAGTAGGGCAGGGGCTTCCATTATGGCTCCCAAAAGGAGCATTACTTCGTGAAAAATTGGAAGGGTTCCTCAAAAAAGTTCAGTTTCAATATGATTATGAACAAGTGATCACACCACATATTGGACAGAAAGAGCTATATGTTACCTCTGGCCATTATACCAAATACGGTGAAAGTTCTTTTCAGCCCATACATACACCGGATGAAAACGAGGAGTTTTTGTTAAAACCAATGAACTGCCCGCATCATTGCGAGATATATAAATCTGCACCGCACTCTTATAAAGACCTTCCAATACGATATGCTGAATTTGGCACGGTTTACAGGTATGAACAAAGTGGTGAATTGCATGGCCTGACACGTGTAAGAGGTTTTACACAGGATGATGCCCATATTTTTTGCAGGACAGACCAGTTAAAAGATGAATTTGTTAAAGTTATTGATATTATTCTTTATATTTTTAAAGTGTTAAGCTTTAATGATTACCTGGTCCAAATATCTTTACGCGACCCAGGTAAATTTGAAAACTATATAGGCAATGAAGAAAACTGGGAAAAAGCTGAAAACGCCATTCTTGAAGCCACCGAGAAAAAAGGGTTAAAAGCCAGGGTTGAATATGGCGAGGCTGCATTTTACGGTCCGAAACTTGATTTTATGGTAAATGATGCCCTGGGCAGGAAATGGCAGTTGGGAACCATACAGGTCGATTATAACCTCCCGGAGCGGTTTGATCTTGAATACATAGGAAGTGATGATCTAAAACACAGGCCGGTCATGATTCATAGGGCCCCGTTCGGGTCGTTGGAACGGTTTGTTGCTGTACTAATAGAACATACAGGCGGAAAATTTCCATTATGGCTGTCTCCTGAGCAGATAATTATATTGCCAATCAGCGAAAAATTTCATAATTATGCAAAAAAAGTTGCGCGGTTGTTAGATAATTCCGATATTCGCACCCAAATTGATGAACGAAGTGAAAAAATCGGGAAAAAAATACGTGACAGTGAGTTAAAGAAAATACCTTTTTTGCTTATTGTTGGTGAAAATGAAATGAATGAAAATACTGTATCAGTAAGAAAACATGGAGAAGGAGATAAAGGGCCCATGGAATTGCAGAATTTTATTAATTTTGTAACCCATGAGATTCAAAAATCAATAGAAAACAATTATTAATTATATAAAAAAAAAGATTATCAAAAAGAAAGGAGGATTAATTATAGGTAAGAAAAGACAATCCAGGATAGAACCGAAGCACAAGGTAAACACTGGGATTAGAGCAAAAGAAGTAAGGCTGGTGGGAGAAAATATCCCCAAACCTGATGTATATACTATAGATGAAGCTTTACGCATGGGTGATGAAATGGATTTGGATTTGGTTGAAATATCATCTAAATCAGACCCTCCTGTTTGCAAGTTGATAGATTATGATAAATATATTTATCAGGAAAAGAAAAAGAAAAAAGCGATTAAGTCCAAAGCAAGCAAATTAACAACAAAAGAAATTAGATTTGGCCCGCATACAGAGGAACATGATTACAATTTCAAATTAAAACATGC
>CAYFQI010000165.1:0-6787 GCA_964345135.1 uncultured Bacteroidales bacterium
AAAAACTTGGAAAACTTTTAACGCCTTATGTATTAGAAAGCATAGGTCATGACCTTGAAAACTCGGTTTTTTCATATATACCAAATACTGCAGAGACTGCTTATTATGGCCTTGTGAACGGGTTGGAAGAATACATGGCCGAGGAAAAAATTAAATTTTTACGCAAAAATAATGGTGAAGAATTAAGCGATGATGAACTAAAACGATTGATCACCGCAAAACCCAGGGCTGAAAAAACAACCCTTAAAGATGTTAAATTGAGAACGTTCATCTCTGAAGATAAGGGCAGGGGAGACCTTGTTGCTCACGTTTACGATATTACATATGGAACCATTAAAAAAGGTGTGGATAAACTGGTCGTACTGGATGATTCCATCGTAAGAGGTACTACATTGCAAAAGAGTATATTAAAAATATTAGACCGGTTGGGGCCTAAAAAAATTGTCGTGGCTTCTTCTGCTCCACAAATAAGATACCCCGATTGTTATGGGATTGATATGGCTAAGCTGGGTGATTTTATAGCATTTCGTGCAGCCATTGAACTGCTTAAAGATAAAGGGAAGGAATCCATAATTAATAAAGTCTATAAAAGTTGTAAAGAACAATTGAAGAAACCTTTAGAAGAGATTCAAAATTGTGTAAAAGAAATCTATGCTCCTTTTACAGCTGTTGAAATATCCCGTAAGATTAGCCAAATGTTATCCTATAAAAGCAATATTAATGCAGAAGTGCAAATAGTATATCAAAGCATTGAAAATTTACATGCAGCATGCCCTGGAAATAAAGGAGATTGGTATTTTACAGGTGACTATCCTACCCCGGGAGGGAACAAAGTCGTTATAACAGCATTTATTAACTTTATTGAAGGAAAAGATGTACGGGCATATTAATTTTTTCAGGTAAATAAAAAAGATTATTTGCTTAGAAAATAAGGTGTTAACTGCACTTGAGAATTTTTAAAAAATCCGGGCTGTTTTTTTATTACCATTACAAAGAATAAAATAAGAAAACGAAACATGTAATACTTCATTTCCCAATTTATCAATGAAGAAATAATCCTTTTAATTTTATATCTTTGCCCGTGAATAGTTGTACTAAAAACTCTCTTTATAAAATGTATGTAGCTTGTTTTGACCTCGAAGGCGTATTTGTTCCCGAAGTATGGATCAATGTAGCAAAAATGACCGGGATAGATGAATTGAAACTGACCACCCGGGATATCACTGACTATGATGTGTTGATGCAAAAAAGATTGTCAATTCTAAAAGAACATGATCTCAAGCTAAAAGATATTCAGGATGTCATTGAAGATATTCAACCACTTGACGGGGCGAAAGAATTTATAGATTATCTGAAAACCAAAACACAAGTATTCATAGTATCCGACACATTTACAGAATTTGCAGCACCGCTTATGGAAAAACTCGATTGGCCAACGCTCTTTTGCAACAGCCTTGAAATAAATGAAAACGATGAAGTGACTGGCTATAAAATAAGGCAAAAAGACCAAAAAAGGAAAGTAGTACAAGCATTGAAATCACTTAATTATGATGTGGTAGCCAGTGGTGATTCTTATAATGATATATCAATGCTTAAGGAAGCAGACCAGGGTATCTTATTCAGGCCGCCACGAAATGTTATTGATGATTACCCTGATTTTCCCGTGTTTCATGAATACGAGGATTTAATGAAAAAAATTTCAGACACGATCCAGTTTTAAAAATAATACCCAGTCAATAATATGATCCAACGAATTCAAACAGTCTTCCTGATTTTATCCCTTGGTTTAATGAGTACACTGTTTTATTTTCCAGTGGCCAAAATAATAGGTGCAGATGAACATATCTATTACTTTTATTTTGACGGGTTAAAACCAGCGGCTCAATTATCCAGGTATTACATGCAAACAATGCCCCTGGCTATTTTGTTATTTGGCATTTGCCTGGTCAATTTTATGAATATTTTTTTATATAAACGGCGTGTACTGCAGATGAGATTATGCATGTTTAATATCATATTAATGATCGGATCCATTGGATTAATGTATTTTTATTTAATGCATATGAATTCTATCTTAAAAGGCAATATCCATTACGACTACCCTTTTATTTTCCCTCTTATTTCTGCCATACTTACATACCTTGCATTCAGGGGTATTAGAAGAGATGAACTATTGGTCAGGTCTCTTGACAGAATCAGGTAAATTCCTGTTATATGTTATATGATTGATGCATAAATATTGTCTTATTTAAATCCCTTTTAATTGAATTACATTCGATCAATAAGCTGAATGTTATATATATAATCAGCATGATAACAATGATACGATAGTTGTATGAATTCTTCATGGTTTTTTTATAAGCATTGTTTTGGTTTATCCCTTTTCTAATTTTTATCTCAATCGTTGTATTTATACCTGTAAACAATTCAAAAAACATTATTTATTGTCACCCGGTAACATTTGTGATCACCCGGTTACATCAATTCTTTGTTCTTTGTAAATTGTTGTAAATTTGTTTGTTAGAGTTCGAATTGAAAATTGAATTGAAAGCATTCGGATAATTATTTATATAAATAAACTTTCAATAAAAAGAGAAGAAAATTATGAATAACAAATCTAAATTATCACTAAGTATCATTTTTTGTCTAATTGTTTCTTATAATCTTTTATGTACCGAACTTCACGTGGGTGTTTCTCAGACATATTCTACTATACAAAGTGCTGTTGATGTTGCAGCTGCTGGGGATGTTATTATCATTCACGAGGGGACGTATCGCGAAGAAATTAGAATTGGTACAGACAATATTACAATTACAGCAAACGGAAACGACTCTGTAATTGTAAACGGGTGTGAGCCACTTTTAAGTTGGATCCACGAGGGCAATGATGTGTATAGTACTACCATGAATTGGGATGTGACAGAAGGAGATCAGACAAATCAAGTTTTTGTAGATGGAGAAATGATTAATTTAACACGCTGGCCGGATCAGACCAATGAGGATTTTGTAATGAATCCTGTAACAGCCAGAATGGAAAATGCAATAGAAATAAAAGCAGAATTAGGAGAAATTATTGATAATGAATTTGACAGCGCAGGTTCTTCTTTATGGGACAGTGCTATGGCATGGGTAAACCTTTCTAACCCTGAATGTAAAAGAGATGGTCAGGGATGGACAGGCCCTGTTTATATCGTTGATGGTAAAGCACGCATTAAAGCTGGAAAACGCTATGGAAAATGTGATAATTATTATATTAATACAGGTTCAAGATATTACTTGTTTAATCCTACCCCTTATGCCGTTAAAAACAATGGTGGCGTTACTGCATTGCTTTCTAATGGAGAATGGTGGAAAAATGGAAATAAACTATATGTGAAATTACCGGACGGGGGTGTGCCTGCTTCATCTTTAGGAGGAAACAATTTAGTAGAAGCCAAAAAATATCCATACGTGTTTAGGCCGGATTCAAACAGCACATTCAGCAATGTGACAATAAAAAAAATAAACCTTTTTGCTACTTCTATAACCACTGATGATAATTATTTTAATAGAACCTCAATTGCAGGTGCTTCAAATAATATATTGGATCAATTAAATATAAAATACATCACGCATAGTTATGATTGTTCAGGAAATTGGCAATATCAATGGAATGGCCGATCCGGAATAATTTTATCAGGAACGAACAATATTTTAAAAAATAGCATAATTATATATAGTTCAGCTTCATCTGTTTCTATAAGTGGAAAAGGAAATAAAATCATTAATTGTTTTATTCACGAGATCAATTATAACGTGCATGAATGTGGTGCAATTAATTCAGGAGTAGACAGGTCCGTATCTGTAGACCATATTATAGCGTATAATACAATTTATAATACAACACATGCCGGGGTTAGTACAAGAAATTTAAATGCCGCTGATGATCATGTTACAAGAGGAATTACCAGGATACATCATAATGTGTTTCATGATTGTCTTGCCAGGGCACACGATCTTGGAGTAATGGACGGGGGACAAGGTAAAAATGGTTTGCGAATAGATCATAATATTATATATGATAGTCCGGAATTTTTACAAATAGGAATTTATTTCGATTATGGTGAAAATGTTCCTAGTAGCAATTGGAGGCCTGTAGATGCCATCATCGACCATAACGTAATATATAATGTATGGAGACCCATACAGCCTAATTCTTGTAGTGATTTACAAATTTATAATAATACATTGAGTACATCCGGGAATTCTGTCATAGATGGTGTACACCGGCAGGATAAAGATGTATTTATTCAAAATAATATTGGCAAACCAGTGAGCTTTGGAAGCCTGGCTGTAATAGACCATAATATAAGCACGTCAACAGCAAAAAATAATAATTATTTTACTGATCATGCCAATGGAGATTTCACACTTACTGCAAATGCAACTTCAGCCATCGACCAGGGTACTGATGTATCTCCATACAATGGATTGTTAAATGGAGCACCGGACATTGGTGCATATGAATACGGGAGGCCAAAATGGGAAGCAGGAGCTACGGCAGATACAATTACATTATATAATTTATCCCTTTCATTTAATGATGGAAATGTTTATCCAGGCAATGGGCCATTTAAAAAAGGTGAAATAGTTCCTGTTGTTGCTGAAGAAATACCGGGGGTTAAGTTTGAACATTGGGGTGGTGATCTAAGCGGAACGGATAAACGTATAGAAGTCACGATGGATTCTTCTATAACTGCGAATGCAGTGTTTTCATCCATTGATACATTTAATTTAGAGATTATTACCCAGAATGGAAGTGTAGACATTGTACCTGATCAAAGTGCATACAATGAAGGAACAGAAGTGACACTCATTTCGGTACCAAATTCTGGCTATGAATTTAGTGAATGGACAGGCGATACTACTGATTCTGCTGAAATTGTTACCATTACGATGAATAGTGATAAAACCATTACAGCAAATTTTGATATTACTGAAGGCATCAAGGATAACTTTTCAGATTATGGCATCAATTTATATCCCAATCCTAACACGGGCGAAAATCTTAACCTTACAATAGAAAACCTTCAAGGGAGTGCTAACATTAAAATATATCATTTGGCAGGAACTAAATTGTATGATAAATCTTTTAAAAATAGTCATATAAGTATTCCTTTTGACCAGTTAGGCATAACGCTAAACGGGGGCTATATAGTCCAGATCTCTGTAAATAATAAAATTTTCAGAGACTTTTTAATAATTAATAAAAAATAATTTTTTAACCTTAAACCAATTTATTATGAAAAAGATAACTCTTTTTATTTTAGCAAGTGCATTTCTTTTAATAAATGCTTATTCACAATGGTATGAATATACACCAAGTAAATATGTGAATAATTTTACAGGCCCTACAGTTGATAAAATCAACGGTTCCGATACTGCATTCCATTGGGAACTGGTAAAGCCTTTTGGTGTCAACCTTTATCAAGAAAATGGAATTCTTAACATAAACAATGTTTTAAAATCTTATAACAAGATTATTTTACATTTTGACAGTATACCTCTCAATATATCTAATACGCCCAAGATTATTATTGAAACCAAAGCTGACACTATATTCGAGCCAGGTTTTGTGCTAATGCTGGAAGATACAGAAGGCGAATCGAGTTATTCACAATATCAAATCAATATGGATACAATATGGAAAGTTGACATAATTGATGTGAGTGATTCTTGGGTAGAAAATAGCAAGATCAGTTCACTTACTTTTACAGGGAAAAGTGATGATGATTATCCCTCTAAACGTAATGTACAAGTTCGTTATTTATCACTTGGTGTAGCTTCATATACACCTCCATCAAGCTCAACTCAATTTTCATTAACAACGGATGTTGTTGGAAATGGTAGCATAACAATAACTCCTGATCAGGCTTCGTATGATTCAAATTCAACAGTGACACTTATTGCTGTAGCCGATGCAGGTAGTAGCTTTACAGGATGGACTGGAGATATTAGCGGTTCAACCAATCCTATAAATGTTACGATGGATGGAAATAAATCAATCACTGCAAATTTCAGCGTATCTGGAATTGACAACAACGCGTTATCTTCATTGGTCAAATGTTATCCAAATCCGGTTACTGATATTCTCAATATTTCCGGATTAGAAGCTAATGCAGCAGTTGTTAGCGATTTAACCGGTAAGAAAGTAATGGAGATTAATGAAGAAAATATTCAAAAAATTGATGTTGCACAATTGCAATCAGGAGTTTATGTGTTGACTTTGGATACTCCTAAAGGGACCTTAAATAAATTATTTATTGTAGAATAACTCAACAGAATCAATGATTTTTGTAACTTAATTACAAAATGGTGGTTAGTAGTACACAATTATTTGAAATCCGGCATAATTTGTGCCGGATTTTTTCTTTTATAATGCCATATTAAAAATAACAATAATTTTATTAAAAACTTATTGTTATTATTATGTAACTTTAATTCTATAATTAGAGTATAAAAAAATTGATTAACTAAAATATTAAGACCATGAAAATTTATATCAAATTATTATTGAAACTGTATTTCTTGTTCATTATTACTCCATTATCATTCGCAACAACTCTTTATGTAGGCCCTTTGCAAACATATTCTACTGTTCAGGATGCTGTTAATGCTGCATCTCAAGGGGATACCATTATTATACATTCAGGTGTTTACAGAGAAACAGTAAGAATTAATGTAGACAACATCACCATCCAGCCAAATGGTTCAGATACAGTCATTATAAATGGCTGTGAACCCCTTT
>CAYFQI010000166.1:0-6780 GCA_964345135.1 uncultured Bacteroidales bacterium
AAAAAAAATTAAATGATTATATTGCAACAAAATTTTAACCATATATAAACATAGTAAACCAATGAGATTCAATATTATATATCTTTTATTTGTTTCAACAATTATATTATTTTCCTGTAACAATAAAGAACGAAAAGCAGACATTTCAGAAATCAACCTGAAAATAAACATCCAGCGTCTTGATCAGGATTTATTTGAAGTTGATTTTGATACATTAAACCGGCATATTGATTTTCTTAAAAAAAAATACGGCGCATTTTTTACCCTGTATACCCTGAATGTCATCAATATCGGGCATGCTGGCAATAAAGCTTTTCCTGTTTATTTGAAAGATTTTTTAACAGATGAATACATTAACAAAGCATACACCAAAGCAAATGAAATGTATCCTGATGTGTCCGAAGAAGAAAAAACCCTGGAAAAAGCATTTAAACGATACAAATATTTTTTCCCCGACAAGGAGGTCCCGGGTATTTATACTGTCATTTCAGGATTTAATGAATCGGTGATCGTCAGTGAAACATCTATAGGCATTGCATTGGATAAATATTTAGGAAAAGAATGTATTTTTTATAAGCGTCTCGGGTGGCCGGTTTATCTCGTGAATAATATGACCCGCAAGATGATATGCCGCGATGTTATGCACTCGTGGGGGCTAACAGAATGGGGGTTTAGTGACAGTATAAATAACAACGTGATCAATAATATGCTCTACAATGGCAAGATACATTACTTTGTAAACAAAACACTTCCCGAACTTCCTGAACATGTATTGATGGGATTTACCGAGGATGAAATGAAATTTTGCAGAAACAACGAAGAACAAATGTGGACCTACCTGATAGAGCATAAAATACTCTTTAGCACCGATTATATGGATGTTCGAAGATATACTTCCAAATCACCTTTTACTCCCGGTTTTCCAAATGAATCTCCCGGACGTGCAGCAAACTGGATCGGCTATCACATCATTAAAAGCTATATGAAAAACAATCCTGAAGTTACTGTCAAACAACTCATGAATGATAACAATTATCAACAAATCCTCAATGCATCAAAATACAAGCCATAGCTGATGCTGCAACGTGTCAGAGGAGATTAAAAGAAGAAAATTGCCTTTCCTGTGACTGACAAAATGTCACCTATTAACCCAAACAACTGTCATCTTGTCTTGCTTTGCAATACTTTTGTTCCTGGCAGGGAATTTGAATGCAGTTAGATAAATTATAACAAAAAAATAATTTAAAATAAGAAACGGGAGCTGTCTGAAAAGAACTTTTAATAATATTCTCAAAAGCTATTGAGACAGCGTGATTAAAAAACCAAAACATAAAAACGATATAAACCATGAATATTAATAATTTTACCATAAAAGCACAGGAAGCAATTCAGCAGGCATTCACCATTGCAGGAGCAAAAAACCACCAGGCAGTAGAAACAGGACATTTGCTAAAAGGCTTATTTCAACAAGAAAACGATGTAACCAGTTATTTGCTGAAAAAACTGGGGGTACGCACTGAGAATGTTGAAAGAGCTGTTGAACAGACCATTGAGTCCTATCCAAAGGTAGAAGGTGCCGGAGAACAATATTTATCCAGAAGTGCCAATAAAACATTACAAAAAGCCGTCAACCACTCAAAAGACTACGGCGACCAATTTGTTACGATTGAACATATTTTACTGGGATTATTGGATGCCGGGGATAACATCTCTCAATTATTAAAAGACAGCGGCGTAACCGAAAAAGAATTAAAAATGGCCATTGATGAATTACGAAATGGGGAAAAAGTAAAAAGCCAGACTGCTGAAAACACATTTGATGCTTTGAACAGATTTGCTGTCAACTTAAATGAGCAGGCCAGAAATGGGAAGCTTGACCCTGTTATCGGGCGTGAAGAAGAAATTCGCCGAGTATTGCAAATACTATCACGTCGCACAAAAAACAATCCAATCCTTATCGGAGATGCAGGAGTTGGGAAAACTGCCATTGCAGAAGGGATCGCTCACAGGATTGTAAGCAGTGACGTGCCTGAAAACCTTAAAACCCGTCAGATATATATGCTTGACATGGCAGCACTGATAGCCGGGGCAAAATACAAAGGAGAATTTGAAGAACGGCTAAAAGGCGTTGTAAAAGAAGTAGTGGATTCGAGTGGCGAAGTAGTGCTTTTTATTGATGAGATACATACATTGGTTGGTGCTGGCAAGGGAGAAGGAGCAATGGATGCAGCAAACATCCTTAAGCCTGCACTGGCCAGAGGTGAACTAAGGGCTGTTGGGGCAACCACCCTCAATGAGTATCAAAAATATTTTGAAAAAGACAAAGCACTTGAGCGGCGTTTCCAGATAGTAACCATTGATGAACCTGATACATCAAGCGCTATCTCCATTTTACGGGGCATTAAAGAACGCTATGAAACCCATCACCGGGTACGTATTAAAGATGAAGCAATTATCAATGCAGTGGAATTATCACAGCGCTACATCACCGACAGGTTTTTGCCCGACAAAGCCATAGACCTGATTGACGAAGCCGCTTCAAAATTACGGCTTGAAATTAATTCTGTCCCGGAAGAGATCGATAATCTTGACCGGAGGATACGCCAACTTGAAATTGAACGTGAAGCCATTAAGCGAGAAGGCGATAAACACAAAGAAAAAAAACTGAACAAAGAAATTGCTGATTTATCGGATGAGCGCAATAAGCGGAAAGCAAAATGGCAGGAAGAAAAAAATCTTATTGAGCAAATTCAAAAAACCAAAGGCAATATTGAACAATATAAGAATGAAGCTGAACGCGCAGAACGTGATGGCCTTTATGAACAAGTAGCTGAATTAAGATATGGAACAATAAAACAGGCAGAAGAAGAAATCACTCGTTTACAGCAGGAGTTGGAAAAATTACAGGTGAAAGGCTCCCTGATAAAAGAAGAAGTGGATGCAGAGGATATCGCAGAAGTGGTTGCACGGTGGACAGGCATCCCTGTCAGTAGAATGCTGCAAAGCGAACGCGAAAAACTATTGCACCTGGAAGACAATCTACACAAACGGGTTGTGGGCCAACATGAAGCCATTGTGGCTGTATCGGACGCTATACGAAGAAGCAGAGCCGGGTTGCAAGACCCCAAGCGCCCCATTGGTTCATTTATCTTCATGGGAACTACAGGCGTAGGGAAAACAGAATTAGCCAAAGCATTGGCAGAATTCATGTTTGATGATGAAAACCTGATGACCCGTATTGATATGTCCGAATACCAGGAACGCTATTCTGTCTCGAGACTTATCGGTGCACCTCCCGGATATGTTGGATATGAAGAGGGCGGACAGCTTACTGAAGCCGTCAGGAGAAAACCATATTCGGTAGTTTTACTCGATGAGATTGAAAAAGCACATCCGGACGTGTTCAATATATTATTGCAAGTACTTGATGATGGAAGATTGACAGATAACAAGGGCCGGATTGCTAATTTTAAAAACACGATCATTATCATGACGTCCAATATTGGTTCGCAGATCATTCAGAAGAACATGGACAAGCTGAATGAAGCCAATAGTGATGAAATATTTGAAAACACGCGCCAAGAGGTCATGGCACTCATGAAACAAAGCATTCGCCCGGAATTCCTGAACCGGATTGATGATATTATTATGTTCAGGCCGTTGACCCGTGAAGAATTAGAAGATGTTGTAGAACTTCAGTTTGACCATGTGCGGACATTGCTCAACAGCAATGGAAACCTTGAGATAACACCACAACTAAAAAAATGGGTGGCAGCAACCGGATTTGATCCACAATACGGAGCAAGGCCGGTACGTAGAGTCATCCAGAAGAACATACTCAATGAACTTTCAAAACAGGTATTGGAAGGAAATATCACTCCTGACAAAAAAGTAATCGTGGATATAGAAGGCGATAAAGTAGTGTTTAAGAATTAAAGAAATAACCTAAACATAAAAAAACCCCGGGAATCCCGGGGTTTTTTTGTAATATTTAAAAAGAATATTGTTGATTAATAATTTTCATCTTCAACATCTTCTCCTGTTCCATAATACAAGTCAATCCTATAAATTGAACCGGGTTTTGCATCATAAATAGCCCTGGTTTCTGGATAATAACTTCTTCCACCCCTAAATGAATATGATGCTGTTCCATTTAAACCATCACCATCATAATCATTCACATTATTAACATATTCCTGTCCAGGATTCATAACAATAAATCCTTCAAGGTCACCTGCATGATTCACTTCTGTTTCAATGACTGCACCGTATCCGTAACCAGCAAGGGTAGTAACAGTTACAGCAGGTGGTGAGGTAGCTACATATCCTTTTCCACCATCGTCATATAATGAAACAGAAAGAATTGTGCTGTCTGAAGTGCTAATAGATATATTATCAGCAGATACATATGCTTGCTTCAACTTTTTATTAATCACATTTATTACAGGTGAATAAGCTGTTGCCAGTCCATCTGTTTCATAAATGGTATCGCCCCTGTTCCAGGTAGAATAAAATGTGCCATTGGAAAGCCTTAAATTAGCTAACCAATTATTGTTCCCATCAAATGATACACCAGAACTTACAATGTCATCATCATATTTATTTTCTATATAATGATTTTCATATACCGAACCTTCGGCTGTAATATTTGGATATTCCCTGTAATCAGAACCACCATTTTCAAGCATTATATAGTATTGAATCTCAAATTCCAGGTCTATAATTGCCTGGGCCTGCATTCCATTACCTGTAAGGGTGATGGTAGGAGCCTGGGTATATCTACCATTTGAAGTATAAATAGAAGCGCTTGTAATGGATTTGTTTCCCGGGTTAATGTATACTCTTACAGAATCAATATTCCCCTTAGAATCAGGAGAAAGTTCAAAATATCTAAACCCTGTACTGTCATATTTACCACCATGAACAAGTTCAAGGGCAGAATAGTCCAGGCTGGATGGTTTGAGGCTTGTTGAAAATGACAAACCGCTTCCAACAGTTGTTGGTGCCTCCACGCTGATATGAACACTGGGGACAACATCCAGTGCATCAGCATTACCGGAAAATCCGAATACTTTGTCAATTTGTTTAACCGAATAACTGAGTTTTGTATTGGCATTCTCAAATACAGCTGCCGTTTGTTTTGTTTCAATTTCCGGATAAGTAACATATAAATTATCTTGTCCCTCTGCGCTAACCGGTACATATATTGAATATATTCCCTGTGCATCTGTTGTGCCAATAAAGGAGTAATCATAAGCATTTACATTATCATCGTTGTTATACCGGCTTACCTTAACCATTGTACCTTCCGGAACTACTTCTTTTTTTCTGTTGGTCACATCGGTATCAATGGTTAATTTACCTTTTACAATGGCTACTTTTGTAGAATCTGAGGTAGAATAAATGGGCACATTGATTGTTTTTTGTTTTTCCCTGAAATTATTAGGAGCATATCCAATGTCAGTAGCAACCGAAGTATAGCCGCTTTTTTTAACGATTACGATAGAATTTTCTCCAATATTTACGTCATTAAATACGACGATTCCATCAGCATTGGTATTGGCTGATAAGATTTCACCTTCTTTATCAGTAGTCTTTACCTGGGCGCTTGATACTCCTTCTTTTTCAAGTGTTGCACCGTCATAAACACGTACAATAAGGTCAAATAATTGTTGTGCCTCCAGGGCATCTTTTTCTGTGAAGTCGTCTTTTTTACATGAAGAAAGGATGAGTAAAAAAGATGTGAATAATAATAAAATGTTGATAATTGTTCTTTTCATGATTCATTGAATTTAAAGTTAATGAAATGGATATAATTGATTATTTAATTAAAAGCCATAACCGAGTGTAAAATAAAAACTATGAGACCAAAGTTCTTCTTTGACGTCATTAAGGTCAATATAGCTATAACCTTCCTTGGTTAATGTAATGCTCCTGTGGTAACGAAGGTCCATTAACAGCAGCCCGAAGTCTGTATCAAGCTCAATGCCTATTCCTGCTGTAGCTCCATATACCAGTGGTTCATAAAGCTCTGTCACTTCTTCATACCGTTCATTGGATGTCCATACACCACTAGAACCAGAAACATGGCCTATATAACTCTGCCTTAATTCTGAATAAATATTGTATGAAACATCAGGGCCGATATACACAACCGGATTTCCACCAATATCTAAAGGAAGTTGAGCTTTAAACAATAAAGGAATGTATAAATTATTCAGTGTTACCTTATTTTTTATGAATTTTGGATCAACCGGTAAATTAAGTCCAAACCGGGCATCATGTTCAAGCATTAAATAGCTTCCCCCGAATTGACTGAAATATGCTTCTAACTGAACAGAAAACTTATCATTAAAAGGATATCCAACATAACCACCTCCAATGCCACCGGGGATAAAGCTGTTCGTAAATTCTGAGGTCATCTTCATTTTATTGATAAATCCACTCATCGTTAACCCTGCTTTTACTCCGAAATATATAGGTAGTGCAGAAGAACCAGTGCTTTCATCTTCCTGGGTAAATACATTTACATTTATTATTAAAGATAAAACTACACTATTAATTATTAGGAAAGTAAAAAAATTTTTCATATTTCTTATTTTAAGCATTTTTTTGTAGATAATTATTTATAGGTGCAAATATATGATTATATTTTAATTTACTAAAAAATATTAAAAAAAGTTTTTGAAATAATAAATACTGGAAAGCACTTTGTTCTGACAATATTTTTCAAAACCATAACCTATTAATTAACAATTAACCAAGTTTTAAATACAATTA
>CAYFQI010000167.1:0-6774 GCA_964345135.1 uncultured Bacteroidales bacterium
AGCAGGAGCTTAATTTTCTTAAATTTCATGTTTTCGTGTTTTTTATCGGGATACAAACCTTGAAATTAGATCATCAAGTTTTATAGCGAGTTTAGCAAATCCCTAAAACGCATACTAATTAAGTACCCGGAGTGGGACTCGAACCCACATGATCCGAAGATCACTAGTCCCTGAAACTAGCGCGTCTACCAATTCCGCCATCCGGGCAGTCATAAAGGATCACAAAAATAAAAAAATTATATAGCAGATTGACGTTTTCTGTAATTTATTTTTGATGGAAAATGAAAAGTTTTTTATATTTGAGAACATTTATTAACTTTTTAAAATTTAATTAAAAGATGAAAAATATTGCATTGGTAACAGGAATAGTAATCATTTTAATGGCTTCATGCAGTGGGCCTCAGAAATTTGTTAACCGCGCGAGAACTAATATTTCAGCTAATTTAATGGAAAAAGCATCAGAAAATATTGATTCTGCTAAAAAATATGAAGAAACCAGAAATTGGGCTAAAACATGGTTTACCATTGGCGATTATTATTATACAGTTTATACATCAGCACCAGAAGACCAAAAAGAATTTGAAGATTTAGTGCGTTCTTATGAAAGTTATAAAAAGGCTATTGAAATAGATACAGCAAATAAATATGGCAATATCAGTATAGAAACGAAATTTCCACATCTTGCCGGCCTTTTGCTTAAAAGGGGAATTGATTATATGAATGATGATCAGAACAAAAAAGCATTTACAGCGTTTAGTGGTGGAATGGGACTGGAGTTAATGGAACGTTATCCTACTGAAGCAATAGACACTACCTTTTTGTTTTATAGCGGAGTAGCAGCATATAAAAGCGGACTCTATGATACAGCAATTTATTATTACAATAAAGCGTTAGATTATGGCTTTAAACCTAAAAAGGGAAGCCAATTGGATGTTTATTTACAAATTAAACAAACATATTTACAACTGAATGATACACTAAGTGCAATTGAAACATTAAAAAGAGCATATAAAAAATTTTCCGATAGGACAAAATTATTGAATGAAATGATAATGTATTATATTCAATTAAATCAGGAACAAGAAGCATTGACTTATTTAAAACAAGCACAAAATAAAGAAACAGACAATCCCTCTTATTATTTTATGGAGGGTACTATATATGAAAGTATAGGAGAACAGGCAAAAGCGTTGGAAGCCTATAAAAAGGCTATAGTTATTAATCCTGATTATTTTGATGCCTATTATAACATAGGCGCAATGTTTTATAACAAAGGTGTAGAAATGTTAAAAGCGGCTAATGATATTGATAGTCATAAGGAATATAAAAAAGCTAAAGATGAAGCAGATGCAGAAATGGAAAAAGCAATACCATACTTAGAGAAAGGAATAGAAGTAATTGATAATATTGATGATGAAAAAAAATCAAAGGATGAGAAATTAAAAGATAAATACAATACTCTTACTACTTTACAAACTATTTATGTTCGTATAAATAATAAACAAAAACAAAAAGAAGTAGAAAAGAAATTAGAAGAAGTTAAACAGAAAATAGAGGAGTAGATTTAACGATTTTTGAATAAGGGAGCCCAATTTAGTGGCTTCTTTATTTTATTTATTCTATTTAACATAATATTAATTATAGGACGATTAAATATGTGAAATTGTTATCATAAATTTTGTAAATCTAATTGATGCAAAATAATTAATACAAGTACCCTAAAAAAAATAATAAATAAATTTGGCACAATTTTAGCATGAATGTAATAAAATTGTCTAACTAAAATTTTAAGCCATGTTTCAAGAAGATTTTTATTTTTATTTATTCATTATTCTTGTCGGAAGTATTATCCTGATCATTGTTTTTACACATATTAACGGGATCAATAAATACAAGAATAAAATTAAAACCCAGATCAACCAGCTTTTAAGCAATGCAACACCTCATGACCACGGAACTGTAACAAAAAAAGAAGTTGATAAATTACCAAAACCTGTTCAAAAATTTCTTGAGTACTCAGGAGCAATAGGTAAAAAGAAATTTAAAAACGTCCGATTAGAACAAAAAGGTGCCTTAAGAATTCACTTTACAGACAAATGGCGCCATGAAGAGAGAAACAGGTGGTTACCCTTTAAAGCAGTTCAGTTTATTGCTGCAACCCCACCCGGTTTCGTATGGTACGCTACAATTAAATCATTTAAATCAGCCGATATTCTGATGGATGGTAAAGGTACAATAAGTACAAATTATATGGGGTTCAAAAAAAATACCCATATAGCAGGTAAAGAAGTAGACGAAGGAAGCCTCTTGAGATTTCTTGCTGAAATAATATGGTTTCCTACTGCTATGGTCAATGATTATATTACATGGGAAGCCATTAATGATACATCTGCTAAAGCGACTATAACGGTTAAGGACAAATCTGTTTCCGGTACATTTATATTTGACAAAGAAGGTAAAATCATTAATTTCATTGGAGAACGACATTTCCATGCTAAACAGGATCATCATATACCTGGAAAATGGGAAACACCCGTAGAAAAATACAAAGAAGTATCAGGCATAAAAATACCATCATTTGTTAAAGGTGTGTGGGATTTTGATGATGATAACAAACAACTCCTGTTTTCGGAAGCATTTATATCTGATGTTCAGTTCGATGTTGAAGAAGCAGACATGAAAAAATATTCCTTGTAACCTGCACATGCGCAATAAAAAAAGAGGGTGTCCAATGGGCACCCTCTTTTTTATCTTAAGGGGACTTCTAATAATCTATAGTATTTCCATTAATTCAAGTTCAAATTGCAACTCCCTTCCGGCAAGGGGATGATTTGCATCAATTTTGATTGATTTTTCATTTACTTCGATTACTTGTGCAGGAACTGAAGAGCCGTCTGATAATTTGATGGCAACCTCCTGCCCTACTTCCGGATTTACATCTTGTTCTATGTTTTCCAGTGGAATATCATGTACCATATTGTCATTCACTTCACCATATGCTTCTTCTGGTGGAATGGTGACCTCCTTTTTTTCATTCACCTGCATTCCCTTTACAGCATTTTCAAATCCCGGGATAATGGTTTGTGCCCCAATTTGAAATTCCAGGGGTTCTCTTTCTTTTGAGGAGTCAAACACCTGTCCATTTTTTAGCTTTCCGGTATAATGAACTTTTACTTTGTCATTTTCTTTTGCTTGTTTCATACAATTAGTATTTTTAAAATTTAATAATTTTCAGCATTAATAATTTGGTTATTATAATTAATATGCTGATCATCAACAAATAAGTAATTAAGTTGTAAATATACGAGAAAACAATGGTCTATCCAAAAAATATCTGTTTAAATTATAATGTTTATATTACATATTTTAAAAATTAAGATGAATATTAAATTATCAAGCCACTCTAAACCATATAATATATTTGGAAAAGAAGAAATAGATACTGCAACCCTTGAACAGATGGAGATGGCCATGAAGTTGCCAATCACTATACTGGGAGCTTTAATGCCTGATGCCCATCTTGGTTACGGACTGCCTATTGGTGGTGTGTTGGCAACGGATAATGCAGTGATACCTTATGGTGTAGGTATGGATATTGCATGCAGGATGCATTTGAGCGTGTATAGATTACCTGTAAATGATATATATAAGAAAAAAGAAACGTTAAAGAATATATTGAATCAAAATACACGATTTGGAAAGCGTGCTATAAGTTCAACAACAGAACATCCTGTTTTGTCTAAATATGAATTCAATGAAATAGATTTTTTAAAAGAACATAAATCTAAAATGCACGAACAATTAGGCACCTCGGGTGGCGGGAATCATTTTGTTGAATTTGGCGTGTTAGAAATGAGTCAACCTGTTGATCTTCTCAGTTTACACCCGGGAACATATCTGGCACTCCTCTCCCACTCCGGTTCCAGAAATTTCGGCGCATCCGTTGCAACACATTATACCCGTGTAGCCAAACAAAAATGTAATCTTTCGAAGGAATTTGCAAATTTATCATGGCTTTTTATGAATTCAGAAGAAGGTATTGAATATTGGAAGGTGATGAACATCGCCGGGGAATATGCTGCTGCAAATCATGAAATCATTCATGACAGGATTTCGAAAGCCCTCGGGACACCCCCTGCCTGTAAAATCGAGAACCATCATAATTTTGCATGGAAAGAACAATTGGCCAACGGACAAGATGTGATCGTTCATCGAAAAGGAGCTACTCCCGCGTCAAAGGGAGCCATTGGGATCATTCCCGGTTCTATGGTGCATCCGGCTTACGTGGTGATAGGAAAAGGTTCCCCGGAAGCAATTAATTCAGCATCGCATGGTGCCGGACGAAAATTTTCAAGAGCCTGGGCAAAGAAATCCTTTACAAACAAAGATTTGCACACTGTTTTAAAAAAGCATAATGTTGATCTCATTGGTGGCGGTATAGATGAAGTTCCAATGGCGTATAAAAATATTCATAGCGTAATGCATTATCAATCCGATTTAGTGGATACAATCGGTTTGTTTTATCCTAAAATTGTAAAAATGGAATAATTCATGTCTGTCCAATCGGTATGATTTTATCGAGCAAAATATTTAACCTTCTTAGTAATTATGTTTCCCATTTTACTATATATTTTCACTATATAAATCCCTTCTGTAAGCCCGTTAAATGAAACATACGGTTGTTCAACTGTTTTTAGTTTGTTTCCCACGAGATTAAAAATTTCAGCAAAAAGAAACTCAGTATAATAAATTTTTATATGATCATGAGTAGGATTGGGTGCAATGACAAGTTGAAGAACATTATTCGATGTGATTGAAGTAGGTATAGAATCTGTAATACACCGCACCGAAAAAGCATAATTTTTCGGGAATGTATTCCATCGTCCGACTGAAGAAGCATTAACATCTAAACATCGTCTCCATGCATTGGACCCGTGTTCAGTGGATGTATACGGATACCCGTACCTACCATCCCATGCGAATGTACCATCACTGTTCCGCCTGCCACATAGTTTTTCATCATAGCCGGATGTTCCTCCTTCTTTTAATTTTGTGCCGACAGGACTGCCTCTCCACGTGTTTTCTTTATCAACATCCGATTGAGACATACCCAGAAATATTTCGAGCTCTTTCCATTCTGCATCAGAAGGAACGTGCCAATTCTCAGGGCATATTCCCCGGGCGCTTTCTCCGGTGGTGTACTGCATCATTTCGTTCCATTGATATAAACCACCACATTCAAGGCACCTGCTGGTGTCATTATTATAACAATATTTCTCTATGATCCCATTATCTTGTTGATTGACTCCTCCATCAATCATTTCTCCTACATTCAGGTTTTCAGCCATCCACCATTGATTTCCGAGTTTTATTACTTTATAAATTTGCCCGTCCCTTGAATCAATTATTGAGTCATACTTTTGGGCGGATACGAAAGCAAAGAAAAAAAATGTAATAATCAGGTTATAGATTTTCATGTTTTATTTTTTTTATTATTGAAATGCATTACGAATCATATTTGGACACCTCAGAGGTTTCCTGGTTGTCTTGTCAATAAAACAAAATTCTGTTTCTCCTTCATTGATTTTATCACCATGTTGATTCCATATACCATGTGAAAACTGCATACGTGTTCCATTGATTTGTTTTAATGTAGTTTTAACACTTAATACATCGTCATAATATGCTGGTTTCTTGTAATATATGTTTAATGAAATGGCTGGTATTAAAATTCCTTTTTCTTCCAGTAAAAAATTTGAAATACCCGCTTTTCTCAGAAATGCTGTTCTACCCTCTTCATATAACAAAGGATAATACCCGTAAAATAAATGATTCATCCTGTCTACCTCGTAATAATGTACCCGCCTGTTGATTAGATCACTCATATTATTTTTTAAAGATAATAATTATTTAATATAATTCTAAACTATTTGTTTAAAAACTGGCTGATAATTATTGTACATGATGTTTTACATGTAAATTATCTGTTAACCTGAACAAAAATAATGAACTTATGTTCAAAAGACAAGTTTTTTAGAATCATTATAAATAATTTTGTTAACGAGAATATTCTCGTTATTTTTGTTATTCAATATGCATTTTGGACTGATTATTGCTAAATATTTAATAAATATATATATTTACACTATAAACAATTCACAGGGATTGAATAATGCTTGTGAATAACGTCACTAAATTTGATTCATCATGTTCGATAACGAGGCTTGTGAAGCCCCAAAACGCTCAGTTTACTTGGTGTAAATAAGCAATTTGGGGGGCAAGTGTAACAAAACCTGTCCCGTAAGGAAGAATGACTGTATCGGGGTTAGCGGACATAATGGAACAAACACGAATTTATTATAATAGAAAAACAAGAAGATATGATCAGTGTAGAAGTTTTATCAGATGGCAGGCGAACTGTAATTGAAAGTCCTAAAGGAAATTCATTACTGGATATTTTAAGAACCAATGGATTTAATATTTATGCCCCGTGTGGCGGTAAAGGAACATGTGGAAAATGCAGGGTAACTGTTGAAGGAGAAGGTGTTGTTACATCATGCACGTTTTATCCAAAATATGATATAAAGGTCATTCTTCCCGGGGACGAAGAAGCAAAAATAATCGTGAATCAGACCGAAGAATTGCAAGACCTTCTATACAAAAAAACAGACATTGATGATATTACACCCGATTCTTATGGTATCGCAGTAGATATAGGAACCACTACCATTGTATTATATTTTTTAAACTTATATACCGGGCAAATAGATAAAA
>CAYFQI010000168.1:0-6744 GCA_964345135.1 uncultured Bacteroidales bacterium
ACTTTCTATTACAAATGGCTGCAAAAAGCAACTGCTTCGTTGCAGGTTTTTAGAGATGTCCTTAATATTTTACAACTGCTCTTCATGTTAATTGAAAATTATTCATTAAAAGAAATAATACACCCCGAGCAGGAATCTCAGGTTTGTTACTGATGTTGGATCATCGGGGATGGCATTCTCATCAGGACTGCCAAAAGCAGCACTGGTATATTCTACTTCACCAGCAAAACGTGCTGATCCGGAGTTAAATATGACACGTGGAGAGACTCTTGTTATGGATTCGATGTTTGTTCCCAATCCATAAATAGAACCTGTTATGTCTTCATCTGTGCCCATGTTTTGAGAGAATCCACCGAATAATCCTACCTGGAATTGTTTGCCATTGGTGTGAACATCTAGCCAGGTTGAAAAGGTATTCGTGGGTACATATTCCCGTTCACCTGTTACAGGGTCTGTGTTAGTTATTGCATATCCGCCGATCATTAACAGGTCTGTTAAATTCTGGCCATATACACCTTCTACTTTGATGGTAACCGGTTTGAGTTTTACATTACAAAAAGCCATTGCTGCCATGCTGCTGACACTTTCGTTTACTTTTACATCAGCACCTGAAGTATCAGTACTAGATAATCGTGGTACAATGGTTTTGTATTCAGCTCCTATTCCTGCAAGAAAACCTGTGCCTGCCTCTTTGTTTTGGCTTCCGTAATGTATTTGAAGATGCATGTCAGGCATTCCTGAATTTCTGAGTACTTCAGAACCGCCTGTACTTGCAAAATCCCGTTGTGAAAGAGCGGCAATCATTAATTTTAAGTCACCCATACTTTTTGTTAAACGAACCTGGGGGTTTCTGGAAAAGGGTTGAAAAGGAGCTCCTGTATTGAATGATACCACGCCTGGAAAACAGCCTGTTACAAACATAGGGTTCCAGTATTGGCCAAATAATAATTGGGTGCTACCCCAGTTAAAATTCACGAATGCATGACGCAGGCGGAAGCCATTCACATCTCCATTGGAATGGCCAAAAAAAGCGCCTTCTATCGCACCTGAAGTTTTGGCACCAAATGCGTCAGGGCCTGTTATAGTCCCTTTTAACCTTGTTTGAATAGCTAAAAAATTGAAATTTGGTTTAGCATTGATGTCATTATCATTGATGTCATTCTGTTCTGGCATTGGCCAAAGTAAAAAATGTCCTTCACGTGCTGCTACAGGTTGTCTTGTATCATAAAAAAAGTCACCTTTGACAAAACCGGAGAATTTGATGCCAAAATCTTTTTCTTCTTTTTTATTCTGTGCTTTTACAAGTGCTGTAAACAGGATAATAAAAGCCATGAGAAATGTTGTTTTTTTCATAATATGTACTTTTTTGAGTTAGACGAATAAATATTTATTTTTCTTTTTCAGGGGGGAACAAGCGTTCCAGTATATTAGGTTTTTCCACGGGTTTCCCGAGTAAAATGTTTAGATTATTTTTAGCTGTATGGTTTTTTTCCCATAGAGCCAATGCTTTTTTATAATGTTGCATTGCTTTTTCAAACCGGTAAAGATGCCGGTGTATAATGCCTGTATTTGTATAGCTGACTGATAGCCTTCTGGGTGTTTCTGTCCGGGCAAGCATTATATCTTCCAGCCTGTTTTGCCTTATTTTTTGGATATCAAGGCCATTGAATGCAGGATCATCCGCAGGGAAATCCTGAATGATTTTTTTCATCAGGGACTTTTTGTCCATATTGCCGAATGTATCTATCCATGATTCATAAATATGAATGCTTAGTTGAAAATGTTTTTCTGCTATATCCAGGTAATGGTTCCTTGTCTTCCCGGAGTCATTTTCATGCAGGGCAATCGTCAGATATATGGCTCCACGGTTATTATGTAACACGCCCATCTCATAGGAATGGTGATAATGGTTCGTTGAGTTGTAAATGGTTTCAATAGAATCTAACAACGCCAGCACATGTTGATAATCTTTGTTCTGTGTATATTCGTTGTATTTTCCGTATAACACCCGTGCTTGTTTTACACGCGGGTCTTCTGTCTTGTTTTTATTGCCATAATATATTTGGGCAATGGTAAGTCCAATACCAACCAGGACCACCATCACGAGGATGATGATCTTAGTTGGGTTATTGTTTAATTTAAGCATATTATGAATGCACTTTTTCAACCAGGAATTTCCTGATTTCCAATGGTGTTTCTTTCGTGAGTTTAGACACGATAATATTAGTGATGATGGCAAGTGGTGCACCAATCCATGCAAAATACCACGCACCGAGGTAATAGCTCACGGTATCGTGCCAGGGAAGGGTCGTTCCTACTTTGCTGGCAACAAAATATGTCAGTGCTATAATGGATACCAATCCGCCTGCTATGAGTCCTGCTTTTGCCCCGGCCCTGTTGGAACCGCTCCACCATATTCCTAATAAGAATAATGGAAAAATGGTACACCCGGCCAGAGAGAAGGCCACGGCTACTAATTGAGCGATTAAGGCAAGTTTTGCCAGTGCAATGATTGTCACGATGGCTGCCATGAGAATGGTGCCAATGCGAGCAACTAATAATTGTGTTTTAGGAGGAGCATCCGGATTGATAACCCTTACATAAAGATCGTGGGAAAATGCTGATGCACCTGCCACGAGCAGTCCGGATACGGTAGAGAAAGCAGCGGATACACCCCCTGCTGCTAATAAGCCCACAATGAGCGGGTTCACGTTACCCAGTTGGGCAGTATATACCACGATGGCATCTTTTGCTAATTTTCCTACTTCAGGGTTTGCTGATAGGATTTTCCCGAAGGCAGAGTAGGGAGGAGCGCTCCAGTATAACAAACAAATAAAGAAAAGTCCCCATACTACAGACCACCTGGCATCCCTTGCTTTTGGCACAACGTAAAAACGCTGTATCACATGAGGCAGTCCTGCTGTACCAATCATTAAAGAGAACGAGATGGCTATCCATTGGAAGAAAGTCTGTCCTGTAGATGGATCCCATGGCATAGCATATTCGGGTGATGATACAATGGCATATTGATGGCCAAGCGAATTGACAAAACCACTGCTGTCAATGCCACTGACAATATCACTTACCACGGAACCATAACCGATTTGCGGAAGAAGCCAGAAATAATCAAATTTAAAGGTAAGGATGAATAAAGGGATCATGAATGATATGATGATGATAACATATTGTATTTGCATGTTTTTTGTCACCCCCAGCATACCGGATATTAATGTGTATGCCAGTACCACGGTACCACCAATGATCACGGCCCAGGCATAATCAATGCCCATGACCCATTTAAACATCAGGCCGATTCCTCCAAACTGCCCAACGCAGTATGAAATGGAGATCAGTATTGCGATGACTGCTCCCAGCGTACGGAGTGTTTTGGAATAATACCTGTCGCCAATGAAATCGGCAGCAGTGTATTTTCCATATTTCCTGATTTGTCCTGCCATCAGGATTAATAGCAATACATATCCCCCGGTCCATCCGACCACGTAGGATAATCCATGGTATCCGGCGCCATACATCAATGCTGCCATGCCAAGGAATGAGGCGGCACTCATCCAGTTGGAAGCAATGGCCATTCCTGAGCCAACCCGTGAGATGCTACGGCCAGCGGCATAATAATCGTTCGTGTCCTTGGCCCTGAAAAATAGTCCTACCAATACAAACGTGACAAGTATGGTAATAAGAATAATGGCCGGGCCTATTTTAAAACTGCCTTCTAGTTGTGTTGCATTGTTGGCAGCATTTGCCAGAAGCGGAAAAGCCAACAAGCAAAGAGTTAATAGTTTTTTCATTTTTTTAATGTATTTATAAAAGGTTTATAATTGATGTCGTAAATAAATTTGAAATGAGTTATTCATGTTGCTCAATGACTTCATGTTTTAAATGGATGCTGTCTGTTCGTTTGCAATATAACCAGCAAAGGAACACGAAGATGATCAGAAGCAATATGGCGGTATAAAAATAATGAAAAGGAAATCCTAAAAATATAGCATCTGTAAAACATGACCTGTTATGGGTGAGATACAGTTCCATGATTTCAGGAAGTTTTTCTTTGCTTACTTCTGCTGTCAATTTCGGATCATCATCAAAATTAAAAGGGATATAACTGCTAAGGAAATCTGTATCATCTAGTGATAGCACCGGGGTTACCCGGGAGATGATTTGTTTTTTTAACGCCTGGTATTCGTTGTTTGACAATGAAGTAATGCTGTCTTCAAGAGTTTGAAACTGTTGTATTTTACTGTCAAGGTTCCCGTGCAATGAATCTGCCACGAGATCAAACACAACTCCTCCGAATACATCCTGCAATAATTCTTTATCATCAGGACTGATAAAAGGTTTACCCAGGACTTTCAATAATGAAGTTCCCAGTGTTTTTTGTTCTGCCTTGCCGGCATTGTCTTGTTTTACAGTCTCCCAAACCGTGTTGAATTCTTTTAAAAGAGGTTCAGGGGTTGGTTTTTCCGTGATTTTTAATAAACTTTGAAAACCAAAGACGGCAACAGCCCATACCAACACCAACAGGATGGTTAAATTACGGTTCATCCTGGCATGCGTGGTAGTGGGCTTAAAAAAACTGATTCTGTAGTCGTTTGTTTCCACGATAAATTGGTTTAAGGTTAATGATTTTTTAAAATAAGCTTTAAAAATAATATAATTTATACATTATCATTAATTTTTGAATAAAAATTTAATTTGTGCCTGTCTGTTAAGCCCCATTTCTTCTTTACGAAATCACTATGATTTCGGGTTAAAATGTACCGTACCTGCACCAATATAAATGCATGAATTAATAAGGTTAGAATTCAGTCACTAAAATCATTAAAGTTTATTATATAACTATTCTGTATTTATAATTCCGGATACTAAAAAAACAGCCAGATAACACGTGAAATTTCATCAGACTTTCAGCATATGGGGGCGCATTACATTGTTGGTGACAAAACTCAACGATCAAATTTGCTCAGGATGGCAAAAGCATTTTTTATTTAAATACAATATCATCAATCACGGTATCGTCCATTTTTTCATTGATTGCTTTAATAATTCCGTCTTTTATCATAAAGAGTTCATTTTTTACAATCGAAGAATTGACTTTTACATATAATATTTTGTCTTTTATGTATAGATTATCTGTTTTTCGAGCAATTGTTTTTCCAACAACGTCATCCCATAAATGCGTGGCTCTGATCTCTTTAATCCTGGTATCAATGCGCATTTCCTTGATGTATTCTTTTATTACATCGCTGATGATTAGCGTGTTACTTCGTTTCATGAGTGAGTGTTTATTGGTTTATATTTGATTGTTCGTCTATGTAAAATAATTTATGTTCAAATTTTTTATCGAGTACAGATTTCATTCGTTCTTTATCTGTATCTGTAATAAAAATTTGACCGAAATGTTCATCTGCAACCAATTGGATAATATGGTTGACTCTTTGATGGTCAAATTTATCAAAAATATCATCTAAAAGCAAGATAGGTTTAAAGCCGACGTGTTTTTTTATAAAATCAAATTTTGCCATTTTCAATGCCACGAGAAATGTTTTTTGTTGTCCCTGTGACCCGCTTTTTTTAATCGGAAAGTTTCCGATATTCATCAATAGGTCATCTTTGTGTATTCCGGTAGAGGTATAGGTTAATATTTTGTCTTTCTCAAGAGAAGCATTTAATAAGTGTTCAAATGATTGCTTATTTAACTGGGATTCATATATAAGTTCTACTGATTCTTTATCTCCTGATATCATGATGTAATATTCATTAAATAAAGGCAGCAATTCCTGTATGAATGATACCCGTTTTTCATGTATGTATGTACCGTATTGAATTAATTGTTCATTCCATATTTCCAGTGATTCTTTGTTAAAGGTGTTTTGCTCTGCAAATGTTTTTAATAATTTATTGCGCTGCATGAGCGCCTTGTTGTACCTGATCAGGTGATGCAGGTATTCTTTATCATACTGGGATATGACGCTGTTTATGAATTTTCTGCGGTTTTCGCTGCCTTCAATAATTAAATTATTATCATACGGAGATACCATCACGATCGGAAGCAGGCCTATGTGATCGGACATGCGGGGGTATTCTTTATTATTTCGTTTGAAATGTTTTTTCTTTTTGTCTTTTATTACACTGCAAAAAATATTTTCATTTTGTTCTGACCGAAGGTAATTACCTTGTATGACAAAAAAAGGAGCCTCATGTTTAATGTTTTGGTATTCAATGGAGTTAAAATAGCTTTTGCATAAGGATAAATAATAGATGGCATCTAAGATATTGGTTTTTCCCACTCCATTGTTCCCGATAAAGCAATTGATTTTGGGTGAGAATACAAGTTCTGTTTTTTCATAATTTTTAAAATTAATTAGCTTCAGGGTTTTAAGATGCATATTGTTGAGGTATTCTTTTCAATTTTTTAATCTATTTCATTGCAAAGTTACTTAAAACCATGTTTTAATAAAATTTATTTCTATGTAATGTGGATGATCTAAACACTCGGCTTTAGAGACAGGAAATATTTAGTGTCCGTGTCTAAAGTCCGATTTCTTCTGCTACCGC
This sequence comes from uncultured Bacteroidales bacterium, assembly GCA_964345135.1. Classification (GTDB taxonomy): domain Bacteria; phylum Bacteroidota; class Bacteroidia; order Bacteroidales; family JBBRXJ01; genus CAYMKE01. The sequence continues at coordinate 6,574 of CAYFQI010000168.1, forward strand.
TACAACGTCGTCATTGCGAATCCCGGTGAAAGAGGTAGCTTGCACCGGGTCGTAGCAATCTTTCCGATTTAGCAGGGGCGTTCATCATCACTTGCTATTATATATAAGAGTATTTTTTTAAGTTTTTAAGTTTCTAAGTTTCTAAGTTAATTGAGTTAATTGGGTTAATTG
>CAYFQI010000169.1:0-6708 GCA_964345135.1 uncultured Bacteroidales bacterium
CCGGCAGCTCAGCGTAGAAGAACCTTTTATAATCATGCGCGTCCCGATTAAAATATGGGATAAATAGTGTGTCAAAGAATTTGTCATGGCTCGGTTCATTTATTTTTTAATGCAATATGCTTTTTTAGTTTAGAAGGCCTTTAATAGGTATAGAGTATAGTTCATTTATGTATTTCGATTTCTTTTTTTTCGTCAATATAATGAGCGCCTGAAGTGATAATTTCAGCATCTGCATGGATTCCTTTTGTTGTAAATACATATTTGCCCCGAATGTCTTCAATATGAATTTTTCGTTTAACAGGCTTTTGATTTACTACTTCATAAATGAACCCGGTGTTTCCAACTGCTTCAATCATTGCATCAACCGGGATTTTTAAGTATTCTTTATTTGTTGAAGGATAGATATCAATGGTGGCAATAAGTCCTGATATGAAAGAAGGAGGAGGATGGTTAAGCATTACTTCAATATCCAGTGTGCTGGTATAATGATTTGTTGCTGAAGGAATTAAAGCAACCCGGCCCGTGATCTTTTTTTGAGGGTAAGCATCAAATTGTATAGTGCATGAATCATGAATGCTCAGCTTGGCTGCATCTTTATCAGTTATGGATGTTTTGACAATCCAGTTTGTATTTGTAGAACCAAATAATATAATCGGGTGTCCAGGTGCGGTTAACTCATTTGACTCTACAATGATATTTAAAATCCTGCCATTAGCAGGTGCCATGATTTTTGAGTGATTAAGGTTAAATGTTGCTGTTTGCATATCTGCTTTAGACAAAGTCAGTGCGGTTTTGGCATCCTGATAATTTTCAAGAGTGGCAACGCTATCCTGGTATAATGCTTCAATTCTTTTGAAATCACGTTGTGTTTTATTGAGCATTGCCTGGGCTTTATTATATTTTGCTTGTATTTCAGTCAAATCCAGTTGAGCAAGTAAGTCACCTTTCTTGACCTGTTGACCATCGGTTACATATATTTTTTTAATAATCCCACCGGTTTTAAAGCTAAGCTTTACTTCTTGTTGTGAAGCCAGTTTTCCGGAAGAATGGATAGGAAAACTGGTGTTGATTTTTTTTACTCTTTCTGTTTTAACCTTTATTTTATCAGACAATGCATCATTCGTGGGTTTGTTTTGGCACGATAATAATCCAATGATGCAGCCGATTATTATTGAAATCTTGAAATATATATCCATCTGTTTATATGTTTAGTCATTTAGAGCAAAGTATTGTCTGGTTTATAAGGACAATAGAGGTGGTATGAGGGGTTGAATAGTTTGTGAAGAAGTCCCCTATACACCCTATATCCATTTATACTTATCTTCTTCTTTAAATTAATACTCGAGTGTCTAAATTGAATCGTCATGGTTTATTTAAATATTAAGGTTCTTTTGAGACAGGGTATAATGCAGCTGCTTTTTCAAATGCAGCATATTTTGAATAGAAATCATATGTTGAACGGATCAGTGCAATTTCACTTTGTGTCATTGTGGTACGGGCATCAATAAATTCGAGTAATGAAGCATTGCCAACAGCATATTTTTTTTCAATGATCTTAAATGCCTGTTTGGTGCTTTTTACCTCTTTTTGAGAAGCGATGATTGATTTTTGGGCAGATTGCAGCTCATGGTATGCATTGATTACCTCTAGTTGAATGCTTTTTTGCGCTTCCTGCATTTTGTATTCTGCTTTTTCGTGCATGATTTTAGCTTCCTGGATTTTTGCATTATTATGAAATCCTTTGAACAGATTCCAACGAAGAACGATGGATGCAATGATGAAGTCATTGTCAAATGAAAAATTATAATCTTCACCCTGGAAGCCATAGTCGGCATTGAATGAAAGTTTTGGGAAACGGTTTGACTTATTTAATTGAATAAATTGTTTTGATAATTTGATGTTTTGATGAAGAAGTGAAATTTCTTCACGTTCGTTTAATGCATTTTGTTTTGCCATATTTAAACTGTCGGCTTGCAGCTTTATGTTTTTGTCATATGAATTGGTAATAATGATTGAATCGGAGAGGTCTTTATTCAGCAAAAAATTAAAATATGCCTTTGCTTGTTTATTTTGTCCTTCCATTTTGGCTATTTGTTGTTCAATCTTGCTGACTTCTGCTTTTGCCCGGAATATTTTGTCTTCTGTGATTTTATGTTGAGCATGAAGAGATTTTGTCAGCCTTACATTTTTTTCCAGTAATTGTTTCGTGTTTAATAATAGCAAATGCACACCATTTGTCAGCAGGTAATTAAAATACGCTGTTTTAATTTCTGCTACTAATTGCCGTTTATATGTTTCAGCATTAATATTGGCTATGGTGCTTCGTGTTTCGTTGATTTCTTTATTGTAATAAATGTTGGGGTTAAAAATCGGCTGACCGACATTGATTTGCGTATATTGCTCTTTGTTACGATAAAAATTAAATTCCCTGTTTTCAATCATAGGAAATTGATCCGACATGGTGAACATATTCAGTGTTTGGTAAACAGGATTTAAGAGGTCTCCTACAGGAAATGTTATGGTTCTTCCCCCGTGTGCTCTTGTATACCTTGCATTCAGTGTTACTTGTGGGAAAAATAAACCTTTAGCTTGTTGGAGTTTCTCCAGACTTGCCCGGTAATCGGCTTCTTTTTGTTTTAATGCTACGTTGTTCGATAGGCCTGTATGGACATAATTGTCAAGAATAGTATCTTGTTGTGCGATACTATTTAAGCATAAATAAAAGATTAAAATTAAAAAGGATGATCTTTTATTTTTTATTATAAATAAGGCTTGTTTCATTTTTTTAATGCAATGCTGTCTTTAATGATTAGTAATTGGTTTTCAATCAGTTCTATTTCATCGCACTGGAAAATTTCCATGATTTTTTTTCGTGATCGTATAAATTGCAGAATACCTGTTAATTGTGTCCACATGATAATGGCCAATTCGTAGGAAGGAATATCATCACGAATGGATTTATCCTCTTTTCCTTTGTCCAATATCTGTTTTATTATTGCAAGAGGAGAATTTGTCCGGATTATTTTGTTGATTTTTCTGGAAGATATTTTATCTAATGTTTGAGATTCAAAATAAACGAGTGATTCATAATAGTCTTTGTAATGAATAGAGAACTGATGATATGTTTTGCCCATAATGTATGCATTTTCCAGGCCGGATTTGTTATTGTCAAATGCTCCATTCATCAATTCTCCAAGCTTTTCAAGCCCTTTTACAGCAATTTCAAGAAGCAGGTCTTCTTTATTTTTAAAATAGAGATAAAGTGTGCCTTTGCTCAATTCTGCTTCTTCGGCAATCTCTTCCATGGTCGTATTCTTTATTCCATAGGAAAAAAATGTTTTTTCTGCAGCATTGATGATGGCAGCTTTTCGTAGTTTTTTTTCTTTAATTTTTCGTTCAAATATACCCATAGGCTGACTATTGGTCATTTAATGAACAAAGGTAATTTAATTTATTTTAAAACAAATTAAATCATTCGATAAAAAAAATTTATTAATTTAACAAGAAACTTGTAAATTTGAATGATTTTAAATTTATGTATAACTTAATTTATGTAATATGACTATACGTCTTATAATAAAAGGATTAATAATACTATTAATACATATGTGGATGGTTGGATGCCGCATGGGAGAAAAAAAACAGCAGATTGATGAAACATCTCCAGACAGCATTGAATTAACAGTGGAGGAATCTGATAAAGTGTTTTTTCAATCAACAAAATCGTTGTTATATAATATGTTTTTACCTTGTGAAATGGTTTATCTATTTGAAAAAACAGACCATGAATTTAATCCTGATCTGATAAATCCGTTGGATAATACAACAAATTATAATACAACGACGGCAAAATCATTAAATATAGGTGTTTTGGGTGTTGATATGGGGTATTTAAACATGAATGGACAGACAAAAGGAGTTAAAGATTATGCTATAGCAATCAGGAATTTGGCAAAAAGTCTCGGCATTCCTGAAGAACATGTTTCGAGGGGAATTGATTATGTGGGAAATTATAAAATGAGTGAAGATTCTCTTTTTAAAATTACATGTGAATTGTTTGAAATTGCAGATTCGTATCTGCATCAAAACCGGCGGGAGTCCACGGCTGCATTGATTGTTGTGGGAGGTTGGATAGAAGCCATGTATATTTCTTTGAATCTTTATGATAGCCTCAATAATGAAGTGATGCAAAAAATTGGACGACAAAAGTATTCATTAAACAGCATGATCACATTGCTGAATATGTATCAAAACGATCCGCATATAATGAATTATCTGGTGATGTTAAGGTCTATGGAAAAAACATATGATAATATTGAATTGTTTTATGAAGATCAAAAGGATGTAAAGATAGATACTGTAAAAAGACAAATTTCAACACGGAATGCACAGGTGAATATTACATTAGAACAATACAAGGAAATTAAAAGCATGGTTAATAAAATCAGAAAACATATTATTAATTAAAATTTTAACTTATGAAAATGGGAGCCGGAATGTTTTGGGGGGTTGTGATCATCCTTATAGGATTAAGCGTGTTATTAAAAGGGCTTAATATTAATTTCCCTATATTTAAGATAGTCATTGGTGTGTTGTTTATTTATTTCGGAATAAAAATTATTACTGGAGGTTTTGGACATAAAACATTTCATGGAGGAAAAAATGAAGTGATCTTTGGTGAAAAGGAATTTACCACCGAACATTTAAAGGATCAGGAATACAGCGTTTTGTTTGCTAAGGGAACGTTTGACCTGACGGATGTATCACCCCGGACACCAGCCCAGCATTTAAAAATAAATACAATATTTGGAGCAAGTGAATTGCGAATTAAAAAAAACACCCCCCTTAAATTAACAGTAAGTACTGCTTTGGGTTCGGCTAAATTGCCAAATGGAAATTCTACTGCCCTGGGAACCACGCATTATGAAAGTGAATTCTTGGATAAAAACAGTCCTTACTTTGATATTAAAGCAGATGTCGTTTTTGGTGCGTTGGATATTATGGAAGTGGAGTAGTTTTTTTATATCAAGCTGGTTCCTTGAATAAGGAAAATAAGTTTCAATAAAATAGAGTAACATAATAAAACTTTTTTTTCAATTTATTCAATGTTTTTCTTTCATTAAAATTTCATACTTTTGCTTTACTTAAAAGATTTAATTAAAAAACCAGGAGATGAAGAACATAAAATTAGACCTCAGTAAGACAAATGCATTTGTATCGCAACAGGAAATTAATGAATTGGAAGAAAAAGTATTACAACACGTTGAAACATTACATGACAAAACGGGCAAAGGCAATGACTTTTTAGGATGGCTTGATCTGCCATCAACGATTTCCGAAGAACATCTGAAAGATATTGAAGCAACGGCTGCTAAGATGAAGAGTAAGATTGATTATTTAGTGGTGGTAGGCATTGGAGGGTCATATCTGGGAACTAAAGCGGTGAGTGATGCCCTTTCTGATGAATTTAAATACATGAAAGATCATGATAATCCGTTGTTGCTGTTTGCCGGACACAATATAGGGGAGGATTATTTGCATGAATTACTGGAATTATTGAATGATAAATCATATGGCATTTGTGTTATTTCTAAATCAGGTACAACGACCGAACCTGCTATCGCATTCAGATTGTTAAGGGAACAGCTCGAGGAGAAAACCGGTAAAGAACAAGCAAAAGAAAGAATCATAGCAATTACGGATGCCAATAAAGGCGCTTTACGTTCGCTTGCAAATAATGAAGGATATAAATCATTTGTCATTTCGGATGACATAGGAGGCCGTTATTCTGTATTAACACCAGTAGGATTAGTTCCGCTTGCTATTGCAGGATATAATATCAGGCAATTAATAGAGGGTGCTAAGTTCATGGAGCAGACAACAGCTTCCGGCCAGCCTTTTAAAGAAAACCCCTCTGCATTGTATGCAGCGGTAAGGAATATCCTTTATCAAAAAGGAAAAAAAATTGAATTGATGGTCAATTACAATGCAAAATTGCATAATATGGCTGAGTGGTGGAAGCAATTATATGGCGAAAGCGAAGGCAAAGAATTAAAAGGCATTTATCCGGCCAGTGTAGATTTTACGACAGACCTTCATTCAATGGGGCAATATATACAGGAGGGAGAAAGAAGCCTTTTTGAGACCGTAATATCCATTATTAATCCTAATCAAAGAGTTACGATACCTCATGATGAAGAAAATCTCGATAAATTAAATTATATTAAAGGCAAGCGGGTTGATGAAGTTAACAAAATGGCTGAACTGGGAACTCAACTGGCTCATATTGACGGAGGTGTTCCGAATATCAAAATAGAAATTCCTGCGTTAAATGAATGGTCTCTTGGCCAATTGATCTATTTTTTCGAAAAAGCATGTGCTATAAATGGATATTTATTAGGTGTTAATCCGTTTGACCAACCAGGTGTAGAAGCATACAAGAAAAATATGTTTGCATTGCTTGAAAAACCTGGATTTGAAGAAGAAACGAAGAAAATAAAACAAAAATTATAATGATTAATTTAAAATTATCATTCAATTAAATAAGAAGTTTCCAAACATAAAGAAATTGGGAGAGAATTATGAAGTGGGAGAAAACATAGTCATTGGCGCTGAGCTTTTTCCTTATTTTAAATATGAACCGAGCCATGACAAAAAAGAGGACACACTATTTATCCCGTATTTTAATCGGGATGCGCATGATTATAA
>CAYFQI010000170.1:0-6617 GCA_964345135.1 uncultured Bacteroidales bacterium
TAGTGTCTGTCTATAAAGTCCAACTTCTTCGTTGTTGCTTAAAATTTAAATCCTCAAATACCACAAGTATTCTGCGGTTTAAATTTTTATTCACTTTATTATTGTTTTTTAAGGTGTTCATGAGCTCACTTCGTTCGGTTCACACGCCTCGAATTTGAACTTTATAGAGCAAACACTTGACTTTATGGACAGGCACTAATTAGTTTTGTAATAAATCAAAACGTCAAAAATAAAAAAAATAATTAAATGAATAAGTAGTCGGGTGTTTGATTCATAATGTACGATAACGAGGCTTGCAAAGCCCTAAAATGCGCAGTTTACTGATGTAAATTAACAATTTTGGGGCAAGCGTAACGAAGCCTGCCCCGTAAGAAATAATGACTGTATCATAGCGGATATTATTGACAAACACTATTTAGATAGTGATTGTTGAATGTAATCTTTTTCAAAATTCACTAACTTTAATAATATAATGGTAAGATATTCAGTTTCATTTAAAATTTCAATATATAGGGATGTATTTCGTTTACTGATTTTTTTGTTTTTATTTTGAATTTCCTGAATATGTTCTTTTTCCATTTCATATAATGTCTTTAGTATTTCAGTGTTTTTTTGTACAATTCCTTCGTGATTTTTTAATTCGGTTTCATAGACGCTTAAAATTAGCTGAATATATGACTTTAAGAGTTGATCAAGGTAATTTAAGTTTTTTTGTTGATATTCTAACAGGGGATAATGTTTATTATCTAAGTGGTTGAATATTGTTTTGCTTATATTTGAAATATGTATAGCAAGCTGGTGAAGAGATTCAGCAATTTTGATATAATAAATTCCAAAATCAGGAGATACTTTTTCGATTTTTTTAATGTTGCTGTGGATATTATCTTTTAAAAATAATATCTCTGATTTAATTGATTTACTTCTTCCTCGGGCTTTTTTAGGCTTTTTTAGGCTTTCTGAAATTAATCCGGTGATATTTTGATGGTATAATTTAGAAATTTCTTTAATGATATTTAATGTATTCTCGCGGATGGTTTCATTGTGTTTCCCTGCTTCGAGAGTAGAAATCCATTTATTAAATGTCTCTTTCTCTTTTTCTTTGTTTTTGAAAAGTACGTGGGTATTAATTAAGATAAAAATTATTAATGCTATCAATAATGCAATAATAATAACACCTCCCCATTGAATTAATAATACAAAGAGAAAAGAAATTGTAAATGCCGCAAATGCAGTAAAAAACCATCCACCTACCACTGTCAATACTCCTGTTATACGATAAACAGCACTTTCTCTTCCCCAGGCCCTGTCAGATAATGAAGCTCCCATAGCAACCATAAATGTTACATAAGTTGTAGATAAGGGGAGTTTTAATGAAGTAGCAAATGAAATAATAATACTTGCTACAAATAATATAACTGAGGCCCTTATAATATCAAAGTGGGCACCGGATTGAATAGAAGTTTTATCTGCATTTGAATCAAAACGGCTGGTAATATAATTTTGGACAGAATAAGGGATGATTTTTTTTATAAATTGAGCCACATAAAATACAATTTTAACAATGATTCGTGATAAATAAGAAGCCTGAAAGCGTTCTTCTCCTTCTTCCTGCCGGCCTAATGTGATTTCTGTTTGTGTGACAGATTTAGCTTTTTTTGACAACCATAATGTAACAGCCATTATAGCCCCGGCGATTAATAATAACATTGTTGGTGTTTTTATAGCTTTTGTTAAAGATATCATCAGTAAAGCATCAGGCGCTAATTCCTGTGCGGCATAAGCTTTATATGATGCAAGTCCTGCTAATGGAACACCGATAAAGTTCACCAGGTCATTTCCTGCAAATGCCATAGCGAGCGTAAATGTTCCTACTAGCACGATAAATTTGAAAATATTCGCTTTGAAAAATGAGATGAAAATTTGTAAAATAATAGTCCAAACAACGAAGCTGATAACAATGATGTTTAATGAATTGGTTTTTACCCATACAAGCATTTCTTCGGAGATAAATGATGAGCCTTTGGCACCTTTAATGATTAAAAAATAAGTAATAGAAGTGATTGCTAGCCCACCAAATACTGAACCAAAATATTTATATGTTTTTTGATAATTAAAAGTGAAAACAATCCTTGTAATATATTGTACTATTGCCCCCAGTGTAAATGCAACGATGATTGAAAGCAAAATACCTGAAATGATTTCAAGCGCCTTGGATGTATTAATAAAAGTTGATATATTAGTATCAGTGCCAAATGTTTTTATTAAGGCAATACCAATTGTAGCCCCTAAAAGTTCAAAAACAATGGAAACTGTTGTTGATGTGGGCAAACCAAATGTATTGAATACATCTAGTAAAATGATATCTGTTAACATTACTGCAAGGAATAATATCATTATTTCGGAGAAATATAATTTTTCCGGGTGAAATATGCCTTTCCTTGCGACTTCCATCATCCCGTTTGAAAATGATGCTCCTACTAATATCCCTATCCCCGCTATGATCATAATCGTTCTTAATGAAGCTACTTTTGAACCAATTGAGGAATTTAAAAAGTTTACAGCATCATTGCTCACACCAACGATTAAATCAGAAATAGCCAGTAAAAATAATACTACTATTATTCCAATGTATATGCTTTCGATCATTTAAATAAATTTTTATAATTAGAAATCAAATATATGTTTTTAGCAAACATAAAATGTTTGCTGTTTGTTAAATTAATGTTAAATTAATGTTAAATTTTATTGTTGTTTTAGGGAATACCCGGGTATATCTTTGTGAAATAAGTTATTAAACCTGTAATGGTTATTTATTACACGATCCCGGATATGATATGTAGTGTTTTTTTAATAATTCATGCGTGGTACATTGCAATCAGCCCGTGTAGGGAACGTAATGTGGGGTCCGTAGCGTGGACTCTACGGACAACGGGTGGATGAATCAATAGAAAAGGCGTGATAAGAAATAATTCCTGCTGATTTTTAAAATCTTTCCATGCTTATAACAACATTTTAACTTATAAAAAAAGCAATATCGTTTATCAATTCATATTTGGATTCACCGGGGAGTTTACCCATATCCTGTATTGATCACCCATTTTATTTAAAATTTTTTCCCATATCAGCGGGTCGTTTTCATTCATGATAATCGACTGCGGGACTTCATGTACTATCCATGCATTCGAAGATAATTCATCGTCGAGCTGGCCTTCTGACCAACCTGAATAACCAAGGAAAAAGCGGATATGTTTCTCGGGTTCCTGGTGTAAACGTATGATTTGATTGATGAAATCATAATTGCCGCCCCAGTATATGTTATCTGTTACTTTTACAGAACCGGGGACATCGTCAAAGGTGTGCAGATAATGAATGTTATCCGTGTCAACAGGCCCGCCAACACCTATTTTTATATTATCAACAGGAAAGTTTTTCAATACTTCACGGGCAGGAACTTCCAGGGGTTTATTCAGAATAAACCCGGCACTCCCTTTGTGATTATGTTCGGTTAATAAAACAACAGACCGTTTAAAATAACTGTCATTTAAAAATGGTTCTGATAACAATATTCTTCCCTGTTTTGGAAGCACCTTGTTGTGTTGAAACTTAAAAAAATCAATGTCAAGATGCATAATAAATCCCTTTTAATACATTACCTTGTAAAGATTAATAAAAAAAATCAATCCACAATGAATGTTATTCATAAATTAATGTTAATTTTTTATGAATTACGATAATAAACAGTAAACGTTGGAAAAATATTTAATGTTTTTCCACGCATAAATGGTTTATGATCATTAGAATCAGCTACCATGCCCATTGGTTTGTCTGTCTCCATGTCAATGAATTTTTTCAGGGAAAGTAACACGTTGATTCCTGAATCCTACTTAGTATTGAATACCTGTTGCTTTTTCACTAATTTTCCATAGATTTTCTCTTATATTTTTATTTTTAAATGGCCACATGGAACTCGTCATGAATTTAATGATTTGATTATGTGCTGTCTGAACAGGACCTCGATAATCAGCCGAAGTGTGCAATAAAATTTTAGTCCTGGCCCGTTTCATATCTATTTTAATGGTTTATCATTGAATGATTATAAAATACAGTTGTGTTTTCATATAAAAACATCCTGGTTTAATTGACAGCAATTTCTGTACCAATTTGATCATATATTACATGTGCAATTATATGTTAAAATGATTACTTTTGCGTTATTCATTTATTAATATTAAATCTTTTATAATGCTTGTAAAAATACATCCTAAGCATCCTGGTGAACGTAAAATGAACCAGGTCATTGAAACCCTTCAGAAGGGCGGTGTCATTTGTTATCCAACAGATACCGTTTATGGGCTCGGATGTGATATCTTTAACCGTAAAGCAGTTGAAAAAATAGCACGTGTAAAAAATGTTGATGTTAAAAAGGCTCATTTTTCTTTTATTTGTTATGATTTGAGTCATATTTCAGATTTTACCAAAACACTGGATAATACAGTGTTCAAATTGATAAAAAATAATATACCAGGCCCTTTTACTTTTATCCTGAATGCAAACAATAAGGTTCCGGCATTGTTTCAAAGCAGGAAAAAGACCGTTGGCATCAGGGTTCCTGATCATCCCATTCCCCTCGAAATCGTCAGGAAACTGGGACATCCCATCATGACCACATCTGTGCTTGATGACGATGAGGTGATTGAATACACTACAAACCCCGAGTTGATCCACGATAAATTTGAAAAACAGGTTGACATCGTAATTGCTGGAGGCCCGGGAGGTAATGTCCCGTCAACAGTGGTAGACTGTACAGGATCCGAACCGACTATCCTCAGGCAGGGAAAAGGGAATTTTTAGTGTTTGTACATCATGCCTGCTAACTTCGCTCCGCATGCCCCAAAATTGCTTATTTACCCTGGTAATATGCGCATTTTGGTTCTTCGTGAGCCTTGTTGTCGAACATGATGGAACAAACACGTGACTTGATGGAGAGACACCATGTAGCAGTGACATATTTTTTTAAAAAATAATACTAAACAAATGCAGAATAAATTACATTTATACAACACCTTAACCCGGGAGAAAGAATCATTCATTCCATTGAATCCCCCGTTTGTAGGGATGTATGTTTGCGGCCCCACTGTTTATAGTGATGCACACCTCGGTCATGCCAGGCCGGCCGTCATCTTTGATGTGCTTTACAGGTATTTATTATATTTGGGATACAAAGTACGATATATACGAAACATTACGGACGTCGGACACCTTGAGCATGATGCTGATGCCGGGGAGGACAAGATTGCCCAACGGGCCCGCCTCGAACAACTTGAGCCGATGGAGGTGGTTCAGCGGTATACCAATAGCTATCATCATAACATGCATCAGCTGAACGTGAAAGATCCGGGTATTGAACCCCGGGCAACAGGGCACATCATAGAACAACAACAGCTGGTAAAGAAACTCCTTGAAAATGGATATGCCTATGAAAGCAATGGTTCGGTGTATTTTGACGTGGAGAAATACAGCTGCGAACACGATTATGGTAAATTGTCGGGACGCAAACTGGAAGACCTCATGGAACATACCCGTGAATTAAAAGGCCGGCAGGAAAAAAAGAACGGCTTTGATTTTGCCCTGTGGAAAAAAGCCGAACCGGTGCATATCATGCGATGGCCATCGGAATGGAGCGAAGGATTCCCGGGATGGCACCTCGAATGCACCGTGATGAGTGCAAAATACCTGGGTGAACAATTTGACATTCATGGCGGGGGAATGGACCTCATGTTCCCGCATCATGAATGCGAAATGGCACAATCTGTTGCTGCCCACGGGAAAGAAGGGCCTAAATACTGGGTGCATAATAACATGATCACCATCAAGGGGCAGAAAATGAGCAAGTCTCTCGGGAATTTCATCACACTGGATGAAATGTTCAATGGTACGCATCAACTCCTTTTAAAAGCATTCTCTCCAATGACCATCCGTTTTTTTATGCTCCAGGCTCACTACAGGAGCACGGTGGATTTTTCAAACGAAGCGCTCGAAGCTGCAGAAAAAGGTCTCGAACGCCTGATGAACGGAGTGAAACTAATTGACGAATTAACTGCGTCCGGCTCTTCATCAGTTGATGTTGAAGCGCTTGAGAACAAGTGCTATGATGCCATGAACGACGACCTGAATACACCTGTTTTACTTTCACATCTATTTGACGGCGTGAAAACCATCAATGCCATCAATGACGGGAATGAACAGGTGACTGAAGCAGGAATTGCAACATTCAAAAAAATATATCATGCCTTTGTATTCGACGTGTTGGGATTAACCGGTGATGAACAGCAGGCAGGGGATGAACAGGACAAGGTAAAGCAGCTTGCTGATACCATCCTGAATATACGGATGGAAGCAAAACAAAACAAAGACTTTACAACAGCAGACAAAATTCGCGACCGCCTTAAAGCCCTGGGCATGCAGATCAAAGATAAACAAGGTGGGTTTGACTGGGAATGGAAATAATATGTTTATCAGGATTCTGAATCCTGATAAACATTGATGTCTACGAAATGATTACATAAAGGGGACTTCTAATAATTATTTCGCATCAAAATTTTCAGAGTTTTTCATAG
>CAYFQI010000171.1:0-6573 GCA_964345135.1 uncultured Bacteroidales bacterium
GATTGTCTTTAATAGAATATTCCTGTAAAACCATTAATCTACAAGAAAATGAAAAATCTATATCCCTTAAAATTTAAACCTATATTGAAAGATAAACTTTGGGGCGGGGATAAGCTGAAAAATTTATTAAACAAAAAAGAAGCCGGAGATCATTGTGGTGAAAGCTGGGAAATATCAGGAATAGAAAAGAATGAAACTGTCGTGACAAACGGTTATTTAAAAGATAATAATCTCAGGGAACTTACAGAAATATATATGGGAGAATTGGTTGGAGAAAAAATTTTTGAGCATTTCGAGTTCGAGTTTCCATTGCTTGTTAAATTCATTGATGCAGAACAGCCATTATCTATCCAGGTACATCCGGATGATGAACTGGCTCAGCTTAGGCTTCAGCAAAACGGAAAAACAGAAGCCTGGTATATCATTGATGCAGAACCGGGTTCAAAATTAATATCAGGTTTTAAAAAAGATATAGATAAAGAAAGCTACCTCCAAGCTGTGAAAAATGATACACTTCCGGATATAGTAAATAATGTTATCGTCAATAAAGATGATGTGTTTTTTTTACCTGCCGGAAGAATTCATTCGATCGGGGGAGGGATTTTGTTAGTTGAAATACAACAATCTTCTGATATCACTTACCGGATTTATGACTGGGACAGAAAAGATGCGAATGGGAATGCAAGAGAACTGCATACCCAGGAAGCATTGGATGCTATTCATTTTAATGATACGCATGATACGAAAACAACGTTTGATCTTCAGATGAACCAAACGGTTAATATTATCAATTGCGATTATTTTATTACAAATATATTGTGTTTTGATACACCGGTGAAAAAAGATTACCTGGCTATTGATTCTTTTATTATTTATATTTGCCTGGAAGGCAACTGTAAAATTTTTTATGATAATGATTCCTCTGATAAAGAAGACCTTAAAAAAGGAGAGACTATTTTAATTCCTGCTGTTTGCAACGATATAATTTTAAACCCGGGTGAAAAAACAAAAATACTTGAAGTATTTGCCAGGGCCGCTCGTGAATGATGTCATTAAGTCTGGCATAAATGAGTAATTTCTTTGGCAAGCACGACGAAGCCTGCCCCGTAAGGAAGAATGACTGTATCGGGGTTAGCAAACATTATGGACAGGCACTAATTATTTTTTTAACGATATGTTTTCCTTTTGCTGTTTCAATTCTTATTATAATAAACCTGGAATGAAAATTTTGAATATTTAAAAAAACAGGATTTTCAAACGGGCTGTTCATCATTCTGAGTGGTTTGCCTAAACCATTAAATAATGTTATTCTTTGAATGGATATATTATCAGAATACTTAATCCAAATATCTCCATTAAAAACAGGGTTCGGATATACTTCAATCTTGTTTTCTGCTATTGTATTATCTATTGTCAATTGATAGTTTCCGTATATAAATTTTTTCTTTTTTTCCAGCAATCCTTCACCAGAAGTGTCATTATAATATATTATATTATCTAATTCATCATTCATATAATTATAAACGAATTTTTCATCTTCATGCCATTTGCTGCTGTCTATTGTACCATCATATTGCCATTTGTGATTTAATATGTTTTCCAATTGTCCATCGGGACGGTACATGTAATCTGCTTTCCAGTGGTATTGCCAGTCATTTACGCCGGTTTGCCAAAAATATGAAATCCAGCCTGTTAAAGTGTTTTCTGTATAATTATATACAAATTTTCGTTTTCGTTGCCAATTAGAACCTTCTTCATTCCAACAATTTAATACCCATTGTTTTCTTTGGTTGTTTTCATTTATAAATTCACTTTTCCAATGATTCACCCAGCTACCGGTACTATCATTCCATTGCAATTGACTCCGGCGTGTCATTAGATCATTTTCATATGAAAAAACGAATGATCTTTCAGGGGTCCAACCCTGGTCAGGATCATATATATAGTGGTTCCATTTTACAAGTTCACCTTGTTCATAATAAAATGAATCCAGATGATATGGCCTCCATTGATTAAAATAAATATCCCATTCATTATAATATATAATTTCATTCACCTGTTTTTTAGAGTTATAAGCATGTTCTCTTTTGTGTAAATTAGTCCAACTGCTATCTATAATATCATATTGATATACAATTTCCTTTGTTTTTAAATTATTGGTATACAAATATTCTGTTTTCTGATAATTTACTCTTGAAAACATATTTTTATCCCAATATTTAAGTACTTTGTAGTGAAGATTTTGTTGTGGATTATATGTGTAATACATTGTTTTATCTTCGACCCAGTTTCCTGAAAAGGTGTCATAATAAAATGAAGCATGTTCAGATAAATGATTGCCAACATATTTATTAATGGTGTATTGTTCTTGGTTCCATTGATTTGTAACAGGATTCCATCGTAGAACAAAAATGGTGTCATGACTTATTTGGCCTGTAACACACTGAAAGTAGGTGACTAAAAAAAATGAAATATACAACCCGATGGATTTCATAGATTAGTTGTAAATAATTTTATATAAGACGTTAAACACGAAAATTTATTATAGATGATTGGGAATAAATTATAACAAAGATAAATTTTATTTTTTTAATTAGTAAATAAATTAAAAAAATCATATTTTTACCCTGAACCTTTTTTATGTTTTTAAAATTACAATAGCAATGAGGAAAATATTTTTATACCTGCTTATGTTCGCCTTGATTTACCAGGGAATTTCTACATTTGTATATGCTAAAGACAATGTACACGAGAAACAAGAAGTAGAACATGTAATAGATGATGGCGGCCATGAACATGAACAGGGACATGATGAAGGTCATGGCCCCGGGATGGAACCTTTGTTATTTATTATCATTGCATTAATAATAGGTGCAGGCACTCGCTATTTGCTCAGAAGAAGTTTTCTCCCGTATACTGTTTCGTTATTGATTATTGGTATTTTGCTTGGTATGTTAGTAAGAATGGGGTTTTTAGAACATTCATTTATAACCATGAGTGAGGCTGTGAAGTGGGCTGGAAACATTGATCCGCATTTGATTTTGTATGTTTTTCTTCCTACATTAATTTTTGAAGCGGCTTTTGCTATGGATGTTCATACGTTTAAAAAATCGTTTGCCAATGCTTCTATTATGGCCATACCGGGTATAATTATTGCTTTGGTTTTAGCCGGAGCCCTGGTAATGTTATTAAATTCATGGAATATAGGTCTTTCTGGATGGGGATGGCCAGTTGCATTATTGTTCGGTACCGTAATCAGTGCAACAGACCCTGTGGCTGTTGTAGCCCTGTTAAAAGACCTTGGTGCCAGTAAAAAATTAGGAACACTTATTGAAGGTGAATCATTGCTAAATGATGGTAGCGCCATTGTAATCTTTATGGTATTACTCACAGGTATTACAGGTCAGGTAGCCGGCAATTCGCCAGTGGTTGAATTTTTAAAAGTAGCGTTTGGCGGAGCATTGTTAGGTGTTGTCATTGGATATATAACCATGAGCTGGGTCGGAAAAGTATTCAATGATGCATTGGTCGAAATCAGTGTGATGATTGCTGCTGCATATCTTATCTTTTTCATAGCAGAGTATTTCCTTCATGTATCCGGAGTATTGGGAGTGGTATCTTTTGGTTTGATTATGGCAGGTAACGGAAGAACAAAAATAAGTCCGGGTGTAGAACATTTTCTGCATGAATTTTGGGAACTGGCCGCGTTCATTGCTAATACCCTCATTTTTTTAATTGTAGGACTTGTAATCGCACAACAAACGGTATTCCTGAAATCTGATTTTTTAATTTTAATAATAGTATATGTTGGTATTCACGTTATTAGAGCCTTCGTGATCATTGTCTTTTTTCCTGCAATGAAAAAAGTAGGCTATGGCATCAAGAAAAAAGAAACCTATATATTATGGTGGGGTGCCTTGCGTGGAGCAATCGGTTTGGCATTAGCACTTGTTGTAGCAGGTGTTGATAATCAATATATTCCTGAAACAATTCGGAATCAATTTTTATTTCTGACAGCAGGAGTGGTTACCATGACTTTAGTGATCAATGCAACCACTATTGGTTGGTTGGTTGATAAACTCGGTATTACGAAATTGTCACCTGCCAAAGCTGCCATGATTCATCATTCCAGGCAATATCTGCGGCAGGCAGTGGAAAACCGGACAGTAAAAATGAAGAGTGACCGGTATATAAACCGTGCTAACTGGCAAATTGTTGAACAATATTATCCAGATGTACCGGAAGAAATTGAAAGTGAACATGCAGAAACCAATACTATTTCGGAAATTCGTAGACGTATTCTGGAAAAAGAAAAAAGCAGTTACTGGCATCAGTTTAAAGATGGAATGATAGGAGAAGGTGCTGTACGCATACTCACAGATGCCATTAATGAACTACTTGATTCAGGAGGGAAGATTCCTTTGTCTGAAAGAGATGATCTTGAAAAACTCTGGCAAACTCCTTCATTATTGCATAAACTTGAAAAGATCCCTTTCCTGAAAAAAATTGCAGAAAAAGTGTTTTTTGATAAATTATTGGTGAGTTATGATGCTGCCAGGGGATTTTTAGAAGCACAAAAAGAAGCCCTGAATATGGTAGGGAGTATGTATAGAAGCATAGAAGACCAAAATGAGGAAGCTTGTTACAACCTGGATAAAATTGAAGAAGAAATAAATGAAAATCAAATTCATAGCCAAACATTCATTAGAAATCTGCGGAAAAATTATCCCGAAATATATACTGCCATTGCTACCCGGCAGGCAACGCGCTCAATGCTGAATTATGAAATAAAAACCGTTGAAAGACTTAAGAAAAACGGCCAGATTAGTAAAGAGGAAGCAGAGAAAATGGTTGCCGGTATTGAAGAACGTATGAAAAAACTGATTCAAAAACCACCCAAAGCAACATACCCAGAAGTAGATGATGTTGTAAACAAAGTGTCATGGTTAAAAGACTTAAATTCCTCAGATTTAAATCAAATTACAAATCAATTTCAAAACCAGGTATTCTCTGTGGGTGAGCAGATTATGAAAGAAGGCACCATTGGAGACAGTGTTCATATCATCTTAAGAGGAACGGTTAAAATAACACATAAAAAGCAATTGCTGGAAGTACTCGGGCCGGGAAGTACACTTGGTGAAATGTCGGTAATGACAGGAATGAACCGCAAAGCAACAGTAATAGCAGAATCTCCGGTGACAACTTTAAAAATTAAAGTCTTAAAATTTCAACGCCTGATGCAGGATTTCCCATCTATTAAACATAAACTATGGAATATTGTTGGAAAACGATTTGCCAAACAATTGATTGCCAATTCTGATCTTTCAAAGATGCTGGAGGAAAAAAACTTTGAAATGTCATTAGAGAAAGGAGAAATTGCCTTTCCGAAGAAAATGGAATCCATCAAGATAGGCCACAAACAATGGGTGGTTTTAATACATGGTAAAGCAATCTCAGATAATGAAAAGAAAAAATATTCTGCTCCTCATCTGTTTACAAATTTATCAGAATTAACAGCTATAGAGGAAGATACAGTATTATTCGAGTTTTCATTATAATCTCCTGATGCGCTTATAACAATTTAGAGGAGCCCTTTAATCTATATTTTGTAAAAAGCTGATAACAGGATACAGAATTAATAATAAATAAGTTTATATTATGATTATGTAAAGTTAAAATCTTTTCAGATCATTTTTATGAAATCTCCATTCAGGGGTTTTTAAAACATCCCCAAAGTCAATAGGATACCATGGACTTAGTTGGCCATTTGCAGGATTTTTTAAAATCTGGATTTCTTGTGCAGGCATATAACTTTGCGCCAGTAAAAATATTTTTTTATTTGTTTTTGAATGTATGGCCATATCTACTACAATTATTGCGTGGCCAGGCGATCCGCCCTGGATAAACACGTCTCCTATTTTCATTTCTTCTACATCAACAGGTTTTAATTCTTTGGATAAGGAAAGGGTTCCGGCATACATGAAAATGGTTTCCATGTAATTCCAAAAATCTGCTCGTATATTCGATGGTTGGACTTTATGTTTCCAATACACTTTATTACCATTCACTACAATACGCCTGCCTTTTATCCATTCGGAATAATCGCACCGGAACCCATTGGTGAAATTAAAATGAATGCTATCGAATTGTTTTTGTTTATAAAGATAATCGGCCCAAAGACGCATGACAGCATCCGCACATTGATGAAGGTTTTTATTGCCTATATCAAGATCAACCACTGCATCATATACCCCTTTATTGGGTTTTGACTTTCCATCATAATATTTTACAAGGGATTGATGTGGCTTTAATGATAAATTTCTCAAATGAAATGCAAATGAATTTGAATCGCATGGAATTCTTTTATAGCCTTGAGGTGGAGAAAACCGTTGAATAATGGTTGTGCCGTTAGTGTTTATCATTTGAACAGGCTCAGTATGCATCTGGCTCTTATGTTCCAAAACGCTGTCTTGATTTGCAATGGGTTCATCCCTGGAACCTTGTACGCAGGAATGAAATAGGCAAATAAAAAATAAAATTCGGTACATTATTTTAATAATTTGACACTAATTA
>CAYFQI010000172.1:0-6473 GCA_964345135.1 uncultured Bacteroidales bacterium
ATTGGGTTAATTGGGTTTATCTGGTTTTTTGCTTTATCCGGCAGCTCAGCGTAGAAGAACCTTTTATAATCATGCGCATCCCGATTAAAATACGGGATAAATAGTATGTCAAAGAATTAGTCATGGCTCAGTTCATATATTTATAAGTTTAGTCTTTTAATGTGAGTTTTTGTATGTGTTATCCGTAGCGAGGTCGCTACGGATAACAACTGTCCGGCGTAATTTGGATATTCTACGCTAAAATTATTGGCCTTGTTTTATTATATTTCTTTGTTCTAAGGCGTGCCTTTTTTTCATATCCGGGAAGATGGTTAACCGTAAAAACGTGGTTCCCAGTGGCACCAATGTAATTTGTTTTTCTTCTGTGATTTCTAAAGTGCTGGGTAATATTGGAGTATACCGGTCTTTAAATAAATCCCAGTTGTAGACTTCATAAGCAGGCACCTTTAATTTGATTGGTGTTGTTTCCATGATCCATGGATTCTCAGGCATTGGATCATGGATGATTTCAACCTTAGAATTCAATTCCGGTTGTGCAAGGTCAAGGGCATACTGCCAGGTTGTGTCCGGTTGCATTTCCCATGAAGTAAATATGGATGATGACTTATCATCTTCCAGCTTAGTACGTTTTGCCTTAATGGGCATTGAATACACGATCGGGCCCCGTTCAACAGCAACTCCGTTATATGGCAGTGTGGCAAGATACAAATCCATTGGCAGGGATAATTTTATAATATCATTGGGTTTAAATTCACGTTCTATCGTCGCAAATGTCCCCGGTTCAAGGTCTTGTTTTATTTCCTGCCCGTTAATGAATATTCGTGCTTTTTTACACCATCCCGGGATTCTAAAATGAAAAGGAAAGGTTGTTTTTTGATCAGATTTGATCTCAAATAAAATTTCTTCTGAAAACGGGTAATTCGTTTTTTGTTGGATGGTGACTTCGTGTTGGCCTTTTCCTACTGTTGTTGTCAAAGTACTGGGGCCATAAAGTGCAGCAGTAATGCCTTTGTCAGCATCTTTTAACCACATCCGTGAGCAGTAATTGGGAGCTATCCTATTGAGATTACCAGTACAACATTCGGGAGTGTGTGCTGCCAGGTAAGCCTGACTACCTTTTCTTCTTTGATTGAACCAATCATGTGCACAATCCCAATGAGAGCTTCTCAAATCTGCAATAAACTGGTTGGGGGCAGAGTAATACTGGTGTGAAGTAAAATCTTTACTAACAGCACCAAACCCGGCATTATAAAATGCCCGTTCGAGCTTATCTCCCCATTTAGCATCGCCGGTAATCATGAGCATGTAGCCTGTACTCCAGATAAAATCACTAATGTCACATGTTTCATGAGCCATGTGAGGAAGTTTTCCCTGCAATTGTTCTACAGAACTTTGAATCCCGTCAATAAGCATGTGATACCTGTCTATTTTCCGGTATGCATTTATTGATGCCTCAAGGTATTTATCTTCCCCGGTATAAGCATATAGGATGGCCGGGATTTTAATGTTTTCTAAATAGGTAACCCCATGGTCATGAGGAATGGTATCAGATAACATCCTGGACAATGTGATGTGTTCTTCCTGCTCAAAATTTTTAAAAATTTTAACAGCCAAATCAAGCATTTCTTTATTGCCGGTCTTACCATAAAGCCAGCATAAGATTTCGATGTTGAAATAATTTCTGAAACCTGTTAGATATTGATCTGCTGTGGCGTTGTAATGTTTTACCATAGCATCCAAAATTGCTTGATCTTTCGTTGCCATATACTTGGCCATGACTGCCCTGAAAAACACGACATGGGCCCATTTGTCGTCTGTAAAGTGTTTAGGGCCCAGTTCACCGGTTTCCCGGGGATTGTCAAAAACATACCGAATCTGGTCGTCTGCTTTATTGATCAACTCGTTGTCGCCTAAAAAATATCCGCAACGGGCTGCCCCGTCAATCCAGTAGGCGGTTTGCTCATAGGGCCACCAAAACGGGTTTCCTTCAGGAAGGACTTTGATTTTTACTTTCCACATACCAGTATTGAATGGATACCCTACACTGTCTATATGACCCGTGTACCCATGTTTTTGTATGGTAAACCAATTTTGCAACCACCCGGCAGGTGAAATATCGGTTATGTCATACTCATCATAAGCAGCATAACGTGTGACACTGTTTTCTGCTTTTATTCCCAGTATTATTAATAAAAATAATAGGGCAATTGAAATAAAATGTTTTTTCATTGATGTTAGTTTTAGTAGTTTGTTTAGTTAGTGTTTAAAATTCAACTTTAAAGATACAAAAAAAAAATATTGTGATGATTATAAATAATGATGACCTGATGATAATACTTAAACACTGCACATAAAAAAGGGAGAGATATATGAATATGTCCATTCTATATCTCTCCCCATTTTTCTTAACGCTTGAAATGTCCATTCCTTAATGAACAATCAACGTGTTTCTGCATATTTTATCATTATATGATATTTCAATCAAATAGTACCCTTTTTTGATTATTTGTCATCTTCTTGTTTCTTTTTCCTGTAATAATCCTGTAAAAGATAAAATGCTTGTTTCTTTTCTCCCCGGTCAGAAATCAGTCCCTTTCTTAAAAAATTATCCTGTATAAAGGGAAATACACGTTGAGGCGAATAAAAATCAACCAATATCCATGGAGAAACACCTCTGAGTTGTGGTATTCTGTTAAACATTTCAATGGTTTCGCGGTAATAATATGCCTGGTATTCTTCACTCCAGCGGGTCAATGAATCGCCGTGGAAACCCTGCAATGCTCCGGCGCCTGTTTCGCTGAATATGAAAGGCTTGTTGAATTCAATTTTCCAGGTAATATCATCTTTTATTTGAGGAAGTCCCTGGTACCATCCATAATATTCATTTACACTAATGATATCTGATAATTTTCCCAATTCGTCATCTACCACTTTGGTTTGGTTATCAGATTTTTTCTTGTTGGTTAGCAATGCAGCACTAATCAACCGGGTATCATCCATTTTTTTGGTATGCCTGATTAAATTCGTGAGGAATGTATTTCGTGCTTCATTATCACCGGTTTCATTTGCTACTGACCAAATAATGGTGCTGGCACGGTTTTTATCACGTGTTACCATTTCAGTAGCCATTTTCTTTGCCAGTTTATATGTGGAGTCATTATCCCAATCAATAGCCCAAAAGACCGGAAGCTCTTCCCAAACCAGCATGCCTATTTCATCAGCATAACGGAGGATGTATTCATTATGAGGGTAATGAGCAAGCCGTACAAAATTACAATTGAGTTCTTTAGCCCACTTCAACAATATTTCAGCATCTTCTTCAGACCATGCCCTTCCTTCACGCATAGGGCTTTCTTCATGTATAGAAATGCCTCGTAAAAAGATGGGTTTTCCATTTAACAGGATGTCTGTTCCTTTTGTTTCAATGGTTCTGAATCCAATTTTTTCATGGACTTTATCAGATTCACTTTCAATATAAACATCATAGAGCTTTGGATTGGTTACATCCCACCGTTCAATATCATTGGATTGTATGCTAAACTCAAGCCTGCCATTAGCATCGGTTTTTCCGGTATATATTTTTTCAAGCTCAGGAATGGATATGTTTACTTCTTGTTTTACATCATTTCCTTCCAATTGTACATACCCTTTTATTGTTGAGGGGTTGTTGTTATCTAACTGTACAAAATAATCACGAACAAAGGTATTGTTTAATTCAACAATAAAAACATCCCGGGTAATTCCACCATAATTCCACCAGCCGGTTCGCAGTGAGGGGACCCCTGAAATATCCCTCACGTTATCAGCCAACACGACCAAAGAATTTTCTTCTTTCCAAATGCTGTCATGAACCTCCACGTTAAAAGGAGTAAAACCGCCTGTATGCTTTCCAAGCAAAATATCATTCAGATAGACTTCGGCATAATAGTTTACAGCCCCAAAATATAAAAACATGCGACTGTCATCTGATGATGGAGAAAATGTAAAATCTTTCTGGTACCATATATGTCCTTCATAATAAAAGAGGTTTTCACGCTGTGTATTCCAGTCGCCAGGGACATAAAGCCAATCAGATGTCGGGAAGTTATATTCATGTATATCCCATTTTTCTATGGGAACCATGTCGCGTTCATACCCACGGCTTTCCCTGTTTACATCTGTGAGATAACGCCATTTCCCGTTTAATTTAGTGACATTTCTGTCGCGAATGTTAATGATCAGATTTTCATGCTGAGAAAATCCGTTTGTCCCCAAAAAGAGGACTGTCAGAATTGTTAAAAAGATTTTTTTCATTTTTTTCATTTTTTTATCCGCTGAGCATAGAATGATTCTTAAATATTACATTGAGCCACTCGTGCCTGAACATCGCGGGTTATTTATAATTTTTCACTGTATTAACAAATTCATGTATGTTTTCAGAAGATACATCAGGCGGCATGCCTCCTCCACATGAAAAAATAATATGTTTTGTATCATGAAGTGAAGATAATAAATCTTCTGCACTTTTCTTCACCTCTTCAGGAGAACCTTTTGCCAAAACATCTCGTGGGGGTATATTCCCCAGCATGGTGACGTTGTTATTTGTCAACTCTTTCAATTCATTCAATGAAGAATCAAAAGCCATGTTAAATAAGTTTACGCCCATTTCCGGGAGAAATTTAATAGAAGATTTATAATCGGCATCATTATGGAGAAATTTAACACTCATATCGGTATCGAAAAGCCTTTTAAAGTACGGAAGTCCAAATGTTTTAAAATCATCTTCCCCAATGAACCCGATGATATCATCCAGCAGCAGCATTCCGTCAATTTCCGGGAATGTTTTTCGCTGCAAGGCATGCCATTCCTCTAAATAAGTAGTGATGATATCCATTAACTTCAGGATTTTTTCCGGGGCTTCCAATAATTGAATCATAAAATTCGTCATTCCCATTAAAAATGAAGCGATATTTAATGGCCCTCTTGACACAGAGAATTTTATATTGTACCCTGCCTTTTCAATGTTTTTCCTATTTAGTTTTAACCTGTTCAGTAAAAACGGTGTCAGTCCGTGTTTAGAAGGGTCAGGTACCTTCAGTTTATCAATGTCCTCTATGTTTTCAATGACTTCGTATGCATGAGGAAAATCATTGATCGGGAAAGAACATTTTGCTCCGAAAGATGCTGGTTCACTACACATGCCGTATTCTGACCAAAAACCCGGTAAAAACATAGTATCCGGGAATGTATCCAGGGCCTTAAGATTTGCATTTAGCCATAATTCATCGTTAGTATAATAATCAAGAATATTGATGCCATACCAGCCGGGAAGCCAGGGGCTGTCAATAATAAATCCGGATGGAAGTGGAGAAACTGTTTCCCCGTTGATGACTTTTAATAATATGTCCCATTGTTTTTCATTCATAATGTAATGTTTTTATTGTGATTAGAATTTGAAATATACATGCTGGATTTAAATATAATCTCATCAGAAATTTTAAAATCAATTTCTTTATTTTTGCGAATAATCATCTCCAATGCTTTTTTTGCCATTTTTCGTATGGGAACATGAAAAATTGCAGGTGGCGGGCTGAGAATAGATGCCATTTCAATGTCTCCGAAAGTAATAATTGATAAATTATTAGGAATGTTAATCCCTGATTCCCGCACAGCTTTATGTACGCCTATTGCCATTGTTAAGCTTGAACAAATAAATGTAGCTGGTAAATTACCACAATTAAATAATTTCATGAACGTTTGATATCCGAAATCCTGGGTCGTGTCTCCATAAAAAATCATATCCTTATTCACTTTAATCCCTTGTTCTTCTAAGGCTGAGATATGTCCATTAAGTCGTTGTTTGCCAATATTAAGATGCTGCCGTGTTGCCAGGAAGGCAATGTTGTCGTGCCCGGAATTGATAGCATGGGTTGTTGCTTCTTTGGATGCTTCAAAATCATTGGTTACAATTTTATTAAACCCGGTTCCTTCAATAAAACGATCAATAAAAATTAATGGTACATTTTGGTTTTCTACCTGGTGAAAAATATCCAATGAGGTTGTATTTTCGGTTACATCAATGATAATCCCATCAACCCGCATGGACAAAAGGGTTTGGATAGCTTTTCGCTCTGCATCAGGATTTTCATATGAAATCATGGGAATTAACTGGTATCCGTTTTCCAGAGCAGTTTCATTAGCTGCTTCAATGGCAGATGCGCAAAAGCTGTTAAACAATTTAGGAACCACGAAGCCAATAGTATATGTTTTTTGAGCAGACAAGTTCCGGCTGACAAGGTTTGGGATGTATCCGGCATGTTCAGCATATTCTTTTACTTTTTTAATGGTAGCAGAAGATATATCAGGATGGTCTTTCAATGCTTTGGTTATCGTTACCCGTGATAAGTTTAATGCAGAAGCAATATCTTTTTGGGTTATTTGTTTCATCTGTTTATATTTTTAATTTATTCTCATAATCAATTATTTATGTTTTA
>CAYFQI010000173.1:0-6409 GCA_964345135.1 uncultured Bacteroidales bacterium
GGTTTATCATCATAAAAAATAAAGCAAAAAATATTATATGCGAAGCAGAATCAGAAGGAGAGGTCATTAAAAAGGATAAAATCCTCCAGGCCAAAGAAAAATTTTTACAACTAAAATCCGATCATGAAGAATACATCAAGAATAAAAACAATAAGATTGGTGAAACAGAAAACAGGATAAAACAAAAAGAACGTGAAGTTTCCCAGCGATTAAAAGATTTTGAATATCAAAAGCGGGAAGTAGAAACAGAAAAACAAAATCTTAACAATCAAATGGAATTGGTTGAGCGGAAAACAACGGAACTGGAAAAGATACATAAACAACAGGTACGGCAATTAGAAACCATTTCATCTCTTTCGGCAGAAGAGGCCAAAAGCCAGATTATCGAGTCTCTGAAAGACGAAGCCAAAACAGATGCCATATCTTATGTTAACGAGATAATGGACGAGGCAAAAATGAATGCCAATAAAGAAGCCAAAAGGGTCATTTTACAAGCCATGCAGCGTATCGCTTCGGATACTACAGAACAAAATGCAGTAACTGTTTTTAATATTGATAATGATGAATTAAAAGGAAGAATTATCGGCAGGGAAGGCCGTAACATCAGAACCCTTGAATCCGCAACAGGTGTGGAGATTATTGTAGATGACACTCCCGAATCAATTATTCTATCGTCTTTTGACCCGTTGAAAAGAGAAATTGCCCGGCTGGCGCTGCACCAATTGATTGAAGACGGGCGAATTCATCCTACACGCATTGAAGAAACTGTAGAAAAAGTTAAAAAACAGGTTGAAGAAGAGATCATTGAAACCGGAAAACGGACAACCATTGATGTGGGTATACACGGGCTTGCTCCCGACCTTGTAAGGATGCTTGGTAAAATGAAATACCGGTCATCGTATGGACAAAATTTATTACAGCACTCTAAAGAAGTGGCATATCTCAGCGCCATCATGGCTTCTGAATTAGGACTTAATACAAAACTAGCCAAACGTGCAGGCTTGCTTCATGACATTGGAAAAGTGCCCGATGACCAGCCTGAATTGCCTCATGCTATCCTGGGTATGAAACTGGCAGAAAAATATAAAGAAAAACCTGAAATCATAAATGCTATTGGAGCTCATCACGAAGACATTGAAATGACTTCACTGATTGCCCCGATTATCCAGGCATGTGATGCTATATCCGGTTCACGTCCAGGTGCCAGGCGAGAAGTGGTTGAATCATATATTAAACGGGTCAATGACCTTGAAAATTTAGCCCTGTCATATCCCGGGGTTATGAAAACTTTTGCAATACAAGCTGGCAGAGAACTCAGGGTGATTGTAGGCAGTGAAAAAATATCTGACAAAGAGGCATATACACTATCTCATGAAATTTCTAAAAAAATTCAGGACGAAATGACATATCCCGGACAGATCAAAGTGAATGTCATCAGGGAATCAAGAGCTATTAGTTATGCCAAATAACGAAGGATTGGATTAGTAGCCCCAAATTTTTTTTTACTTCGTTCATGAGAACGCATTGCTTAGTTCAATGCGTTATTATTTCTCCTGATATAGTCGGGATGAAGCTCGTAAGTAAAAAATAATTATACTAGTGTGTGCAAAAAATAATTGTTTTTTACTTATTCGGTTTATCAAATAAAATAGAAAGGATTAGATAAATTATGATATTTGCAGAACAGAAAAAAATTGACGATATATATTCTATGATCCGGGATTACCGGAAACTTTTAATATTGGGATGTGGTACATGTACAACTGTATGCATGAGTGGAGGAGAAGAAGAAGCAGATATCCTGGCATCTAAAATTAACATTAAATTCCCTGATATTCAAATTAAGACCATCACCATTAAAAGGCAATGCGACAAGGAGTTTATTGAAGAAATACAGGAAGAAGTACAGGATAGAGATGCCGTGTTGTCATTGGCCTGTGGAGCAGGCGTGCAAATGGTAGCAGAAATATTTGATCATTTACCTGTTTTGCCTGGACTTAATTCAAAGTTTTTAGGGACGAACGAGGGCGAAGCAACCTGGCAGCAACGGTGTTCGCTGTGCGGAAACTGTTTGCTGGATAAAACCGGAGGAATATGTCCACTTACGATGTGCCCCAAAGGATTATTAAATGGCCCGTGCGGTGGGACATCTGAAGGAAAATGTGAAGTCAACCCTCAAAATGAATGCGTGTGGATGTCTATTTATAAACGATTGGAAAAACAAAACAAACAGGACCAATTGTATACCATATTTCCTATGAAAAGTTATCAACATACTCATTCACCACAACAAGTGACAAATGCCAAAAAAGATCTTGAATGATGGAGAAAGCAATGATACAACAAAGTAAATTCCAACAATCTTTGAATTCCGGAAGTTTTACGATCACTTCTGAAATAGGCCCTCCGAAGGGTGTTGATGTGAGGCATTTTATAGAGCATACGCATTTATTGAAAGATCGGGTGCATGCTATAAATATAACTGATAATCAAGGGGCTAATATGAGAATGTCATCATTGGGAGGGGCCATCATTATCAAACAGCAAGGAGGTGAACCCATATTTCAGGTAACCTGCCGTGATCGTAACCGCATAGCTATTGGATCAGATTTGTTGGCTGCCAAAGCAATGGGAATACATAATGTGTTGTGTTTAACCGGCGACTTCATGAATGTTGGTGACCATGTAGATGCAGCACCTGTGTTTGATCTTGATTCTGTGCAACTCATACAGGGTGTTCATAACATGTCAAAAGGCATTGATTTTGGAGGGAATAAAATGGATACTCCCGCCAATTTTTTTTGCGGAGCAGCTTTTTCTTCAACAGCACAGCCTCAGGAATTACAAATGATTAAAATGGCCAAAAAAATTAATGCCGGAGCACAGTTTGTCCAAACTCAGGCTGTTTTTGAAAAGGAACCACTGATCAATATAAAAAAGCAAAAAATATTTAGAAATACAAAAGTGCTGGCAGGAGTCTTATTATTAAGCGGCCCGGGGATGGCCAAATTTGTTAATAATAATTTACCTGGCATTAATATCCCTCCTGCGCTTATAAAAGAACTCACCGATAGCCCCAAAGGAAAAAGATTGAATAAAGGTATCGAAATTGCTTCCAGGTTTATTAGAGAATTAAAAGAAGAAAAAATTTGTGATGGAGTCCATATTATGGCCATAGGAAAAGAAAATGTAGTACCTGAAATACTTGATCAATCGGGAATAAGCTGTCTTGAAACTTAACAATGAGTTTCAATAAATACAGATGCATGGTTATAAAAAAAAACATATAAGATATGAGCAAGGATCAATATAAAATAAAAGTCAACAAACATATCATTTATAAAGAGCAAGAAGATCAAATGCCGCCTTGTCAGTATGGGTGTCCTTTGCATCAGGATGTAAGAGGATACATATACCTGATAGCCCAGGACCGGTTGGATGATGCGGCAAGGTTGATTCGTGAGACCAACCCATTGCCCGGGATTTGTGGTTCTATCTGTGCTCATCCGTGTGAAGAGATTTGCAGAAGAGGAAGTGTAGACCAGCCACTGTCTATTCGGCGCTTAAAACGGTATGTGATGGAAAATGCTCCGAATCCTTATGCTCCTATTCTTAAAAAACAAGATAATGGAAAATGTATTGCCATTATAGGATCAGGCCCGGCCGGGCTTACAGCTGCTCATGATTTGGCTGTAGATGGTTACCAGGTGACAATATTTGAAAAAATGGATGATTACGGCGGCTCCGTACGGTGGGGCGTCCCTTCATACAGGCTTCCCCTTGAAACCATTCATAAAGATATTCAGGCTATTCGTGATCTGGGTGTCAACTTTAAGAATAATATGATTTTAGGGAAAGACATCACCATCGAGTCCCTTCAAAGAGAATTTAATGCAACGATTCTGGCAATGGGATTAACTCAAAGCAGAAGTCTGCCCATTCCAAATGGGAATCATGAAAATGTACACACTGCGCTTCCTTTTTTAAGGTCAGCCAAAGAAAATGAAGCATTAGTTGAGCAGGGCGACCAGGTCATTGTAATCGGATCAGGAGATGTAGCCATGGATGTATCGCGTACTGCTGTAAGGATGGATGTTGAAAAGGTTCGACTTGTTTGTTTAGAGCAATGGGATGAAATGCCTTCTTCTTTATTGGAAAAAAAAGAAGCACAGGAAGAAGGGGTAGAAATGGATTACTCCGGATGGGGGCCTAAAGCTGTGATACTGGACGAACACAATCAAATTAAAGGCCTTGAATGTAAAAAATGTGTATCAGCTTTTGATGAAAAGGGACGTTTTCATCCCCAGTTTGATGAAGAAAACACCATAATGGTTCCCGGAAATAACATTATTTATGCAATAGGCCAGTATTCTTCACTCAACTACCTCCAGTTAATGGGGATTAAACTCGATAAGCGCGGAAGGCTAAAAATAGATAAACAAACAGGGATGACAAGTAAAAAAGGAATATTTTCATGTGGAGAGGTATCGGAGGGGCCGGGACTGGTTGTAGAGTCTATGGCACACGCCAGGAGAATCGCCTCACAGGTGGATTCATTTTTAAAGCATAGAGATAGCAGGAAAACCGAAGAATTAAAAATGATTGATGATTTAAAAGACCAGACCATTGAGAATATAAAAAAACACAAGCGGCAAAATCCTTCTGTTGAATCGGTAGAAAGCAGGGTTGATCATTTTGAAGAAATAGAGCAACCTCTTACACACGACGAAGCATTGCAGGAAACTAAGAGGTGTCTGGACTGTGGGAGAGGGGCGCATTGGAATCATGAGAAATGTGCATTTTGTATGAATTGCGTGCGGGTGTGCCCATACGAAGTACCTTTTCTCAATCACAAACATGAAATCAATATTGCACAGGATCAATGCCAGGCATGTGGCCTATGCTATTCTTTATGCCCGGCCAACACCATTGATTTTAAAATGGAAGATGTAAGGACATTTCAAGATAAAATCCAAAGCGAAGCAGATCGGTTGAAAGGCCAGGCAGGAACAAGACAATTATTGCTTTACTGTTATTATTCGCAATACGAATTTATTTTGATGGAGAAACAATTGAAGAAAAAAGCAGGACATACCTCTGCCATCGGCATCCCGTGTGTTGGAAAATTAAAAGGACAGGACGTGTTTTTTGCATTAAGTAAAGGATATGACACACTGATGGTGATAGGTTGTGATGAAGAAAAATGCACCCACCCGGAAAGCAGCGTGAGGGCTCATGAAAAAGTGGATAATATCCGCACGGAGATCCAAAAAATGGGATACCCGGAAGATAAAATGCGCTTCGTGTTTGTTTCTGAGTTGAGAAAAGAACTGGATGGGGCGGATTAATGTTCCATCAGGCACGGCGGCCATTTTTATCATATTATTGTCACGACCCCTTCAATCACCTTGCTTCCATCATTGAATAAATCAATGGTATAATAATCTCCTGCTTCTATAGGCCTCAATTTATATGTACCATCCCACGATTCATTATAGCCATGCGAAACAAATATGGTCTTGCCATTTTCATTATAAATAGTGACTTTTTTTTGCAAAGCAAAAATTATTTAACGGGGGTTAAGGTGCACTGGCTCTAAGTTTTGGGAGGCCGTCGCCTACTCGATTGTGTGTTGCCATTTAATTATTCTTTTCATGAATTTTCATCAATGTATCAGTAATTATGATACTATCTGAAACTAATTTGTTCAAATTATCAACTTTTATTAACTTTTCTTCAGAAGCACTATTTTCTTCCTCGCTTTTAGTTTCACAGTTCGATTTATTAATATATAAATCAACCCCAGATGAAATGAAAATTGACAAAATTGCAACAATTAATAGACACTTAGAAATTTTAGAATTCTTAAGAATAAAATGAATATCTTCCTTTCTGTTTTTTGCCTCAAATGAAAGGAAGTCACGTCTTTTTAATTCAATTAAGTTTTCCGTTATATAATATTTACTTTTTAATAATTCAGATAATTCCTCTTTTACAATAGGGCTAAAAAACTCTATAAAATTATTATCGGATGATAATGTGACTAATTCAGGATGAATATACTTAATTTTAGAATTCAACACTTTATCAACTTCGGCATATAATAGTCCTTCATTAATCAAATGTTTCAATAATTTTGTAGAAGTTATAAGCTTACCTAAAATATCTCGATTAAAATTAATTTTTGAATCGACATTTTATCAAATTATGGTAAACTTTCTGTTCCTCTAAATCAAATTTAATCAAGTAATTATTTGGTAAAAGGTCAGTAAATATTTCATTTATAAAAATAATATAATCTTCACTTTTAGTAGCCTTACTTATAATTGCATCAATTAATTTTATTTCATATTCGCTAAATTTTTTCATTTTTTCACTTATTTAAATTCTTAGCACTTCCCCAAGGTTA
>CAYFQI010000174.1:0-6354 GCA_964345135.1 uncultured Bacteroidales bacterium
CAGGAAAGTCTTGTGAATCATTTGGAACGAGAAAGTGGATGGATTTCTAAGTTTTTAAGTTGATTGAGTTAATTAAGTTAATTGGGTTAATTGAGTTTATTTGGTTTTGTTTTATCCGGCAGCTCGGTGTAGAAGAACCTTTTATAATCATGCGTATTCCGATTAAAATACGGGATAAATAGTGTGTCATCTAATATTTTTGGTCATGACTCGGTTGATAATTAATTTTTGATGGGTAAAAGTACAAATTATGTACAATAGGATATATAATTTAGAAAAATATTTCTCTATATTTGATGATGATACAATAGACAATGTTTGTTTATAATGTCCGCTTACCCCCGATACAGTCATTCTTCCTTACGGGGCAGGCTTCATTATGCTTGTTATGAAATTTTGAGTTAATGAGCAATTTTGGGGAAGGGCGTGACGCAGCAAATAAATAATCTTTCAAAAAAGATTGTATGTTTTTTACAAATTTAAATCTTTGAACTATGAAGAAACAAATTAGTTTGGGGCTGATTTCAGTATTAATAGCATTATTATTTTCCTCGTGCAATCAATTCGATAAAAAGGTTGAAATTGGTTTATTGATGAGTGATCTTGAACGTGAGAGGTGGCAAAGAGACACGACATTTTTTGTTAAAAATGCCCAAAAAATGGATATGAATGTTTATGTTAGAAATGCTAAAAATAGCCAGAAAAAACAAATCAAACAGGCTGAAGAATTAATTGAAAAAGGAGTAGACGTGTTGGTTGTAGTACCGGTAAATCAAGATTTGTCTTCAAAGATTGTAGAGATAGCACATCAAAATAATATTGAAGTTATTGCATATGATCGCTTGGTAAAAGGATGTGATTTAGATTATTATGTGAGTTTTGATAACGTGATGGTCGGCGAAAAACAAGCCGAATATTTAACAAAGATAAGGCCACGGGGCAATTATGTTCTCATCGAAGGGCCTACTACAGATAATAATTCTATTATGTTGCGCTTAGGCCAAATGAATGTTTTATCTCCTTATTTGCAAAAAGGAGATATTCAGATTATTTATGACCAATTTGCTGAATCATGGGATAAAGAAGCAGGGGAAAAAGAGATGAGAAAATGCCTTCGTGAATACGGGTCTGAAATTGACGCTGTAATTGCCGGTAACGATGCATTGGCAGAAGGTATTGCAAAGGTAATAGAGCAACACGGGATAGAAAAAAATGTATTGCTTGCAGGCCAGGATGCTGAACTGGACGCATGTCAGAGAATCGTGAAAGGAACACAGACCATGACTATTTATAAGCCTGTTCGAAACCTTGCAGAAGTGGCCGTAAAAGTGGCAGGTAAATTTGCAAAAAATGAACAAATACAAACCATTAATAACCAAACTATATTTAATGACAGTATTATGGTCCCGACTATCTTGGTAGAACCGGTTACTGTAAACCGGCAAAATATCAAAATGACAGTTGTAGCAAGTGGATACCAACAAGGAAGCGAAGTATTTATTGAATAAACGGTTTCCAAGAGGCTGCTTAAAAAGTATTTAAAGTTTTTTTTATATATTTGCATGGGCAAATACAGGATTGCATCATGTCAGTGAAATTAGTATTTCCGGATTTGATGGAACATAAGAATTAATAATTAAACACGGCTATATTTTGGAAGGAATGAAAAAAATTATAATTAGTATTATTTTATTTTCTATTTGTATTAATGCATCTATAACGGCACCACCCAAAAAAGAACCACCGCAAACACGAATTTTATTTATTTTTGATGCTTCTTTTAGTATGGCAGGAGAGTGGGAGAATGAAAAGAAAATAAATCTTGCACGTAAAACATTGTTTGATATCGTTGATAGTCTTAATGATAAAAAAAATGTTCAAATGGCATTGCGGATATATGGACATCAAAGTCCCGTACCCCCCCAGGATTGTAAAGATACTAAATTAGAAGTTTCTTTCCGAAATAACAATGCCAATGCTATAAAGCAAAAATTAAATTTTATTGACCCAAAGGGCACGACACCCATTTCTTATTCTTTGGAGCAGGGTGGGAATGATTTTCCCGGCCGGTGTCCTAATTGCAGAAATATTATTATCATTATAACAGATGGGAAAGAAGAGTGCGAGGGAGATCCATGTGCAATATCGAGGCAATTACAAAAGAAAGGGATTATTTTAAAACCATTTATTCTTGGAATTGGAATTGATAAAAATTTCGAAAAATCGTTTGAATGTATCGGGAATTACTATAATGCTTCAAGTGAACAACAATTTACTAAAATGATGAATGTTGTCGTAAGACAGGCTCTGAATTCAACCACGGCACAGGTGAACCTGCTGGACAAAAGCGGAAGGCCTAATGAGACAAATGTGCCCATGACGTTTTATGATGAATACTCAGGGAGCTTGAAAGATAACTATATACATACTATTAATTACAGGGGAAATCCTGATACTATTTTACTTGACCCGTTACTTAGTTATAACATGACGGTTCATACACTGCCTTCCGTGAAGGTTAAAAATATTAAAGTTACTTCCGGACGACACACGATAATTGCTGCAGATGCCCCAATGGGTTCGCTTATTGTTAAACCAACAGGCGGCAATCAATTCAGTGAAATGAGATTCAGGGTTAATCAAAAAGGGAAATCCAATACACTATGTTACCAGGAAATAAACAGGGAACAACGTTACCTGGTTGGAAATTACCATGTAGAAATTCCTGTATTACCTACATTAAATGTAGATGTAAATATTAAACAAAGTCATACTACAACAATTGAAATTCCACGCCCGGGAATTGTTAACCTGATGATGCAATCACCCGGGCATGGAAGTTTGTTTAGATATAACAATGAAAAAATAGAGTGGGTTTACAATATAAGAAATGATGTAACCAGGGAAAACCTTACATTATTACCAGGTAATTATTCTGTTGTTTTTCGTCCGAAAAATGCCAGGAAATCTGTTTATTCTATTACAAGAAATTTTGAAATCAAATCCGGAAGTGCCATTACCGTGAAATTGTATTAATTATTTCATCGGTATTAATTTTCTTTTGTTCTCCCGTAATCATATTTTTCAGGGTAATCATATTTGATTTCATTTCATCCTCACCAACCAGGGCCACGTAAGGTATGTTTTTTTGATTAGCATAATTGAGCTGTTTTTTTAACTTCACGTTATCAGGGTAAATTTCCGTGCTGATTCCTTTTCGTCTTAATTTATTTATAAGTGTATAACAATAAGTTTCTTCTTTGTCGCCAAAATTTACAAACATGAGTTTAACATTCGGGACAAGGGTGTCAGGGAATAACTGCAATTGCTCCATCACATCATATATTCTTTCAGCACCAAATGAAATACCAACACCAGAAACACCTTCAAGGCCAAAGATTTCAGTTAAATTATCATATCTTCCACCTCCGCCTATACTGCTTGGAAAATCATTGCACGCAATTTCAAATATGATGCCTGTATAATAGTCCAGTCCCCTTGCGAGGCTCATGTCAATTTTGATATTGGGGATATTCAATGCATCAATCATTTTTCGGAAATAATTCAATTCCTCAATCCCTTTTAGTCCTGTTGCCGATGATGTGGATTGATCGCAGAATAAAATTTCAAGTTTTTCCAGGTTATCTTTATTTTCCTCATTTAAAAGGTCTTGTATGAATAATATTGCCTTGTTGCAAATACCTTGTTGTTTTAATTCTTCTGATACCTTTAAAATACCAGCTTTGTCCAGTTTATCTATTGAGGCAGCAATTTCTGCTGTTTTATTTTTATGGCCAAATGCTTCGGCAATTCCGGAAATGGTTTTTCTGCTGTTGATTTTAATGGTGATATCAATATTTAGTTTTTTAAATACATCATTGGCCATTTGTACCAGCTCCAGTTCATTAACAAGAGCCCTGGAGCCGACAATATCAGCATCACATTGAAAAAATTCCCTGTAACGGCCTTTTTGAGGCCTGTCTGCACGCCATACCGGCTGTATTTGGTATCGTTTAAATGGAAACGTGATATCGTTTTGATGTTGTGCAATATACCTGGCAAACGGCACCGTAAGGTCATATCGTAAGCCTTTGCCTGCTATTTTATTTGCTAATTGAGGCGCATTAAAAGAATTCAGTTCATTTTTATCGATTTTTGACAAATAATCACCCGAATTCAGTATTTTAAAAAGTAATTTATCTCCCTCATTGCCATATTTTCCTGTCAGGGTTGTTAAGTTTTCCATCGATGGGGTTTCAATGGGGACATACCCGTATAATCTGAAAATTTCTTTTATTGAATCAAAAATATAGTTCCGTTTCTGTATTACTCCCGGGGAAAAATCTCTTGTTCCTTTAGGTATTGATGGTTTTAATGTCATAAATAAGTGTATTATCAATTATACATTATTGCACAAAAATACAAGATATTTTTAGACCCCCTCACTTCATGGCAGTTTTATATTTGAAATTAAATGATAGATACAGGGAACAGACATTTGACTTTATAAACAGGCACTAAATATTTAATCGTGATAATACTTTTTTATTGAATGCTAAAGCATTGTTATCATTTTCATCAGGAGCCCACGAGGGAAACTTTTTGTCTGTCAGGGGATTGTAGGGGCCTTCTTTTAATTCAAATACAACAGAATTGTGTTCTAATGCAATGATTGTGTGCCATGTTCCCGGTTCGATTTCAACACCGTAAATTCCAGATGATTTGCTGAGGATAGAGTGATTTCGTATTGAACCGTCATCATTAAATGTAACAGCTACTATACGTCCTTTAAGAATTATAAATGCTTCATGTTTATCAGGATTTTCGTGTTTATGAGGCCTGACATACGAATCCGGTTCTACAGCATTAAGCATTCTCTGAACAATATCCGTTTCCGGATCATGAAAATTATGATTCATGCGTTTTCGTTCAGATTGGATTGCTTTTTCTGTTAAAGCTGTTAATAATCCTTCTGATATTTCTGTCATTATAAAAACAATATCTTAAAAAATAGAAAAGCTTTTTCCTTTAGCAAGGTTTTCTAAATCATCTTTTAGTAATGCATCGGGCTTGTCATCTTCAATCATGTGGAAATCAAAATAATAGAGCTTTGGATTGTCTGCTCCTATAATAATTTTATAACAACGGGCATACAATTGTGTACCTTCTGGCCCAACTTTATGAAGAAACACGACATTTTCCTCACGATCTTCAATGGCTTGTCTGATTTCTTCTTTTGTTACAATTTTAAATTTGTGAGGATAAACTTCTTTTATTCTGATTTCGGAATTAATCTCTTTTGCTAACTCATCTTTAAGAAGGTAAAGGGTTTTATCTTTGATATCCTGCATGTTGTCTTTGTAATATTTAAATGCATTCTTGGATATCTTATCTGGATCGTCAATAATCGTTCTGATATGATGTTGTAAAAACCTGACCAGTGTATTCAATTTATACATGTATTGGTCCTCAGGGACACTGGCATACCCAATTGGTATGGCAGCCAAATCAGGCATTTCATTGACTCTGAAATAGTCACCTCCCAATAATAAATGAAGGAAATTATAGCGTGCTTTTGTTTTATCTCTCTCGAAGCCAACCTCGGTCATTACAAGAAATGAATATTCAGGGTTTTTTCTTTTTTCCTCAAATTCTTTGGTTGAAATAAATTCATAATTCGTTATTTTCCATTCTTTTTTCACAACTTCCTGAATCCTGATATTATATTCTAGCAAAGGGTTTGCTTCTAATACCACCAATGTTTTGGTGTTTTGGAATTGATTAAGGTCTTCCTGGGTAGGAACATAATCCTGTGCAAAACCGGCAAAGGACATGAACACTGAAACTAAAATGATGATTTGCTTTTTCATTCTTCAGATGTTTTAGATTTATTTATTTATTAAAATATTCATTGAATTTATGTAAATATAAAAAATTATTCATATTATATAAAACAATTATTTATATCCATTTTTATTGTTATTGGAATTCCTTAACACAAAAATTATTAAATTTGTATTTAATATCTATTTATTTCAATTTATATGAATAAATAACATGCCTCACAAAATCAAAATCAACAAAATTTTTAGATTGGATTTATTGGATAAATGTGACGAGGTCAATATAAAGAAAATATTTATAATACACACGTTCAGTATGTTAGGTGTGTTGTTTTTGCTCTTGTTTGCCGTTTATAATATAATAGGCGGCCTATACGCTAGAGGAATTATAGAAGCAGTTACAGCATTGTTATTTATTCTGAACATGATAATATTACGTTTTAGAAAGCAATGGAAATTATCAGGATTTTTATTCATTCTATTATGTGCCTTTATGTTTTTATATTTATTT
>CAYFQI010000175.1:0-6213 GCA_964345135.1 uncultured Bacteroidales bacterium
GGTATAGAGTATAGGGGATGTCTCCATGCCCAAATCTCAATCTCACACCACCTTTATTCCTCTGTAAACCAGGCAATAAATTACATTAAATGACTAAAATTTTAAACAGATGAAGGTGATCCTTAAATTTTTTTTTCTAATACTTTTCGAGTCTATTTTTTATCATTCCTATTCACAATTCAGGAATAAAAATTATAGTTTAGAACGACTCCCTTTCAACACGGATCAATACAATGAATTTGCTCCTGCCATGTATCAAAATGGAGTTGTATTCTGTTCTGACAGGGAAAAAGGAGAATTTATAAGATATTCTACTCCCGATAATAAACCGGTTTATGATTTATTTTTCGTTGAAAAGATACAAGAAGATTGGGGAAATGTGAATGTTTTTTCTGAACACCTCGACTTTCCTATACATAAAGGGGCATTAACATTTTCTAAAGACAACACGATCATGTATTATACACGAAATATTTATACAAGCAGGAAAGATGAAAAAAATAAACTTGGAATTTTTATAGCAGAAAATATTAACGGGCAATGGATTGAAAAAGAGGCTTTTAAATATAATCGAGATACCTTTAATATACAATCTCCTGCTTTGAATGTTGATGGTACGATGCTCTTTTTTGTTTCGGATATGCCTGGAGGCTTTGGCGGCAAAGATATTTATGTATGCCGGAATAATGGGATTGAATGGATGGAACCCCAAAACCTTGGAAAAATAATTAATACAGACGGGGACGAAGGATACCCTTTTATTTCTGAAAGTGGCAGAATTTATTTTACATCTGAAAAACATGATAAGATAGGAAGATTTGATATTTTTTTTTCGGACAAGATTAATGAACAATGGAGTAAACCCGTGAAACTACCTTTGCCTTTCAATTCTTTTGCTGATGATTTTGGATATGTATCCAACAGGAATAATGAAATGGGGTACTTTTCATCCAACCGTGAGGGAAGCGATGATATTTATTATTTTACAGTACCATTCCCTGAATTTGAAAATTGTGATTCAGTAAGAGAGGAAGATTACTGTATTGAAGTATTTGAAAAAGGTGCAATGGAACTGGAAACTACATCATTCAAATATGAATGGGATTTTGGAGATGGGACCAAAAAACGTGGTTTAAAAGCTAAACATTGTTATAATGGACCCGGGAAATACATTATTGAGCTAAATGTAATTGATACAATGACAAACCAGGTGTTTATGAATGAGGCAACATATCCTTTAGAGCTGGAACAAATAAAACAGGTCTATATTAACGCTCCAGATACCTTTTATGTAAACAAAAAAATTGAGTTGACCGGGCAACCCATGAACCTGAATTTTGAGATTAACGATTTTTATTGGTCTTTGGGAGATGAAACACAACTAAGAGGAAAGAAAATCTATCATAAATATCAAAAACCGGGAGATTATAAAATTATTTTAGGCATAAAACCCAAAGATGATGACGAAAACCTGAAAACATGTAATTATAAAATGATTAAAATATTACCTAAATAACTAAGGCTATTCAAAAAAATTATGCCTTGCATCTTTATGCCGATGGATATTCTACATGATTTTAGGAGCGAAACGAACTAAAATTATATTGTAGTATACCAATCGGGATTATTCATTATATTTGCTTTTTGAAAGAAAATAATTAATAGAAGGCCCCTTAAATATTATTTTTTAAATTTGTTCGTATAATAAAAGAAAAATATTGTATATTACAAACAGAATTGTGAAAGTAAATTGCAGAGCGATGATTAGAGGGGTATTGATTGTTTTTCTTTTTAATATATTGTTGAATACATCAGGGCAACCTGTTCCTGCAGAAGATGAAAATATACCCTATTTGATGACATTTGGCCCGGAAGCGTCTACAAAATGGGGAGATGATGATTATACACAAATATTTTTCTTTCTTGTTCCAAAATATTTTTCAATGCCTCTTTTTATCAGGATTTTTGATCCGGATGTTGGAGGAGAAATAGATGAAGCAAATGGGGATTTCAATACAAAAATGAGTTATTCAATATATGGGGGTCAGGGAGCTTATTCAAATAAGGATGCCCAAAGCCCGGAACCAGTTGGCAATTACAATAGTGGGAACTTATTGGATACCAGGATATTCGGAAAAGATGATCAGTTTGATAATAAATGGTTTACATTTGGCCCGTTTAATCCAACCGAAGGCGAATTCATAGAAAAGTTTGAAGGATATATATTCAAAATTATTGTCCAAGGGGAAAGTGGAAATGATGGCAATCTCTATCGTTTTTTTCTTAGCACACAAATGAATGCAAATAAACGGATTGAAGGAGCTAATGCATTTGCTTATGAATATTCATTTCGGATGCACGACGATCCGAATGAAGTATCGCATATTTATCCTTATATTGATGATGAAACCATTTCTGTAAAACAATCTAATTTTGACTGGGATAATGATGGGTATATCAGAATCGTTTCTGTTGCCCGAAGAGGAACATTCGTTAAAGCTTCAGGAGATAATGAGTGGGTAACAACAGAATTTAAAATTAAAGAAGAGGAAAAAGGAACATCTTTAGATTTCCAGTTTATTAAGAACAAGGCAACACCTATAAAAAACAATAATGTTGTAATATATGTAACAAACCAGTATGGTGAATTGTTACCTTTTTATACTATTCCCATTGGCGGCGTACCTAAATACAAATATCAAATTGGGGTGAAAAGAAAGTAATTTGTCCGATAATTAGTGCTCGTTCATAACATAAACGTGTTAACCTGCATTATTCATTTAAAATAAAGAAATTGCATTTAAAATGAAGAATATTAAAGCAGGTTAAAATAAATGTATCCATAATTGAAATTTTGCGTAAAATAATACATCTTAATTTTTTAATACATGTTTTATAATATATGAGATACAGAATTGTTCGTATTATTATAGTTTTTTTTGTAAGTGTACTTGTTGCCTTTTCACAAAATTATAACTTCAGACATTATGATATTGAAGACGGCCTTTGTCATAGATTCATATATACCATACATCAGGACAATGACGGGTATATGTGGTTGGGTACAGGGGAAGGCCTTTGCATGTTTGACGGGATCAAATTTTCAAGTCTAATAAAAGGAGATTCTATTTCTTCTGCTTACGTTACTTGTAGTTATAAAGACGGGCAGGGGGGGGTGTGGTTTGGGCATAATGACGGAAGCATCTCTTTTTTTAAAAATGGTATATTTCACAGGATTAATGCAACCTCTTACTTTAAAAGCAAAGTAAATGCGATTACAGGAGATGATCAAAATACGATTTATGCGATATCTCAAAATGAGGGCATTATAACAATTAACCAACAACACGAAATACAGTTTATTTCAACCGGACTTAATAATAAATTACTTTATTCTTTGGCATTATATAATAAAAATCATTTGTTATTGGGGACCAATGATGGTTTATTTTTCGGTAATATTAATGATTCCACCATATTAGTAAATAAAACAGACGGGTTTCCTTCAACAAAAGTTACATGTATAATTCCTTCCAAAACAAAGGATGGGTTTTGGATTGGCACCAGTATGGATGGATTGTTTCTTGTTCGCAA
The DNA here is from genome assembly GCA_964345135.1 of uncultured Bacteroidales bacterium. Classification (GTDB taxonomy): domain Bacteria; phylum Bacteroidota; class Bacteroidia; order Bacteroidales; family JBBRXJ01; genus CAYMKE01. The sequence goes on from CAYFQI010000175.1 coordinate 3,595, forward strand.
TACCAATACAAAGCAAATTGAAGTTAAAAATGTTGGAAAAACATTTAATCTTGAAAATGTAAACATACAATATTTAACTCATGACAGGCATCATAACTTATGGATAGCAACATTTGGCAATGGAGCATATAAAATGAGTTATTCAGAAAAAGAAAGAAAGTATAATCAAATAATTCACTATAATCAAAATAATGGATTAGGAAGTCAGTATGTAAAACAAATTTTTGAAGATAAGGAAGGCAATATCTGGTTTGCAACATATGGATCGGGACTGGCAGGGTTGATTATGAAAGCATATAAATTTTTTGATCATGAAGATTATCCCCTGAATAATAATGCTTTATCTATTGAAAAAAATGATAGCATTTATTGGGTTGGAGGTGAAAAAGGGCTTTTGAAAATTATACCACAGCCTGATGGTGAGTTTAAATATCTTCTTTTTGATAAAAAAAACGGATTGCCTGAAGACCGGGTAATATCTTTATATATTGACAAAAAAAACACCCTTTGGGCAGGGACAGAACAATATGGACTATATAAAAAAGAACAATCTCAGAAATATTTCACCCAATATTTTATCTCAGATAATTCATTAGCCAATAAAGTCACGGATATTACCGGGGATGATTCTACATTATATTGTGCGACACACAATGGTGTATATGTTTTCAATACAAAAAATAATGAAAGAAAACATTATAATACATTGAACGGCCTTCCTCACAATAAAATAAATGATATATGTAAAAAGGATAATAATACAATTTATATTGCAACCAAAAGCAACGGTATTTATACCTTAGCCGGATATGAAGCTTTTGCCCTGGAATCTAATGTTCAACTTGAATTTACATGCCTTACAATTGATCAAAATGGAGTATTATGGGCAGGAACATATGGAGATGGAGTGTTTAAATTTACTAGTGATTCATTGGTCAATTATTCTAAAAACAGAGGATTGAAGTCAAATTATTGTTATAGTATCGGCCAGGATGCCAAAGGAACTATTTGGGTTGGACACCGTATAGGGTTGAGCAGAATCTATTTTAATCAGAAAATTGAACACTATGGGCCCAAAAAAGGATTTAAAGGAGATTGCAATCCTAATGCCATAGTAAGTGAAAATTCTCTTTTTCTTATCGGCACCAATCAGGGAATGATATCCATTAATAGTGATAAAGAAAAGCCCAATAAAATGCCTCCCAATACAAATATTATATCAGTTATTATAAATGAGAAACCTTATGATCCGGAAGAATCTATTAAACTTCCTTATGGGTCGTATAAAGTTGAGTTTGAATATATAGGCATCAATCTTACAGCCCCCCAGGATGTTACATATTCCTATAAATTAGAAGGATTTGACCTTGGATGGAACCAGACAGGTAATAATCGTATAGCTAAATACAGCAGACTGGATGATGGGAATTACACGTTTTTGGTAAAATCATGCAATGAAAATGGAATCTGCAATACAGAACCAACAACCTTTAATTTAAGAATTAGTATACCGTTTTGGAAAACATGGTGGTTTATATTGGGTGTAATCACCCTTTTGATTTTACTGGTCATACTTATCATTGCTATTCGTGAACGGAATCATCGAAAATTACAGGAATATCTTGAAACCCAATTGGATTTAAGGACAAAAGAAGTCCAGAGGCAAAAAAAAGAACTTGAAATTAAAAATAAAAATATTACTGATAGTATTAACTATGCCAGGAGAATTCAATCAGGTATGCTTCCCTCGTTATCAAGAATTCACCAAACTGTAAAAGACGCTTTTGTATTTTACCTGCCACGTGATATTGTAAGCGGTGATTTTTTCTGGTTTAACCAGAATAAAAATGGGGAATATATTATTGTATGTTCCGATTGTACAGGACACGGGGTACCGGGGTCAATGTTGTCAATGATAGGAATGACTTTATTAAAAGATATTTGCAACAGAGACAATGTCAATACTCCTTCGGATATCCTTACTCATTTGGAAAAAGAGATACAAAACATATTAAACCAAAACGAAGATACACACTCCAATGATGGCATGGATATGAGTATCATTCAATTCAACCCCAAAACATATAAAGCACTTATTTCTTCTGCAATGCAAACCCTTATCATTGTAAAAAATAATGAATTAATGAAAATTAAAGGATTATCTGTACCTATTGGCGGAGGGGCTTTAATCAGGAAAAGAATTAAAAAAGATTTTAAAACAATGGAAATTCAATTGAATGAAAAAGATATTATATATATGTTTTCTGATGGGTTTGTTGATCAGTTTGGTGGTGAGAATGAAGATAAATTTAAAATGAGAAGAATGATGGATTTAATCAAACAAATCCACCCAAAGCCAATGGATGAACAAAAAATATTGATTGAGAAGAAATTTTATGCATGGAAAGGAGATAACTGCCAGGTAGACGATATTTTATTTATGGGAATCAGGTTATAAATATGTTAGTGTCTGTTTATAATGTCGAGTGTTTGGGTCATAATGTTTGATAACAAGGCTTGCGGTGTCCCTGAATGCGCAATATTAAGGTGATATTTATGGATATTTTTCATCTGTTTATATTTCTAAGTTTTTAAGGATCATTATAAAATTAGAGTGTA
>CAYFQI010000176.1:0-6212 GCA_964345135.1 uncultured Bacteroidales bacterium
CGGTAGATGGTTTTATGGGGATACCATTCAACAATATCTTTGTATAAAAATTTCCAGTGAGCCCGCGAATCTGAAAATTCTCTCCTGCCTGACCGGAGCCTGGCTGAGAAACCCTGATGCCTGGTAGTGCTTTCAGAACATCAGTCAATGATGTATAATGGTTTCTGATAATCTCATCGTGTTTTATGACTTGAATGGATACCGGGATATCTTTTAAGTATTTCGTGCTACGGCTTGCCGATATAACTTTTATTTGAGAAGTATCTGAATTCATATTCATGTCCTGAGCAGACAAAACATCCATATCTATATCTTCTGACAGGTATTTATCCTGTGCTTTCGTGTTGTAAACACACGACACAAAACAAAGGAGCAATCCTTTTTTAATGTATGATATCGTTTTGACCATGTTTTACTTTTCCATGTATTGATCTAATAATAAGGAAATAAACAGGCATCAATAATGCATAAATTATTCCTCTTTATTATCCTGGCCTTCATTATTATCAGCTTTGTTTTCCGTATGTTGCTCATTAATATGTTCATCACTATTTCCCGGGATATTTACAACTTCTTCGTCATTTTCAGTACTATCTACAATCGTCACGGAAGCGATCTCACTACCTGGCCGTAAATTAATTAACCGGACTCCTTGCGTGGCCCGTCCCGCTATTTTAATTTTATCAACAGCCATGCGGATGGTCACACCTTCTTTCGTAATAATCATCACATCCTGGACTTCACTTACAGATTTGATACCGATGAGGTCTCCTGTCTTTGGAGTGATATTAATGGTTTTAACGCCTTTTCCTCCACGTTTAGTGATCCTGTAATCGGCCACTCTTGACCGTTTACCATATCCTTTTTCGGATATTACCAGGATATTTTCTGATTCATTTTTTACGCAAACCATTCCCACTACCATATCACCGGGTTTAGACATGGTAATGGCTTTTACACCAGACGCTGTTCTGCCCATTGGCCGTACGTCGGTTTCGCAAAAATGTACAACTTTCCCTGATTTCACCCCGATCATAATATGACTATCGCCATTGGTTAATTTTGCCCCGATCAGGTTGTCCCCGTCCTTCACGTTAATGGCATTAATGCCATTTTGTCTTGGCCGTGAAAAGGCTTCAAGCGATGTTTTTTTAATAACTCCCTTTTCTGTTGAAATGACAATAAAATGTGTATCCAGGTATTCTTTGTCATCAAGGGTTTTTACATTCATATAAGCCTGGATGGTATCATCGGGTTCAATATTAATAATATTTTGTATTGCACGTCCTTTAGACACTTTGGCCCCTTCAGGAATATCATATACTTTAAGCCAGTAACATCTTCCTTTTTTAGTGAAAAACAACAAGGTATTGTGCATTGTTGCACTGAAAATATGTTCCAAAAAATCTTCATCTCTCGTGATACTGCCTTTTACACCAATCCCTCCTCTTCGTTGTGTTTTAAATTCGGAAAGAGGTGTTCTTTTCATGTATCCCATTTTAGACATGGTGATAACCATATCATCATCAGCATAAAAATCTTCGGGATTAAATTCTTCTTCGCTCATTACAATGTCTGTTCTTCTCTCGTCGCCATATGCTTCTTTTACTTCTGCCAGTTCATCTTTGATGATCTGCATTCGCAATGATTCTTCGTTCAGTACCCGTTCAAAATATTCAATTTGCTTCATCAGCTCATTGTATTCTTCTTTGATTTTATCACGTTCCAGGCCGGTTAACCTGTGCAGCCTCATGTCTAATATGGCTTTGGCCTGTACTTCAGAAAGGTCGAAATTATCCATTAACCCGTTTTTGGCTATTTCCGGTGTTTTGGATTCCCTGATGAGTTTGATAACAGCATCGAGATTGTCCAAAGCAATTAACAAACCTTCCAAAATATGTTGCCGATTTTTAGCCTGCTCCAGTTCATATTGAGTTCTTCGAACAATTACTTCATGCCTGTGTTTTACAAAATAATGAATCAGTTGCTTCAGGTTTAAGGTCCTTGGCCGCCCGTTTACGAGTGCGACATTATTGACATTAAAATTATTTTGCAACTGAGTGTATTTATATAACTTGTTTAATACTACATTGGCAATGGCATCTCTTTTCATGATGATGACAATGCGCATCCCGTTTCTGTCGGATTCATCATTAATATATGATATGCCTTCTATCTTTTTTTCATTCACAAGATCTGCGATCTTCTGAATCAGATCAGCCTTATTTACCATGTAAGGTATTTCTGTAACAATTATCTGATCTCTACCTGTTTTAGTCGTGTCAATGGTAGTTTTGGCCCTTACGACGATCCTTCCTCTTCCGGTATGATATGCTTCATGCACCCCATTAATTCCATAGATGGTTCCACCTGTAGGAAAATCAGGTGCTTTAACATATTTAGCAAGTTCGTCTATTTCAATATCATGATTGTCTATATAAGCAATGGTAGCATCAATAATTTCAGATATATTATGAGGCGGCATGCTTGTAGCCATTCCGACAGCAATTCCCGAGGCCCCGTTGATCAATAAATTCGGAATTCGTGTTGGCAATACTATCGGTTCTTTTAAAGAATCATCAAAATTAAGCTGAAAGTCAACGGTATTTTTTTCAATATCTTTTAATGATTCTTCGGCGATTTTTTTGAGCCTGGCTTCGGTATATCTCATAGCTGCAGGGCTATCTCCATCAACAGAACCAAAGTTACCCTGGCCATCGATTAATGGATATCGCATAGACCATGTCTGAGCCATTCGTACCATTGCATCATAAACTGACAAATCGCCATGAGGATGATACTTTCCCAATACTTCACCAACAATTCTGGCTGACTTTTTATATGATCGATTTGAATAAAGACCAATCCCAGACATACCAAACAAAACCCTCCTGTGTACAGGCTTCAAACCATCTCTTACATCGGGGAGTGCACGTGAAACAATGACTGACATTGAATAATCAATGTAAGCCGACTTCATTTCTTCTTCTATGTTCGTTCTAATTATCGTTTGTCCGTCTTCCATACAATAATACTTTTACTAAATATGTTATAATTTTAAAAATGTTTTTGGCTCATTTTTTGTATAATAGTTAATTTGATTTTATCTATTATGAAAAAGAACAAGCTAAAGTATATAATATTTTCTTAAATTAATCGTAAGGGACATAGATTTTATTAACAATTAGTGTTTATAAAAAAATCAGTATTGATTTTTTTATTTTTTTTAAACTGAAATAATATAATATTTGTAATTATTATGCCTGTTATGGTAAAATATTTTATTTTTGTAAAAGGAGAAAAGTATGATGAATATGGATGCAAAATTTTCGCAACGAATTAAAGATGTATTATCTTACAGCAAAGAAGAAGCCATAAGGCTCGGGAATTCCTATATCAGTGCAGAACACTTGTTATTAGGACTTCTTCGTGAAGGAGAAGGTGTTGCAATTGATATACTTGTAACGATGGGTGTTGATTTATCAACATTAAAAAAATCCATTGAAGATTCAATTAAAGCAGATACAACAAAAGTGACCAGCAACCCGGAAAATATTCCTTTGCTTAAAAATGCAGAAAGGATTCTTAAATTAGTTTATTTGGAAGCAAGGTCATTAAAGAACACACGGGTTGATACAGGCCATTTGATTCTTGCTATTTTAAGAGAAGAAAACAATTTAGTAACACAATTATTGAACAACATGAACATTGATTATGGCATATTAAAGAAAGAACTGAATAATCGTTCCACCACCAAGGCAAAGGCAGACATGCCCGAAGACGAATCGAATGAAGAACAATCAGGTGATTTTGGTGGTGGCAGCGGTAAAGGTTCCATGGGACAAGATTCCGTCAAATCCAGTTCAAGTACCCCGGTGCTTGATAATTTTGGAATAGATCTTACGCATGCGGCAGACGAAGGGAAACTTGATCCGATCGTAGGCCGAGAAAAAGAAATAGAACGCCTTGCCCAGATTTTAACGAGGCGCAAAAAGAATAATCCGGTATTGATTGGTGATCCCGGGGTTGGCAAATCTGCAATTGTTGAAGGGTTAGCAATGCGTATTGTTAAACGTCATGTATCCAGAATACTGTTCAATAAACGGGTGGTTAGCCTGGACCTTGCATCACTTGTAGCCGGCACTAAATACAGGGGGCAATTTGAAGAACGAATAAAAGCTTTGCTCAATGAATTGTCAAAAACAAATGAAGTAATTTTATTCATTGACGAGATCCATACAATAGTAGGTGCCGGGGGTGCAACAGGTTCACTGGATGCAGCGAACATGCTCAAACCTGCCCTGGCCCGAGGCGAAATACAATGCATTGGTGCTACCACTCTGGATGAATACAGGCAACACATTGAAAAAGACGGTGCACTGGAACGGCGCTTCCAAAAAGTACGTGTAGAACCTACCACATCTGAACAAACCATTGAAATCCTCAATAACATTAAAAAACGTTACGAAGACCATCATAATGTATTTTATACACCCGAAGCCATTAAATCGTGTGTTCATTTGACATCGCGATATATCACGGACAGGCATCTACCGGACAAAGCAATTGATGCCCTTGATGAAACAGGTTCCAGAGTGCATATATCCAATATTGTAGTACCGGAAAGAATTCTGAATATTGAAAACACGATTGAAAACACGAAAAAAAGTAAAATACAGGCTGTAAAAGACCAGGATTTTGAAAAAGCAGCAAGTTTCAGGGATAAAGAACGAACGCTTTTAGATCAGTTGAGCAGTGAAAAAAATAAATGGGAAGAAGAACTTGCTCAAAACAGGCAAAGCGTGCATGAAGAAAATGTTGCTGAAGTAGTGGCAATGATGAGTGGTGTTCCTGTTCAACGAATTGCCGAAGCGGAAGGCACGAGGCTAATGAAAATGAAAGATGAATTAAAAGAGAATATTGTAGGACAAGATGAAGCCATCAAAAAAATAGTCCAGGCAGTTCAACGAAACCGTGCAGGAATAAAAGACCCGAATAAACCTATTGGCTCTTTTATTTTCTTAGGCCCTACTGGTGTTGGAAAAACACAGTTGGCAAAAGTACTTTCCCGGTACCTGTTCGAAAGCGAAGACAATCTGGTGAGAGTGGATATGAGCGAATACATGGAGAAATTCTCTGTTTCAAGACTTGTAGGAGCTCCCCCGGGATATGTAGGATATGAAGAAGGAGGTATGCTGACTGAAAAAGTACGGCATAAGCCCTACTCTGTTGTTTTACTGGATGAAATTGAAAAAGCACACCCGGATGTCTTTAATATTCTGCTTCAAATTATGGATGAAGGACAATTGACAGACAGTTTGGGCAGGAGAGTTGACTTCAGAAATACCATCATCATCATGACATCCAATATTGGAACAAAACAATTAAAGGATTTCGGACAAGGCATTGGTTTTAATATCTCAACAGATGCTTCAAAAACGGATGAACATGCCAAAGGCGTAATACAAAAAGCGTTGAAAAGAACGTTTGCACCCGAATTCCTGAATAGAGTGGACGACGTGCTAATATTCAACACACTGGATAAAGAAGCGTTGAATTTGATCATAGATATTGAACTGGATGGATTGTATAAACGAATTGAGGGATTGGGGTATAAGATCAAACTTACACCATCAGCCAAAGAATTTATCAGAAGAAAAGGATATGATATCCAGTTTGGAGCACGTCCTTTGAAACGAGCTATCCAAAAATATGTCGAAGAACCGATCGCCGAAGTAATTATCAGATCCGATATACATACAGGAGATACTGTCACAGTCGGTTACAACAAAAAAGCAGACAGTACTACGATTAAGATTAACAACAAAGAAGTGATGCAAACATAGTCCGAAACATAATATGCGAATCTATACTGCAAGCCCCCGTAAATTTTATAAACAAAAAGTTCATGTGGGTTTTTATTTTTGATTTACAGGCGAGCCGTTGTTTTTATATCAAATCTACACGATCTGTCTTTATTACATTTTTTTGATTTTCGGGACATGTAAGGTTTTTTAAGCAATTTCATTAATGATTTCTGCTATAGTTTTTGATTTTAAATAATTCTTAATCACATTATTTAATTCATTCCACAACTTTGAAACACTACATTTTGCCGGATCAAAATTACATTCATTCTTATCTTCAATGCAATCCACTGGTGTTATACTTCCTTCAAGAGCTTCAACAACTTCTAATGCAGTGATTTCGGC
>CAYFQI010000177.1:0-6208 GCA_964345135.1 uncultured Bacteroidales bacterium
GAACTTTATAGAGCAAACACTTGACTTTATGGACAGGCACTAATTAGTGCCTGTCCATAATGTCCGCTAACCTCGATACAGTCATTCTTTCTTACGGGGTAGGCTTCGTTACGCTTACCCCCAAAATTGCTCATTTATATCAGTAAACTATGCATTTTTGTTATTTCACGAGCCTCATTATCTAACATTAAGTGGTAAGTTGAATATGTTCTTTTAATTTTTCAAAACCAATTCGCTTTATCGCTGTTCCATTAAATAATTCATGGTATTTGTTTTTTGTTAAATGGTTCCAGTCTTCCCGCCTCATGTTAAATAATTCGGATTTTGCGTTAAGCTCAGGATCATTATGCGGTACCGGTTGTTTATTCCGGGGACAGACATCAAGGCAAATGTCGCATCCAAATATTTGATTTTGATAATTGTTCGATGAGGCAACGGCTGACGAGTGTTTTTTTTCAATTGTATGGTATGATATGCATTTTGATGCATTGATTGTTTTGTTATGATTGATTGCCTGGTTTGGACACGAAGCAATACAAATAGTACAATCGCCACATTGATCCGGGACAGGAGTATCATATTCCAGTTCCAAATCAACAATAATTTCACCTATTAATACATATGAACCGAATACCGGGTGAATGAGCAGACTGTTTTTTCCTATCCAGCCAAGTCCAGCGCGTTGTGCCCACACTTTATCCAAAACAGGGCCCGTGTCAACAAATACTCTACCTTTTGTATCGGTGATTTCTTCATTAATAAATGCGTATAAGTTATTTAGTCTTTTTTTTATGATTTTATGATAATCTTTTCCATATGCATACTTGGCAATTTTTGGTACATCATCTGCTAACAGTTGTTGGGGATAATAGTTTAATATAACAGATATAATGGATTTTGCACTTTCTAATAATAAATGCGGGTCTTTACGTTTATTTATATGGTTTTTAAGGTACTGCATTTTTCCATGCTGTCCGCTTGCTATCCATTGTTCAAAGATTTCAATTTCATGATCTAAACTTGAAATATTAGAGATTCCGCAGTCAGAGAATCCAAGTTCTTTTGCTTTATGTTTTATTAAACGTGATCTTTTTGCTTCTGGTGGTAACATATTCTGCATTTTTTTTAAGATCCAGGGCAGAAAATTTCATAATTCTTAACAAAGAAAATATTTTATTTAATTTGATTGATGATATCGAGTTTTTTAGCTTTAACCGGTCTAGTATATATATATCAGCACTAATGATTTCTTCAGGCCTTCTGTTTGATAGTATTCTGATTAACATTCCCACGATACCTTTTGTTATAGTATTATCAGCCATAGCTGAAAAAAAAATTATCCCGTTTGCCTGGTATGCAGTTAACCGGACTTTATCAATTTTTTCTTCAATCTTTTGTTGTACCGCATGTGTTGTTATTAACTTGTTGTCTTGCATATAGTGAGCATGTTCAATGAGATACTGGAATTTATGTTTCCAGGAATCAAGCATTTCAAATTCTTTAATAATTGTATTCTGCAGTTCGTTAATTGTCATTTTTGTAAATAAAGTAATGGTATAAAAATGAATTATATCCGGTTAATTGCAAATATACAATAAAATCTAAAAAATATGTTTTAAAAATATTTTTTTTAGATATAACTTTTAATATAGAGATATCTGATTTGAACCAGTTTTATTTATTAATGATTTATTAAATAATTCATTCAAGGATTGCCTCGCTTGTAAGTTCATCCACCTTATTAATTAGTGTCTTAATATTTACAGGTTTATCCATAAAATATGCTGCTCCACCATTTAATACCTTATTTTGTATGTTTTCATCTGTAACGGCTGATATAACAATTACAGGAATATTTTTCATGTTTTCATGTTTTTTTATTTCTTCTAAAAATTCAATACCACTTACACCTGGCATTATAAGATCTAAGAGTATTAAGTCTATTTGGACTTCATTGAGGATTCTGTATGCTTCATGCACGTCTAAAGCGGTATACATAGAATATTGATTATTATTCAATACTGCTTCTAATAACACGTTATTGGTCATTGAATCATCTATTGCTAATACATTCTTGTTATTCATAGGTATGGGGTTTTTGTATGGCTTTCAAGTAGAAAAGGGTTTATATTAGTTTTAATTGTTTGAATATAAGTATACAATAGGATAAATAAATGGTAAAAGAGATATTTAAATAATTCATATACAATACAAAAATATTAAGGAAAGAGTGAATACGGAAACCATGTATGGTGATATATGTTACCATACAAAAATGATTTGTATCATCATAGTTTTTTTCATATCTTTGAAAATATTTTTATATGCATGAATAATCTACTATCAAATACAGATTTTAATATCCCTTATAAACACTTGTTGAACACCACGGATCAGCAAGTGTTAGAAAAGCATAGTCATTTTATTGATTTTTCTTCTAAAAGCATTATATTTCGTCAGCAAACACGCTTTTCAGATGTCATGTTTATTAATAAAGGACTGGTTAAACTATATAAGAGGGAAAGAGAAGACAAGGAACATATTATAAAGCTTTCAAAAGAAGGAGAATACATTGGTATGTCTAGTATATTTGGTAGCGAATTATTTGAATATTCTGCCGGTTCAGTGAAAGATAGTAAAATTTGTTTTATAGAATATGATGCATTTATGACTGTTTTTCGTAATAACAATGCTTATGCAGAAATGATTGTATCTGAAATTAGTAAGGAAGTACTTTTTATATTAGATAAGTTATTGAATCAGGTTTATAAGCAATTACCAGGCCGTGTTGCTTCTGTTTTATTATATTTTGCTGAAAGCATTTTTAATTCAAATAGTTTTGAATTTCCATTAACCAGGAAGGAATTAGCAGAATTGACCGGTACAACAAAAGAGAGTTTTATCCGTACGCTTACAGAATTCAAAAATGATAAAATCATTACATTGAATGGAAGCAATGTGAAAATCAATAGTATGGAGATTGTTAAAACACTTGACAGGTTGGGTTAAATACATTAAACGCAATATTATTTAATATACAACACGTGTTAAACCTAAGGTTTTTTGTTATCTGTTTTTCATTTTATTTCTTAGTTCTTCTCCTTTAGGGTTTTTTTTTATGATTTTCATCTTAGAGACATTTAGTTTGGAATATGGATTCGTGGATCCTATAACTTCAAATTCGGTACGCCTGTTTTGTGCTCTTCCTTCTTCTGTTTCATTCGTGGCGATAGGTTTACTTTCACCATATCCTTTAGCCCTGAGTCTTTTTTTATCAATTCCTTTGTTCTGGAGATAATCAACAACACTTTGTGCCCTTCTTTGTGATAGCTCTTTGTTATATTCATCACTTCCTTTACTGTCTGTATGTGAACTCAACTCAACAATAATATCAGGAGTTTCTTGTAGGATTTTGAATATAGTGGTGTCAATTTTGTTTTTAGCCTGTTCTGTTAGCGATGAACTGTCAAATTCATAATATATATTGTAAACAATGGGCTCGTCTGGTATTTTAAACAGGAACGCATCTTTATGGAGGGTATCAGAACGTTCCATCTCTTTTGTATTTAAGTTCACCATTTCATAAAAATATCCATCTTTTTTCAAAAGTATCCTGTATGTTTCATTAGGATCAAGCGGAACAAAATAATCACCATTTTCATTGGTTGTATCAGAATACAGGAATGTCATGGAACTATCTGTTTTGTCCCAATAATAAACTTCGGCAAGTGCGTTGTTTAATGGTGTTTTTTGAGAAGTGTCTTTTTTAATGTAATTGGCACTTGGTGGAACTTCATATATTTGCCCGGTTAAAGCAATGTTAATAAAATCTTTATAAAAAACAGAAAAAATGTCATCACAACAATTTGGATGCAATAATTCTACAGTACCATCCCTGTTCGATGCAAAAAACGCTTCTTCCTTTTTCCATGGGTTTATTGAATAATAAGATTCATCAGCGCCGGTATTTACTGGATAATTTAGATATTCTTTGTTTTTCCATTTCCTGCCATTCCCCCTTATTTTATAAATATCATATCCACCATAGGGTGATTTGTAATCGGAACTATAATATAACGTCCGTGAATTTTGATCAAAATAAGGTGATATTTCATTTCCTTCAGTATTAATATATCTACCGTCAACATTATCTACACGTTTAAAAATACTGTCGCGAGCATCAAATATGCTAAACCATATATCCCATCCACCCTGGCTTCTTATAGGGCGGTCGGAAACAAAATAAAGGATTTTATGCTTTCTGCGATATTTGGTAATATAACCAACCGTAGGTTGTGTAGATGAATAATTTTCCATGTTTACAGGTGCGCCTAATTTTTCTGGTGAGGACCATCCATCGTTTTCTTTTTTACTGATATAAATATGGCAAATCATTTTATTATTCCAATTGGGTTGACATTTTGCAAAATAAAATTCTTTTCCATCCGGGGAAAAAGATCCGTTACCAGTATTAGCATTAGGATAGTTGAATTGTTCATTAAATTCTCCGTCAAATGTCCATTCATTTTCTCCTGTTCTCTTGGACTGATAAAATTTTCGGACAGGCCTCTTTTGTATCTTTTCTCCTTGTTCGGTTTCAATTGTTGGCAATGTATCCGTTCTTAATGAACCATATATCAGTTTTTTATTATTTAATACTAAAGGATTGAATTCAATATGTGCCTTGTTGATTGATGTGTCAAGATGAAATATCTCAACATTTAATGGATTTTTTATTTGCTCAATAACATTATTAAGCATTTTAATTTCCTCAATAATATCCCGGCGGCTATATTTATATCCTTTGTATTCATCTTCGAAAGTTTTTAGCTTTTCGATAGCCAGTTCATATTTCCCTTTATTTTTTAATATTTGAGCATATCCATACAAAGCTTCTGTATGTTTTTCAGGACTTTTTGCATATACTTTTTTAAAATATTTTTCAGCTTGGTTGTAATTTCTTGTCCTCTGATAAATTTTAGATAGTTTCAACATCATGTCATAATCCGTGGAGTCCAATTCGCAATAGCGTTCATAAAATTCAATTGCTTTATACGTATCTCCCATTTGAAGCGCTTCAGTACCAAATTTTAGCAATTGACGTGGAGAAAGTTTATTTACAGATATATTTGTTACCTGGGCAAAGCTAACAGCATGAAAAAAGATAATAAAAATAAAGCTTATTAATATTTTATAATATTTAGTATATTTCACAGGGTATGTTTATTTTTTTGATTTTTGTACTAATTGCTCTATAAATAATTGATAACTCAAATCCGGCAGGATTATTTTGTGTTGTTTTTAATTCAGACATATTTACATCATAACTAATTGCAGCAAGCCAATTGCCATAATTTATTCCGGCCGAAAAAATCATGGCATCATAATTTTCAAATCCATCTCTTATGTGCCAGCCTATAAACAGTGATCTTTCAAGAAAATATTCATCAAATATGAATCCAAAATTACTTCCCATTATCATTTCAGATGCTCCTGAACGTCCCATGTACATAATACGAGGATGTACAAATATTTTTTCTTTAATGTCTAATCTTGATCCGGCATGAAATACCTGACGGATTGGAAGTGTATTGTCTTCACTAATAAAAGATCCTTTTGGAAAGTTTACATGAAAAAATGCAATTCCTGCTTCTGGTGTTGCTATACCAAATTTTTTATCCCAACTTATTCCTATATTGATATCTAAATAATTGAATTGTTCTTTGTATAAAGGTTCACCTGTCCCAAGATCAGAATTAAAATGTCCCTGAGAAGGATCATACTGATCAGGGAAAGAAATATTTTCTGTTGGGAAATGTACATTAATATACCCTATTTGTAGACCTCCATGAAGATGATGTCCTAAAAGATTTTTATGATAAGCGCCGGCTAAATATGCACCATTTACATTCATGCTGGCATAATTAGATCTGTCATGTAATATATGGAACCCGGCGGTTAAATGTTGTTGTTTATACATTACCTGATGTTCAAAAGCCAATGCTATCGTACTATATGGAGAAATTGACCCCCATTGGCTTCTCATGTTGTTTATTAACCTCCAGTCACCTTCAAAATTACCATTATTTGATGGGTTAAGGTTATAAGGAGCAAAATAAAATTGAGAGAAATGAAGATCCTGGCTAAATGTATTGACTGACAAAAGTCCAAAAAACAATACAAATAAGTATAATATTTTTGCACCCTT
>CAYFQI010000178.1:0-6200 GCA_964345135.1 uncultured Bacteroidales bacterium
ATTAAGTTAATTGAGTTAATTAAGTTGATTGAGTTAATTGAGTTAATTGAGTTGATTGAGTTGATCTGGTTTTTTGTTTTATCTGTGGCAGCTCGGTGTAGAAGAACCTTTTATAATCATGCGCATCCCGATAAAATACAGGATAAATAGTGTGTCAAAGAATTTGTCCTTAATCAATCTTGTAAGCCCGCCACCCTTTAGGTTGCGTGAACACAGCTATAGCGTGTAATATATACCCAGCATCACGTTAAACTGTTGCGTGGGATAAAGGTGATAGGGAAAATAGCGTTTGGCAAACATGTTATTGATTTCAAAGAAACCGGATAACACCTTTGAATACCTGTATTCTATGTCAAGGTTGACATCTGTAGTGCCTTCCAGTTCAATGGGAGATTGGTTAGCCTGTTCAGGCATGGCAAAAGTCTTGCCAATGCCGATAATTTCAGCGTTGAGAAGTATCTTGTCCTGTATGTTATATCTCCCGGCCAGGGTGACCTTATGCGAAGGCTTATGCCAGGGCTTCTCAAGCTCCACGAGGGTGTAATTGTACAAGTCTCCCCGGAAATAAAATGATACATTATCCGCTGCCTGGTAAGTAATTTCGCCATGATATCTTGTCAATTCCACGTCTGCCTTGTCATAAATGACATTAAACCTGTTCCCGATCGAATCGCTGTAATCATTCACATAAAAATACATGTTATTAATCACGGAATAATGCATGCTAAAGTTATAACTTATCTTTGAACTGAAATTCCCTTTGATACCCCCGTATAAATGCAATTGGTGTTCGGTTGGCCTCACCAAAATACCGGGTGTTACAAAAGGGTTTTCCCTGGTAACACAATAATAATCATTAGTAACAATCCCCCCATCTACACCAATATAAGGATCTATAAAATGGTCGAGTATATTAAACGTGATCTGACCGGCCGGGTAAAAATATGTTTTTTTATTGTTGCCGGTTGTGAATACCGTGATATTGACTCCTGCCGTTACATGCCAATCCTCATTCTTTCTTTCAATAAATGGCCGTGCAGAAAAGTGGGAATAATCTGTTGTATCGCTTCTGATATATTTACTGTATCCAGTAAGTACACCAAAGGTATTGGCTCCGATGTTTTTGTCTAGCGATCCTTTAAATGCCAATTTGCTTTCTGAATGTTTGTATGCATCCTGAAGATAAAGAAATCCTCCGTCTAATGAATAATTGAATTTGTTCGTATCAATGGTAAGTGAATGCAAATGAAGCGTTGTTGAAAAATCGAGAAAGTTTTGCCCGTGGTCATCCCGGATATTATCTTTGGTAAGAATGGTGTCCTGGGGATCAAATCCATAAAAATGACGTGTATTATTGTTAAAATCAATGTCTGCCTTACCAGCTAAATTGTTCCATATTTTTTTGCCATAAACATTTATCCTGCTATCGTGATACCCTGCATATGATTTGGTATCGTCATCCAGTGTTACTTTTCCCATTGAAGATTCATGTTTAAGATGAGTGCCCCACATGTGTTCTCTTGATCTTAATGTGTTATGACGCAAACTGATCATGGGTTTAACATAATTCCCCATGCCCACACGGACGTAATTTTTATATAATTCAGATAATGGCTCTCCCAGCATCCGGGCTGCTTTAATCTGTCCTATTTCGTAAGGCATTGATATTTCCCTGGGGGGAATGGAGTAATTTACATCTGATTTTATGGTTAAAGTATCTGTTAAATCAGGCAACTCATTAATTTTAAAAGCATCTGATACAACAGGACGATATGATTTTACCACCCTGACCTCTTTTTCAATCCTTTCTTGTGCCATGACATTGCCACAAAAAAAGATAAAAATGAAAAAAGATAAAACGAATGTACCTTTTTTATGCATTTTGGATAAGATATATGTTGAAAAATATGTTATCATAACCCTTCTTCATTTTCTTGTTGTTCAACCAGTTGCTCTTTTTTTCGTTGTGCTGTTTCAATGATCCCGTCGTCTTTTGTATCATAATTTTTTATAATGCTTTTCAGTGTATGAATTGCCTGAAACTCATTATCTTCTTCAGCATAAATATCGGCAAGCAGGAGAAAACTTTTGGCAAGCCAGTATTGATGGGGTGTGTTTTTGTCAGAAAAATCAAGGATCACTTTCCTGGCTTCTTTCAGTTCTCTTTTTTTGTAGTATATTTCTGCAATCCTGAATTTTGCTTCTGCACCTTCGTTACTTTTTACGTCATGAACAATAAGGGTAAAAGCGTCAATGGCTTCATCCCATTTTTCTTTATGATAAAATGCCATGGCTTTTTTAAAGCGTGCTTCCCTCACGACACTCTGTGTTACTTTATCTGTATTCAAAAGTTTTTCAACGGCTTCAATCGTTTTTTCATGATTATTCAGACGCACGTAACACCGCATGATATAAATCCTGGATTCCAGGACTACACTTTTCTCGTCAGCAATATCTTCTAATTTTTGGTAATTTGCAAGTGCCTTGTTATAATTATTGTTTTGATAATGAATTCGTGCAGCTTTTAAGAGCGCATCTTTAGTGAAAAAGTTTTGTTTTTGGGAAATGATATATTCAAACGCTTCCAGTGCTTTCATGTATTCTTTATTACGAAAATGGCAACTACCCTTGTAATAATGTGCATTAAGCAAAAAATTACCATGTTCAAATTCATTCAGGTAATCATTGAATAACGGGATAGCACGATTGCATTGTCCTTTCATATATACATTTTCTGCTGCGCTGTATTTCATGGAGTCTTTCCGTTCATCACTTACCGGTTCAAATCCTTCCAGGTTTTCGACATATTCAAAATAAGCATCTGCATTCGACATATCAAGGTAAATATTTTGAATACCTGTCAGGGCATTTTCTGTTTCTTTGTTTTTCGGGTAGTTTTCAATCACTTTTTTATAATACGCCAGTGCTTTTTTGTTTTCATCTTTATTGTAATATATCAACCCGAGTTTCACGAATGTTTCTGCTGCATAGTTGCTTTGGGGGTATTTATTTACCAATTGGGTGAACCTGCTGATTGCAGAGTCTAAATTGTTCAATTCGACATACGCTTTTCCACCTTCATAAAGTGCATCGTCATAATAAGCTGAATTGGGATGATACTGTAACATCTGGTTCAATACATTTACTTTTTCTTCATATTTATTCATCAAACCATATGAAAACCCTTTTTGAAACTGGGCATAATCCTGGTCAATTAAATTTACCTGTATAGCTTTGGTGTAGAAATCCACTGCCCGCCAATATTCCCGGTTCATAAAAAAGCAGTCGCCAATACGATTGTAAGCATCTCCTGTTTTTTTTGTTTCTTGTTCCATTAAATTGACATACTTCCTGAAAAAAGTAGAAGCAGGCTCGTATTTTTCAAGTTTAAAATAAGCATATCCGGTTCCATAATGTGCTTCATTGTAATAGTTCATACGGAAAGCACCGAGGGAGTTTATGTATGTCTTATAATTTTCAATAGCATCAGTGTAGTTTTTAAGCCTGTATAATGCTTCTGCTTTCCAGTAATAAGCTTTTACCTTGATATCCCTGTTGAATGATGCATATTGTAATGATTTATCAAACAGATCAATAGCCTCTTTGAATTCCAAGTTATTATACAACTCGAGCCCCCTGAAATAAGCGATTCGCTGGTATGCCTTTTTCAGTTCATCATCAGTGATTGCATCCAATTGTTGGAGAGAAGCAAATGCATCCTTGTAATTCCTGGTGTTAAGGTAGGCCATTACAAGGTACTTGTAGGCTTTATTGGTATTATCAGAACCAGGATACATCTCAATGTATTTGTTCAACGCTTTAATGGCATCATTAAAGGGGGAATACGATATATCAAACGTTACCTGTGCGTAATTGAACATGGCTTCACGCTTTATAACAGAATCGTAATCCATTGATGAAGCAGATGAAAAGGCAAGCCGGGCTTCCCGTTTTTGCCCGAGTTTAATATAACAGTCGCCCAAATGGTACAATGCATTTTGGCTCATTTTATTTTCCTGGTTTGCCACTTCTTTAAACAGGCTAGCTGCTTCTTCATGGCGTCCGACACGATAAAAAGCATACGCAAGATGATATTTGTCATCATACGTGATCTCATCGGTCTCTTCAATATATTTATGCAGGTAAATAATGGCGGTGTCGTATTGTTCTGTATTATAATATGCCTCTCCCAATATTCTGAATATCTCGTCTTTTCGACGAAGTTCAACAGAATCTATCAATGGAACAGTGAAGTCTATGATCTCGTCGAATTCGTGTTGCAGGTAAAGTATCTGGATAATATAATACGGGGCCACGGGAGAGAAGGTCGCATCATCTGTAAGCTTTTTGAAGCCATTCAGGGCTGTTTGGTAATTCTTTTGTTCATATGCGATATGTGCATAATAATATGTAGCCGGCGATGCGTATTTGGTATCTTTATCCATTATTTCAAAAAATGCAACCCTGGCTTCATCAAAATGTTCTGTTTTAAAATATGCATAACCGAGCTTAAAATAATACTCGAATTGTTCTTCTTCATAAAGCGAGGGGACATCTATTGTATCAAACCATTTAATGGCCAGGTTGAAACTATCATTCCGGTAATGGTAATCAGCCATTTCAAATTGAACATGGGTGATCCGTTGACTTTCGGGATATTGTTGAATGAATTGGTTAATCAGGTATTCAGCATCATCATTAAAAAGCCTGGCAGCGCATAATGCATGGTAATATTCTGAATTAATTTTCATTAACACACGACCTTCCGTGCTGTTCTTGATGATGTCTGCAAACATTTCCCTGGCGGCCCCGTATTGTTCTTTATCAAACAAATCAACTGCATCCTGGTATTTATTTACAACAGATAAATGAACAGGTGTTTTTTGTGCAGTTCCTGAAACCGAAAAAAACAGTAATGGCAACAACAATAATGAAACTTTAAAGTATTTAGCCATATATCAATAATTTATACTAATAAATAAAACCATAAAAATAGGTATTATTAAAATGAAAAATGTATTTTAATGATATTAATAATTAACAAACGTATGTTAATTATTAATAATATGTTATTTTTGAAATTCATTGACAAATGATTAATATTGTCTGTTCATATTCAGCCTGTGATTTTACAGGTTTTGCTGCTTTTCAAATGAATGATGCAGTTTTCATATTTACAAAGATAAATAAAACACCATGATAAATCAAAGCACAAACGAAAAGATTATTGCATTAACAAATGCAGATATTTATCAAAAATATAATTTAATTCTTTCGGATGTTAATTTAACCATTTACCAAGGCGATTTTTATTATATTATAGGCAAGGTAGGTACCGGCAAGACCAGCCTCATTAAAACCATCAATGCTGAAATCCCTTTAAAGAATGGCGAAGGATATGTTGCCGGGTATAGTCTTCACCGGTTAAAAAAGAAAGAAATCCCCTATTTAAGAAGACAGTTAGGCATCGTATTCCAGGATTTTCAGTTATTGACAGACAGATCTGTTTATAGCAACCTTTCTTTTGTACTTCATGCCACGGGCTGGAAGCATAAAAATGAGATCAATGAACGTATAGAAAATGTATTAACAAAAGTAGGAATGAACCGTAAAGGATACAAAATGCCGCATGAACTTTCGGGAGGTGAACAACAGCGTGTAGTGATTGCCCGGGCATTATTAAATGACCCTGATCTTATTCTTGCTGATGAACCTACCGGAAACCTTGACCCCGAAACATCTTCAAATATCATGAACATTTTATTTGATATTAAAAACAATGGAAAAACTGTGATCGTGGCTACTCATAATTACAATCTATTAAAAGAATTTCCTGAAGGGGTACTGAAATGTGAAAATGGCAAACTTGTAAAAAACGATAAACCCACGGAAATTGACTTTATACAATTGCGTGAAGATTAGTCATAAGGTTTTGATATTAGATGATTAAAACTAATTATTTTAAAAAGCAAATTCAAAAAGCAAAAAAAAACATTTTCATACAAAATGTTTTCATTCTTTTTTCCGGTTCATCTATTGCCCAAGCCATCCCTTTGCTTTCTATGATCATTTTATCACGGCTTTATCCTGAAAGCTCTTTTGGTATCTTCTTTCTATATTCAGCAATAGGAATGACTTTAGGTAGTATTTCAACGCTAAAATATGAAATGGCGATTGTACTCCCTCAAAAAAAAGATGAT
>CAYFQI010000179.1:0-6182 GCA_964345135.1 uncultured Bacteroidales bacterium
CATTGAAGACTTGGTAGGGAAGGGGTTGGAAATAGATATTATCTTGAAACTATTGTCATACGTTAGTGCCAGCCTAATACCCATGGCACTTCCGTTAGCTGTTCTATTGGCAGCATTAATGACATTTGGTAATTTGGGTGAAAATTATGAACTCCTTGCACTAAAAGCATCAGGTATATCTTTACAACGAATTATGCGTCCGTTGATATTTGTTTCATTTATTATAAGCATTGCTGCATTTTTATTCGCTAACAATGTTGTTCCTGCTGCTAATCTTAAGATGCGTTCACTTTTAAGAGATATAAAAAGACAAAAATCCACGTTTCAGATTAGTGAAGGCGTATTTTATAATGATATTGAAGGGTATAGTATTAAAGTAGGAAAAAAACATCCCGAAACAGGAAAACTTTACCAGGTGATGATCTATAATCATAAGGATAATAAAGAAAACAACAAAGTAACCCTTGCCGATTCGGGAATAATGAAAATGACCACCGATGAAGATAAATTGTTTATTCGGTTATATAATGGATATACCTACACTGAAATTCAGGAAGAAGAATCACGGCAAAATTATTATTTACCGCATCGAATAGATCAATTTGATGAAGAACAGATTGTTTTGGATCTAAGTGGTTTTGGCCTGCATAGAAGTGATGAAAGCCTCTATAAAAGCCATTACCAAATG
The DNA here is from genome assembly GCA_964345135.1 of uncultured Bacteroidales bacterium. Lineage (GTDB taxonomy): Bacteria > Bacteroidota > Bacteroidia > Bacteroidales > JBBRXJ01 > CAYMKE01. The sequence goes on from CAYFQI010000179.1 coordinate 689, forward strand.
ATGAATCTCAATCAATTGGAATCAATGCAGGATTCTATAGAAAATGAAATACAAATTACTCAAAATAGATATTTACACACGTTAAAATATCAACGATACTTTAATGGTTATGAAATGGCTAAAAAACTTGAAACATATACACCAAAAGACACTTTCGATGCATTAAAAAATATACCCGTTCCTTTATATAAAAACTATTATTTTAATACATTAGACTTTAAAACCAGGGAACGGATTGTAAGACGTGCGCTTAATAATGCCAGAAATTACCAGGGACACATTACATCAAAAAATAGATATTTGAAACATAAAAAAGTCATGTATTATAAACACGAGGTTGAATGGCACAGGAAATTTACATTGTCTCTTGCATGTTTCATCTTTTTCTTTATTGGTGCCCCGCTTGGAGCAATTATACGGAAAGGAGGATTTGGCACACCTGTTGTTATTTCTGTTGTTTTTTTTATTGTATATTATATTATCGTTATGTTTAACGAAAATCTGGTCGAAGATTTGGTAATTAAACCTTTACAGGGCATGTGGATTCCCAATTTAATTCTTTTTCCTTTGGGAATATTCCTTACTTACAAAGCGACTACAGATTCTGTAATTTTAAATATTGAAACATATTTAAATATATTCAAAAAAATTAAAAAATTATTTTATCGTAAAATGTCATGAGGATACTTCAAATATGCAGCAAATTTCCTTTTCCTTCAAATGATGGAGGCAATATAGCAATAGTAAAACTCACAGAAGGATTTTTGCAGCTTGGCCATCAGGTAACGATCCTGGCAATAAGTACTCCTAAACATCCCTTTAATGAACATGCAATTCCTTCAACATTCAAAAATAAGATTGATATACATCATGTACATATCAATACCAACATAAACCTTTTCAAGGCATTTGTAAATATTTTTTTTAGCAAAATTCCTTACAACTTACAACGATTCAAGTCTTCACGTTTTGAAAAAAAACTGAAGTGGCTGATCCAAAATCAGGCATTTGATATTATTCAATTGGAAGGGCTTTATACTGCATTATATACAGACATCATTAAAAAATATTCTCAATCAGTCCTTGCTATGCGTGCCCATAATGTTGAATATGTCATATGGAAAAAAAGGGCAATGTTCGAGTTACATTTTTTAAAAAAAAATTACTTTCGCCTGCTTGCTAGAAAAATGGAAAGGTTCGAAACCAAACTGCTTGATAAATATGACCTTTTGATTCCTATATCTCAGCCTGATTCAGATATATTTATAAATAAAGGATGTACCACTCCCATGCATGTAGTCCCCTGTGGATACAATCCTATTGAAATTCATCATTCAAATCAGAACATTAAACAGGTATCTTTATTTTTTATTGGTGCGTTGGATTGGACTCCAAACCAGGAAGGTCTTATCTGGTTCCTTGATCATGTATGGGATGAAATAATGGAAATTAACCCAAATTCCAGGTTAACCATTGCCGGTAGAAATGCACCTCGAAAATTCATTAAAAAAATAAAGCGCCCCGGGGTTCATTATGTGGGCGAGGTTGATGATGCAAAACAATTTATAACAAGCCACCAGGTAATGATTGTTCCCCTTTTTTCCGGTAGTGGGATGAGGGTGAAAATTATAGAAGGAATGGCACTTGGAAAAACAATAATTGCTACTTCACTCGCTGTCGAAGGGATAAATTGTGAAAATAATAAGCATATTTTTATTGCGAATTCTAAGGATATTTTTTTATTTTACATTAATAATATTTTACGAAATCCGAATTTGATTTACGAAATCGGAAAAAATGCAAATAATTTGATTAGGAAACAATTTGACAACTTTATTTTAGTCGAACAGCTCATTACTTTTTATAAGAATTTTTTGTAATTACTAAATGGAAATTTTTTTTTGGATATTTATAGGAATCATACTTTATACCTATTTAGGCTATGGGATTATTATGTTCATGTTCAGTTTATTAAAGCATGTTTTCAAAACCGGCAAATTAAAATATAATGAAGACTATCAACCTGAGGTGACTCTTTTTATTGCTGCTTATAATGAAAAAGATTTTATAGACCGCAAAATGCAAAATTCATTTTCATTGGATTATCCCTCGTCCAAATTGCATTTTTTATGTGTCACGGATGGTTCCGATGACGGCACACCTGAAAAATTGAAAAAATATAAAAACGTACAGGTCTTGCATGAAGACGAACGAAATGGGAAAATTGGTGCCATTAACCGGGGAATGAAATATGTCAACACCCCCATTATCGTGTTTTCTGATTGTAATACTATTCTTCCTGAAAATGCCATCAAAGATATAGTGCAACAATTTAGTATTCAGAAGGTTGGCTGTGTTGCGGGAGAAAAAAGAATTACCAATAATAAAAAAGATGGGGCTATAAATGCAGGCGAAGGTTTTTATTGGAAATATGAATCATTGCTCAAGAAGTTAGAAAGCCATGTATATTCTGCAATGGGAGCAGTAGGTGAATTATTTGCCATACGGAAAGAATTATTCAGAAACGTTGAAAAGGATACATTGTTAGATGATTTTATGATATCCATGCGCATTGCATTACAAGGATATAAAATCAGCTATACACCTCATGCATATGCCATTGAAAATGCTTCAGTCAATGCAAAAGAAGAATTAAAACGTAAGGTCAGGATATCTGCAGGAGGGATACAATCACTTCTAAGGCTAAAACCCCTTTTCAATCTTTTTAAAAATCCTGTATTAGGATTTCAATTTATTTCACATAAAGTATTGCGTTGGACTCTTGTTCCACTTGCATTTCCTGTAATTTTTTGTATTAACCTTTATTTAATATTTAACGTGCCGGTGTTTTCATTATATCATTATATTTTTACAGCCCAAATATTATTTTATATTTTTGTACTCCTGGGTAAAATATTAGGCAACCATAAAATAGGTTCAAAATTAATATTCATTCCTTATTACATATTTTTTATGAATTATGCCGTTTACCTGGGCTTTATCAGATATATAAGAGGCAAACAATCACATAATTGGGAAAGAGCAAAAAGAATCATATAAAGAAAATGAAAGATAATTAAGAGATAAAAATTAGATTAAATTCAGGATACATGAGCAAGAAGAAAAATGATGAAAATATCTTAAATAGCATAGAGGATGCTATTGATGATATAAAAAACGGGAAGATTATTATTGTTGTGGATGATGAAGATCGTGAAAATGAGGGCGATTTTATCATGGCAGCAGAAAAAGTAACATCCGGGGCAGTTAATTTCATGGCTAAACATGGAAGGGGATTGATATGTGCTCCATTACCCGAGGAACGTTGCGCAGAACTCGGCCTTGAATTAATGGTTGGAAAAAATACATCATCACATCATACCCCGTTTACTGTTTCGGTAGATCTTTTGAAACACGGGTGCACTACCGGTATTTCTGCACATGACAGGGCCAAGACAATCAAAGCGCTGGTGGATGAAGATACAGTACCTGAAGATATGGGGAGACCGGGGCATATTTTCCCGTTAAAAGCCAAAACCAACGGTGTACTTAGAAGAGCAGGCCACACGGAGGCAGCAGTTGACCTGTCCAGATTGGCAGGTTTGAAACCTGGGGGAGCATTGGTTGAAATCATGAATGATGACGGGACAATGGCCAGGATACCTTCATTGATTAATATTGCTAAAAAATTTGATATGAAGATCATTTCTATTAAAGATTTGATTTCATATCAAATTGAACGAGATAATTTGGTCATTAAAGGCCCTGAAGTTAAATTGCCAACCAGATATGGTACATTCAACTTAATTCCATTCAAACAAAAATCAAATGACGTGGAACATATCGTCATATTTAAAGGAACATGGGCACCAGATGAGCCGGTGCTGGGAAGAGTTCACTCATCATGTATCACTGGTGATATTTTTGCATCATATCGGTGTGATTGTGGATCACAACTTCACAAAGCTATGCGAATGATTGAAGATGAAGGGAAAGGATTGTTGCTTTATCTCAACCAGGAAGGAAGAGGAATTGGTTTTTTTAATAAGATTCAGGCATATAAACTACAGGAAAAAGGCAGGGACACTGTTGAAGCGAATATTGATCTTGGATTTGATGATGATGAACGGGATTATGGTATAGGTGCCTGTATATTAAGAGAAATGGGTGTGGGTAAACTCAGGCTAATGAGCAATAACCCTGTTAAAAGAGCAGGACTTAGCGGGTACGGCATTGAAATTGTAGAAACCATTCCGCTTGAAATTCAGCCAAATAAGTATAATCGTTTTTATCTCGAAACCAAACGAGATAAAATGGGACATACACTGGAACTGGCAGAAAAACATGACCATGACTGTGATGATACAAAAAGTCATATTTGCTGTTGCGATGCAAAAAATATAAAAAAGTAAAATTTTTACAATATAGATATGGACAATCATACTATCCGGATCATTTACATGGGCAACCCAGAATTTGCAGTCACTCCATTATCATTACTCCTTGATAATGGCTTTGATGTATGCGCTGTGGTTACAAACCCGGATAAGCCCGCTGGAAGAGGAAGGAAAGTGCGGGAAACACCAGTTAAATCTTTTGCAGTAAAAAATGGGTTGCATATTATTCAACCGACACACTTGAAAGAAGAATCATTTATAAATGAACTTGAATCATTCAATCCCGATTTATTTATAGTAGTAGCTTTCAGGATTTTACCTGAAATAATATGGAGTATCCCGTCCAGTGGCACTGTTAACCTGCACGCTTCATTTTTGCCTGATTATCGTGGTGCAGCCCCAATTAATCACGCAATTATGAATGGAGAGACCAAAACCGGGGTTACAACTTTTTTTATTGATAAACATATGGATACAGGTAATATTCTTTTTAAAAAAGAAATCCCGATTGATAAAACTGACAACGCTGGTCAATTGCATGACAAATTGATGGCAGAAGGTGCAAAATTATTAGTGAAGACAGCAACAGCGATTAGATCAGGAGATTATGAAACAATAGAGCAGTCACTATTAACGCATGAGAAAAGACAATTACATACTGCCCCGAAAATCACGAAAGATGATTGTAAAATTTCATGGGACAATACTTCCGAAAATATATATAACTTTATCAGGGGATTGAGCCCTTATCCCGGGGCGTGGTCATTGATGCATATAAAAGAAGGAAAAACAGTTGTGATAAAAATATATGCAGCCTCGTACAAAAAAGAGGACCACTATTGGAAGCCCGGGGAAATCATCATCCAAAATTCATCAATATATGTTGCAACAATGGATGGTTATATAAGAATAGAAAAAATACAGTCTGCCGGGAAAAAGATACTCCCTGTTTCAGAATTTCTAAAAGGTTTTAGTATACCCGAAGGTTCTTTCATGAATTAAAAAACAAACAGATGAACCGAGCCATGACAAATTCTTTGATACACTATTTATCCCGTATTTTAATCGGGATGCGCATGATTATAAAAGGTTCTTCT
>CAYFQI010000180.1:0-6177 GCA_964345135.1 uncultured Bacteroidales bacterium
TTAAATTTTGAGCAACAACGAAGAAGTTGGACTTTATAGACAAACACTAATTATTTAAAATAACACCAAAATCATATACATCTATGTCTTAAAAAAATTAAATTTGCACATTATTTATTGGTCCAGTAGTTCAACTGGATAGAATATCAGATTCCGGTTCTGAAGGTTGGGGGTTCGAGTCCCTCCTGGATCACACAACAATTTAGAGCAAGAGGATACAGCGATATACTTTTGTAAAAAACAGGGTACCGCTTGCTCACAAACAAATACTTGCTGTTCATGTTCGATATTGAATAATGAAAGTATATTTTTTTAGTTAAAAAAATTTGAATAAATGGAAATAAATGCTTTATTTTGCACTTCAAAAAATTTAATAGCTTAGGATTATGACTAAAACATGTCAAATAACAGGAAAAAAAGTAATCACGGGGAATAATGTGTCGCATTCACACAAAAAGACAAAACGAACATTTCACCCGAATATTTCCAGAAAAAAATTCTATCTTCCCGAAGAAGACAGATGGATTCAATTACTTGTTTCGAATAATGGATTGCGTATAATCAATAAAAAAGGACTTGCAACTGCATTGAAAGAAGCAAAAGAAAAAGGCTATATACGAACATATTAATTTTTTATAAATAAAGAATCATGGCAAAAAAGAGCAAGGGGAACAGGGTACAAATAACCCTCGAATGCACAGAACAAAAGAACACGAATGTTCCGGGCATTTCCAGGTATGTAACAACAAAGAATAAAAAAAATACAACAGGCCGTCTTGAATTTAAAAAATACAATCCTTATTTAAAAAAAGTAACGGTTCATAAAGAAATAAAATAATATAACCATGGCAAAGAAAACTGTATCGTCCAAAAGGACTGAAACCAAACACGTGAAGGTAATCAGAATGATTAAATCTGAAAAAACCGGTGACTATAGAATTAAAGAAAATATTATTGACAAAGATGAAGTAAAGAATTTCTTGGGCAATAAATAATATACCGGAACAAGACATACGTTAAAAGCTTTCTTTAATTCTTAAGGGTTAAGAGAGCTTTTTTTATTTAATTACCAAATATATCTATTCTTATTTTTTTCAAACGCCAACATAAAGACAAACAAGAGGAACCTTCATCGAACAAGCTCGAAAAAGGGATGGAGAAAACCAAAGAAGGTTTTCTGAAAAAACTTTCGCGTGCTGTAGCAGGTAAATCAAAGGTTGACAACGATGTGCTTGACAATCTTGAAGAGGTATTGATATCATCTGATGTTGGGGTTGATACCACGTTAAATATTATTGAACGTATAGAGAAACGGGTTACTACAGACAAGTATATGAACACGGTTGAACTGAACAGTATTTTAAAAGAAGAAATAGCCGCACTACTTAAAGAAACCGAAAGTCAGGACAGCCTTGATTTTTTTGAATCAACACTCCCCAAAAAACCTTATGTAATCATGGTTATGGGGGTTAATGGTGTTGGCAAAACCACAACCATTGCAAAATTGGCTTATCGTTTTAAACAGGCAGGTAAAAAAATATACCTTGGTGCAGGCGATACATTCAGGGCAGCTGCGATTGAACAACTCGATAAATGGGCACAACGAATTGATGTTAAACTCATTAAACGAACAATGGGTGCTGACCCGGCCTCTGTTGCTTATGATGCCATAGAGTCTGCAATGGCGAATGACATTGATGTAGTGATCATAGATACTGCCGGAAGGCTTCATAATAAAGTGAATTTAATGAATGAATTGGGCAAAATCAAACGCGTTGTAAAAAAAATCATGCCCGACGCACCACATGAAGAATTATTGGTATTGGACGCATCTACCGGCCAAAATGCATTTGAACAGGCAAAACAATTCATCGAGGTAACCAATATCAATACATTGGCTGTAACAAAACTTGATGGCACTGCCAAAGGCGGGGTGGTCATTGGTGTTTCTGATAAATTCAAACTTCCGGTAAAATATATCGGTGTTGGCGAACATTTTGAAGACCTGCGAATATTTGACAGAACAAAATTTGTTGACGCTTTATTTGAATGAACCGGCCCACAAAATTTTAAAGAACCAGAGGTCAAAAGACACGAGTCGAAATCTCTCAATTAATTAAAAATCAATTAATTAAAAAAACTTCTACTAATTAAACGGATAAACCGAACATGCAAAAAATAATCATTTTTTGCACACACTATTATGATTATTTTTTACTTGCAAGCTCCATATGAACCGAGCCATGACAAATTCTTTGACACACACGGGAGGATGATTATTGATAACCTCATAGCAATGTGAATGTCAAAAACATAAACTCATGGCGAGCTCCATCTGACCATTAAAAAATAAACAGATGAAATCCATTAACATCATCACGCTGGGTTGTTCAAAAAATCTTGTTGACTCGGAGATCATCCTGAATAACCTTGAAGGGAATGGTTATACAATATATCATGATGAAAACAAAACAGCAGATATTGTCATTATCAACACGTGTGGATTTATCAATGATGCAAAACAAGAATCCATTGATATGATCCTTCATTTTGCCGAACTAAAGAAACAAAACAAGATAAAAGAACTCATAGTCACGGGATGCCTGTCGCAACGATACAGGGAAGAATTACAGGAAAGCATGCCCGAAGTAGATGTTTTCTGGGGTGTTTATGACCACCAACAACTAATTCAACACATTACAAAAAAAACACGGGATGTCAAACCCAGGTCACATTTAACCACAAATCATTATGCTTATCTTAAGATTTCGGAAGGTTGCAGCCGTCATTGTTCTTTTTGTGCCATCCCCATGATCAAAGGAAAACATCACTCCTATCCCATGGATAATATCATTAATGAAGCTCGAATACTGGCCGAAAACGGGGTAAAAGAATTGATATTGATTGCACAAGACCTGACATATTATGGGAAAGACCTCTATGGACAACCAATGCTTCCGAAATTGATTCAAAAACTTACTAAAATCAAGAATATCCAGTGGATCAGGCTGCATTATTTATTCCCGGCCAATTTTCCCATGGAATTACTATATGTCATACGCAATGAACCAAAGGTATGCAAATATATAGATATTCCATTCCAACACGTGAGCGATCACATGCTTACCATGATGAATCGTGGAACTACAAAAGATAAATCAATTCAATTATTGCATACCATCCAGAAAATACTCCCGGAAGCTGCCACCCGTACCACGTTGCTGGTAGGCCACCCGGGCGAAACAGAAGAAGATTTTAACCAGCTTTATGAATTTGTTCAATCAGCGAAATTCGATAAACTTGGCGTTTTCGTGTATTCACATGAAGAGGGTACAATTGCCGGGGAACAATACACGGACAATGTCCCGAATCCCGTCAAAGAGGAACGAAAAGAAAAGATCATGGCATTGCAACAGGACATTTCACTGGCACTAAACAGGAAAAAGGTCAACCACAGCTACACTGTTTTGATTGACCGTCATGAAGATACCCGGGCGATAGGACGCACCCAATATGATTCTCCTGAAGTGGATGGAGAAGTATTGATAGAAGACCCTGGCCATCAATTGATACCAGGAAACTTTTATAATGTTAAAATGGTGAATGCTGATGAATATGATGTGTATGGTGAAATTACATAATTAGTGTCCGTCTATAAAGCTTTTAATACATGCAGACATATTTTCAGGAGGTTCCATCATAATAGAGGTTAGAACTTCACCCCAATCACCAAAACATCATCAACCTGTTCATAGTCACTTTTCCATTGATCAAAAAACCTTTCGAGTTTCATTTTTTGAACCTTCATTTCTTCTTCGTGAATACTTAATAATAATTGTTGAAATGGCTTGTATTTAAATTTTTTCCCTTTATCTCCTCCAAACTGGTCAGCAAAACCATCTGAAAAAATATAAAACACATCCCCGTGTTCAAGTGATAATTCATAATTCGTGAAAGGCAGGTTGACATTCTGATGAATACCTATTGGCATACGATCACCTTTATATATTGTCAATTCACCATTTTTTATCACATACATAGGATTGTTGGCCCCGGCAAACTGAAGTGTTTTCGTGTTGTTATCTACAATACACAAGGCAATATCCATACCGTCTTTGGCCTCGCCCTCTTCCCCGCTTTGTCGAAGTGATTGGATAATATTTTTCCGAAGCTCATTCAATATATCACTTGCTTTCAATTTTTTGAAAGCATTCATGATTTCATTCAGGAAAGCTGTGCCAAGCATGCTCATAAACGCGCCCGGCACTCCATGCCCGGTACAGTCTGCTGCTGCAATCACCTGCATCCCGTTATTTTTAGCACCCCAATAAAAGTCACCACTTACAATGTCCTTTGGTTTGAATAATATAAAATGGCCCTGGAAATAATCACCAATAAAATCAAGCGGGGGCAATACTGCTGTCTGAATCCTGCTGGCATAATGAATGCTGTCAGTAATGGCCGTGTTTTTTTCTTCTATGAGCTCCTTTTGTGTTATAATTTCTTCTTTTTGAGTTAAAATCTCTTCATTTTTATGTTCAAGGTCTTTATTTTTTTCTTCAATCTCATGTTTCTGTTTTTTTAATTTCAGGTTTTTCTTTCTCACGGTGAAGAGGCTTGCCAATATTAATATCACGATAAGAGCCAGGGAACCTGTCATCCAAAGAATCCTTTTCCGGACTTCATTTTGTCTTTCAATTTCAAGTTGTTGTTTATCTTTTTGAGTTTCAAGCAATGTAATTTTTTGTTCTTGTTTCTTCTTTTCAGCCTCTTCTTTTTTTAGTTTAAGTTCCTGTATTTGCTTTTCATTTTCCAATGCCCTGATCCGTTTTTGCCTGAGTTCCGATTCATGTTTTTTCCGGGTCAATGCAATTTCTTTTTCTAACCGCTCCTGTTCTAATTCAAGGCGTTCTCTCTCTAATTGTTCCATTTCCCGTTTTCGCTCGAGCAATTCAATTTCCTGTGCTCTTTTTTTCAATAACAGGTCTTTCATTTCTTCATCTGCAATGGATAATTTCAATTGTTTTTCTGATTTTTCCAGCTCATAACGTTTTTGAGCCAGTTCACGGTTTTCCATCCGTTCTTCAAACGAGAGTGAATCTTTCAGATCAAGATGTCTTTCATAATATTCCAACGCGGTAATGTAATCATTTCCTGCTTTTAAAATCCTGGAATATGTTTGATAACATTCTTTTAAAATGGCTTTGTCTCCTGATTTCTTCGCGGTAGTAATAGACTGATTACTAAAATATTCAGCATTATAATAATCTTCAATCCCAAAGTATAACAATGCTATAATATTCTCTACCCTTGCCTGTTTTTCATATTTTTCAACTGATTTTAAAATCACTGTTGCTTTTTGTAAATACAATACAGCCTGTTCAATCTCGTTCATGTTTTGATATGCAATACCAATATTGATCATTATACTGGCTTCTTCTTCTTTAGAAAAACCTGTCTCCCGTCCCATTTCCAATGCTTGTTTAAATGCTGAAACGGCTTTACCAGGCTGTTTTAAACGTACATGATTGTAAGCGATATTATTCAATGTCCTGGCAATGTTCAATGAATCGTCCCGCTCTTTATACATTGAATAGATTTTGTTATTGTAATTCAGCGCGTTTTCATATTCTCCTGTTTTATCAAAGAGCTCACTCAAATACCGAAGAGCCCGTGTATAATTTAATGTACCCTGATGATGGTTAATACATGATGTTTCCAATTGTTTAAACACATTTATGGATGTTTGATAACTTCCCTGCCTGAAATGACAAAGGCCGATATTCTCCAACATGATAGCTGTTTCCAGGGCATCCCGTGATTCCTCGCTTAACAGGTCATATGCCTTGTTATAGTATTCTGCTGCTTTTTCATATGCTTTTACATTGTAATATATATCTCCTACACGTGAGTATATGGTTTTTAACCTGGAAGAATTATCGAGTTTTTCATACACGTTTGCAGCTCTAATATAATAATGTATTGTACTTTCACGCGAGCCGGTATGTTCTTTTGCTCGTGCAATAAGGTAAATGTTATCTGCTTTTAATGCCTTCAAATCATGGTCAACAGCTATTTTTAAAGATTTTTCACTGTACCGGGTGGCTTGAGTATAGTTTTTACGAGTGGGGAAGGTGTGGGGATGGGGTGGAGAGTAAGGGGGGGAGCGGGGAGAGG
>CAYFQI010000181.1:0-6160 GCA_964345135.1 uncultured Bacteroidales bacterium
GTTCAAAATTAAAAAAGATTTTTAAGAAGTAATAATACTTTTCAATAATAAATTTATTTTCTTTTTTTCCATACTAAAGCAGCGGCTCCCAAAATGGCACCACTGTTTTCTGTTAATTCAGAAGGCAAAATTTTCACTTTATTTCTGAATATGCCAAGTACATTGTCTTCGAAATGTTTTCGGGTAGGATTAAAAATAAATTCATTTGCTTTTGCCAGGCCACCAAATAAAAAAATTGCCTGGGGACTTGTATGAGCTACAGCATCAGCCAATTTCAGCCCCAGTATCTTTCCGGTTATTTCAAATGCTTTTGTTGCAATTGGATCTGCGTTTTTAGCAGCCTCGAAAATATGAGTTGATGTAAGCTCGTTAAAAGAAAAATCCCGTAATTCACTTTTTTTAATAGATGAGGCCATCAATTCAAATGCAGTTCGTTTAATCCCTGTTGCAGAAACATATGTCTCGAGGCAACCTTTTCTCCCGCATCCGCATTTACGGCCTGAAGCTAAATATACAAATGTATGGCCAATTTCACCGGCAAAACCATCGTGCCCGTAAACAAGATCTCCGTCAACAACAATTCCGCTGCCCAGTCCTGTTCCGAGGGTAATCATTATAAAATCATTGATATACCTGGCTCCTCCAAACATTTTTTCTCCAATTGCAGCTGCATTGGCATCATTTGTCACAACAACCGTTTCATAATCATATTGTTCAAACAATTCTTTCAAAGGTACAATACCCTTCCAATCAAGATTAGGAGCAGATTCAATGGTGCCATTATAAAAATTCCCGTTGGGGGCACCTATACCAATTCCACAAACCTTAATTTTTTTATCCAGTTGCGAAATGGATGTTTGAATTTCTTTATGAATTGATTTAACAAAATTTTCAACTTTTGGATGATCTTTTGTAGATATAGTGCCCTGTTTTAAAATATTGCCTTCTACATCAACAATCCCATAAACACTGTTTGTCCCCCCAATATCTATACCAACACTTACTTCTTTCATTCGAATTTAATAATTTAATAGTTTGTTATTTAAAAAATGATTCATCTCATATCGTATCACTGCACAATACTTTTCCTGTTCTCACGATTAAAAAAAGAAATTTAAGCAATATATCCTATACATGAAACAGGAATTATAAAACCGGTTAAGATGGTGGTAAATCTTGTAAATACCCCATTAATATATGGAACAAGCGCACCACCAACGATGGCTGTAAATTATTCATTTCTACAGGAAACAGGCTTAAAGTAGGTAGTAAAAGGCTTAAAAAAACAGGTATAATCTTGGGATTCAAGTTAGAATGTTCGCATTTGTTCATTGTATTGTCAAATATAATCTGAATAATTTCTGTTAATTTGGGAATTAAAGATAATTCTTATTTTTATTTTATCAAAACTTTTCTAACTTGTGTTTTTATATTGGTTTGAAACCTTTTTATTAATACCATGCATGATTCTATTTTATCGGATAATTTTTTCATGAAAGAAGCTCTTAAAGAGGCTCAAAAGGCGTTGCAAAAAGATGAAATTCCGGTAGGGGCTGTGATTGTAACTGGTAATAAAATTATTGCACGTGCTCATAATCTTACAGAACAATTAAATGATGTTACAGCACATGCTGAAATGCAAGCATTTACATCAGCAGCTAATTACCTTGGAAGCAAATACCTTACCGATTGCATATTGTATGTAACGCTCGAACCTTGCGTTATGTGTGCAGGCGCTGCATTATGGACTCAAATTGGTAAAATTGTATATGGTGCTGACGACCCGAAAAACGGATTTTCATATAAAAACAAAGAAATTACACACCCTAAAACACGGATAATTAAAGGAATATTAAAACACGAATGCGGTAAAGTACTCAAAGATTTTTTTGCAGGAAAAAGAAAAAATGAAAATTAAACAAGTTAAATATTCATATATTAATAAATACAGAATATATTTTTTGCTATATTTGTTTTTTCTCAAGTGATTCATGATAAAATAAAGTTTTTGCTTTAATAAATGAGTTTAATAATTCTTTTCAGAGATTATCAAAAAATACATTTATCTTACTTTCAATGCATTTTTTGTAACTTTATACTGATTGAATCCGTAAATATTCTATTAAGGGGTAATTCACAAAATAATGGACAAGAAAAAAAGCGAAGAAAAAATTAAAAAGGCTTTTAAAAAGAAAGACTGGAACGAAATTCAGACAAAAGATTCCTGGGAACTGTTTAAAATATTATCAGAATTTGTAGAGGGATTTGAAAAACTTTCACGCATTGGCCCGTGCGTGTCTATATTCGGATCAGCTCGATCAGGACCCGAATCAAAATATTTTATCCTGGCCGAAGAAATAGCCTATAAACTAACAAAAAGCGGATACGGTGTAATAACCGGGGGCGGGCCTGGCATCATGGAAGCCGCTAACATGGGGGCCAAAAGGGGTAAAGGGTCATCTGTAGGATTGAATATTACATTGCCATTTGAGCAGGTACCAAATTTATTTATAGACGTTGACAAATTGATCAACTTCAATTATTTCTTTGTAAGAAAAGTCATGTTTATGAAATATGCCCAGGGATTCATCGTATTACCAGGCGGCTTTGGAACCCTGGATGAACTACTTGAAGCCTTAACATTGATTCAGACCGAAAAAATCGGCAAATTTCCAATTATACTTGTTGGTAAAAAATATTGGCAGGGATTGGTTAAATGGCTGGAAGAAATAGTTTTACACGAAGAGAGCAATATCTCGGAAGAAGACCTGAAGCTCTTTAAAATTGTTGACACGGCAGATGATGCATTAGATATTATTAATGTTTTTTATTCAAAATATTTATTAAGTCCTAATTTTTAGTATATTAGTATCACCAAATTAAACCACTTTGTATGTATTATACATTTGAATAAAAAAAGATACCATAAATTTAACATCTATGTCTATGAAAATCATCATATTAATGCTTCATATGCTTATTTTATTGTTTTTCAATTTTGACATGAGCAATAATCTTACAACCAACATGAATGTTCCACGTGAGGTACAAGCAGGTAAATCATTCGAAGTAAACATAAGCATTGATAAAGGCAATATTCAAAATTTTGCACGATTTCAACAAAAATTGCCTTATGGCCTTGAAGCTCAACCCATATCAACAGAAAATGCCGAATTCAAATTTAAAGATAATGAAGTGAAATTAATATGGTTAAAACTGCCTGAAAAAAATGAAGTGAATGTAGCGTATGCTATTCATGTCAATAAATTATTAAAAGGAGATTTCAATATATCCGGAGAATTTGCTTACATAAAAGACAATGAAAGGATGACACAACAGTTTACACCAAAAAACATTACCATCACTCCCTCACCCGGCGTGGACGAAAGCCGGATCGTGGACATTGAAGATTTTCAGAACAAGTTCATTCCTGTCAGTTCAAGAAAAGAAAATGTTGCCTGTATCAGGAAGCCTCCTCAAATCTCGCCAGACAATAATGAAATCAATATAGAACTACTTGTCCATAAAAAAAACATTGACCAATTTGCCAAAATTGAAGAACACATTCCTCCCGGGTATATAGCTAAACAAAATAACACGCAAAATGGAATTTTTGTTGCCAAAGAACAAACAGTCAAATTTTTATGGATACAATTGCCGTCTCCTGATAATTTTACTGTTTCATATAAACTCATCCCAAAACCCGAAGTCAAGATTCAAAAACCTGAAATAAATGGAGTCTTCTCTTATATCAAAGGAGAACAAACAAAAAGTATTCAAACAATACAAAAAGATATAAATTTTGCTGCGATAGCCCCCGGCGCGAGTCTCAGCGAAATCCTTAACGATACATTAGGAATCATGCGACAAATAGAAGGCATTGCATCATCACGAGTTGATGATGATGCGGAAGAGATGAATATTGAAGAAAATACAACGGAACAACCTGTTAAAGAAACGAGAGAAAACATCTCACGACAGGACACCGAACAACAAGAAGAAATGACGACCAAAACAGGAAGCACCAATATTCCTTTCAACCAAGAAAGTGTCCAAAAATCACATATCCTCGAACTTCAATCAGGGGTGTATTACCGTGTACAAATTGCAGCTGGCCATAAAGCGGTGGACATTAATAAATATTTCAGCAGGTATAACCTTAATCAAACTGTAAAAAGAGAACAACATGAAGGATGGTATAAATATTCCATCGGATCATTTGACATTTACAAAGAAGCAAGAGATAAACGGGTTAATATTTGGGAAACGACAAAAATCAATGATGCATTTGTCACATCATATAATAACGGGGTACGCATCACGGTACAGGAAGCTTTAATGATAACCAACCAGGAATGGTTTAAATAATTTTTTTATGAACGTCTTGCAAAAAATATTATGTACCTTATTGATCATTCAGTATGTGCATATATCTTATGCCCAACAAGACTTTTATGAAGGGTTACTTAGAGAAGAAGTGAAAGTTGAAAACCCTGTTTACATGCCTGTCATCGGCATTGGCCCGGGAGTTGTAAACTATCACGGGGAATTAAGAAACCAAACCAATGGATACTTAACAGGCAATAAAGCAATAAAAATTAATATATCAACATTTCTTGATCAAAAACATTTTTTTACTGGCAACTTCTTTGTTCTCGTGTTAGGAAAATTCTCAGGTGAAAAATATTCTCTTGATTATCCTCAAAATTACATGAATTTTTCATCACAATTCAATACACTGGGGATCAACGTCCAATATAAATTTGAACACTTAATTCATCCAAGCAAACCAATTCATCCATATATCTCTCTTGGCATAGAATTATTACAGTTTGCATCTAAAACAGATAGGCTGAATAACCAGGAAAAACTATATCATTATAACCCGGATGGAACACTTCGTGATGAAACAGGAGAAATCATCACGAGAGATTATGAATATGAAACCAATTTAAGAGAAGAATTGGATTATGGGCTTGGAAAATATGCTGAAAACACTTTGTCTTTTCCGATTGAAGTGGGTGTTAGTCTATTTGTATCAGACCGTTCATATCTTGAACTCGGAACATCTTTGCATTATACCCTCACCGATGCCATTGACCACGTCAGCCATAAAAACACGCAGGGTATTATCGGGAATAAAGGGAATGATATATTCACATTCACCTCTTTATCATTTCATATCGACATGTTCTCCAGTCCCGAAGCCATTACTGTAAAAAAACTCTTTGCTGATCTTGATTTTGACCCTACCATGTATGGAGATGAAGACAACGACGGGGTGCTTGACCGTGCTGACGAATGTGCTAGTACTCCCGAGGGTGTGGAAGTAGACTCCATAGGATGTCCGTTGGATAAAGACAGGGATAATATCCCGGATTACATGGACAAACAACCCAATACCCCAAACGGAGCATTTGTAAATAAAGAAGGAGTAGAACTCTCTAAAGAAGAAATTGCAGAAATCATGAATGCAGATGATGCCATTAAAAGAGAAATGATTGACGAAATAATGGACAGAAATCTAAATATATCCCATTTTAATTATAAAATGATTGGTGATTTGCCTGAAAAATATAAAAAAGTAGATCGCGACAACGATGGTTATATCTCTTATAATGAAGTATTACAAACCATAGACGATTTCTTTAATAACAAAACCGATTTCAATACCTCGGATATTTACAAACTAAAAGAAATATTCTTCAGTCAATAACATGGTCCTGTCATATCTTCTTCATTTGTTGAATCTTCTTATCCATATCTTTCTTCTTTATATCTTCCCGTTTATCATAGGTATGTTTTCCTTTAGCAACAGCTATTTCAAGCTTTGCCAAACCATTATCATTAATAAACAGAAATGTAGGGACAATTGTCAAACCCTTTTCCCTGGCTTTTTTTCCTAATTTTTTCAATTCCCGTTTTGTTAACAAAAGTTTTCGCTCTCTTTTAGGTTCATGATTATAATAACCTCCCCATTTATATTCGCCAATATGCATGTCCTTTACAAACAATTCGTTTTCTTTGCTAAAATAACAATACGCTTCAGCGAGACTCACTTTCCCTGCCCTGATCGATTTAATTTCAGTTCCTTGTAGTTGAATACCCGCTATATATTTATCCATCAGGAAATAATTAAAAGAAGCCTTTTTATTTTTTA
>CAYFQI010000182.1:0-6159 GCA_964345135.1 uncultured Bacteroidales bacterium
AGGTTAAACCATTTAATTAACCAGGTGCTTGAATTAAGAAAGATTGATACGGGAAAAATACAGCCAACTTATGAATATAAAGACATTATACCATGTGTAAAAAAAATATATTCATCATTTGAGCATTTGGCCGGTCAGTCTAATATAAAGTATTCATTAAATACTCAATATGATGCATACCAGTGTTTTTTTGATAAAGATAAAATGGAAACAATACTGTTAAACCTTATTTCAAATGCATTTAAGCATACACCTGAACATGGTGAAATAGAGGTAAAAATCAAAATTACAACAGAAATTCCGGAACATTTTACAATGAATAATCATGATGGGAGTCAAAATAAATTGATTATTGAGGTGGTCAATTCAGGAAAACAAATTTCGGAGAATGAAGTTGATAAGATTTTTGAACGATTTTATCGATCGAAAGAAGATGTATCAAATAAAAGCGGTGGAACCGGCATTGGACTTTCGTTGGTCAGGGAATTTGTGAAATTATTGAATGGTATTGTTTCTGTTAAAAGCACTGAAAAAGGAATCACAACCTTTATGGTTTGTTTACCCCTTCCTGTGGATAATAATCAACCAGCTCAATTGGAGGAAAATAACAAAGAAAAAAATAAAATTATTCCAATTGAAGAGCGTGAAAATTTGAGTGATGATTTAAATAAAAATTTGGATTTTTTTGGCAATATAAAAGAATTGCAAAAAGACAATCTCATAATGTTAATTGTAGAAGATAACCATGAAGTAAGGAAATTCATTACTTCTATATTTAAAAATGTTTTTAAAATCATTGAAGCTCAGGATGGAGAAGAAGGATATAAAAAAACATTCAAACATATACCGGATATTATTATTTCTGATATTATGATGCCTAAATCCAATGGATTCGAGTTTTGTAAAAAAATAAAACATGACGAAAGATTCAGCTATATTCCTTTTGTCATGTTAACAGCCAGAACAGCCGAAGAGTATGAGCTAGAAGGATACTATTTAGGCGCTGATGAATATATTACAAAGCCTTTTAATAGTTCAATTTTGAAGGCACGTATTTATAATATATTAGCAAATCGTTTTGTCCAGCAGGAATATTATAGAAAACGTTATCTACTGAATGAAAATACAAAAAATGATAAAGAGGAATTAGCACAAGACCGGTTTTTGAACAGATTTAAAACGATTGTGATGGAGAATATACATAGTGAAGATTTTACAGTTGAACAATTAGCACGTAAAATGGACATTTCCAGATGTCATTTAAACAGGAAAATGAAATCTCTTACAGGGATATCTCCCAATGAATTTATAAAAATTAGCAGGTTGAATAAAGCCAAGTGGCTGTTAAAGAACGAATCCGGTTTGTCTGTAGCTGATGTTGCCTATAAAGTAGGGTATAAAGAAATTACATATTTTTCTACATCGTTTAAAAAACACTTTGGAGTATCTCCCTCTGATATATAATCCCTTTATTATTAATTTATAACACGTTTTTATAGATAAGCACTAAGTAGTGCCTGTTCATAAAGTCCCATTTGCTGCGTTACACCTTTCCCGAAAATTGCTCATTTACTCAGGTAAACTTCACATGTTCAGTGAAGGCCAAGCCTTGTAACTAGAATTTATGAACAGATTGTGCATCTTGAATTTTTTTCCCACTTCATAGTCCCTCTGCGGTTTAAAATTTAGCCCTATGTAGAATAACAAGGTAAAAAGGGATTTAACCCAACTGCATTAATTGAATATCAAAAAAAAGTATAAGAATAAGAATCAAAATATCATTTAATGGGTTAAATTATTTTGAAAAACATCAATTATTAATTCAAGCCATGGAACATATGTGCAAATTGTGCAACATATGTGCAAATCTAATGGCACAAATAGCTTTAAAAATAGCACAGATATAACATGTGTGCCAAAAATTAAAAATGGGTTTTGTAGTTGTTAAATGTTTAATGGCTTTTGGGTTAAATTTAATATTTGAAAGATTAACAAAATTGATTTTTTTAAATTAAATGTATTAAGCCATGAAAATAAATAATTTTATATGTATATTAATTGCATTGTCTTTTATTGTAAAAAGTGCAATCTCTCAATCCGATACTGAATTTTGGTTTGCCGCTCCTGATGTCACTGAAGGTCATGCGGAATGGCCTATTGGTATTGTCATCACTACACTCGACAATGCCAGCACCATAACCATTAGTATGCCTGCGAACGCATCATTCTCACCCCTGGTTTTTAATATACCGGCAAACACGGTTAAAACAATTGATCTAACCTCATATATAGACGATATTGAAAATTCCATAGCTGGAATTGTACAAAACAAAGGTTTGCTCATTGAGGCATCAACCCCTGTAAGTACTTATTATGATATTAGGGGAGTACAGAATCCTCATCTGTCTTCTGGATTTTTGGCGAATGCTGATATCCTTGCATTAAAAGGAGATATTGGTCTGGGACAGGATTTTTATATCTCTCAACAGAGTGATTGGGCTTATACCAATACATGGAATTACGAGCCTGTTCCTGTACAATCATTTGAAATAGTTGCTACCGAAGACAATACCACTGTTTGGATAACTCCCAATGAAGACCTTGAAGGAGGATATTCTGCCGGAAGCCCTTTTAGTATTACATTAAACAAAGGACAAACTTTCTCAGCTCAGATTGATACCATATTAAATCCAACAGGCACTGGACAGTATTTAACACTCTTTGGGTCCAGGGTCACCTCTGATAAAGATATTGCTGTAACCATATCCAATGACAGCCAGGGTGCAGTTATAAACAGTTCAAATACTGCGGACTTATTGGCAGACCAGACTATCCCGGTAGATCGTACCGGAAAAGAGTATATTGCCATGCAGGGCAGTTCTGATGAACTGTATGAATGTGTATTTGTAATGGCTGTGACAGATGGTACATATGTTGATTTTAATAATGGCACCGCAACTGCTACACTAAATACCGGTGAAACCGAAAAATTTTGTTTTAGCAGCACAACGGAAAATTATATCTATGTAAATGCAGACACCAATGTATATGTGTACCAGGTAAGTGGTGTATTAGAACTAGGGGCGGCTGTTTTGCCCCCGATAGATGAATGCTCCGGTTCTAACGAGGTAGGTTTTACCCGTTCTTATTTACAACACGATGGCTCTGCTACAGAGGAATTGAGAATTAATATCCTGTTGCAGGATCCTGTCAATGTATCTGAAGTGCCCGAAGACGATTTCAAAGTATATATCAACGGAACCGAAGAAGCCGGTATGATACAGGCTTCTGACTTTTCTTCTGTTCCCGTATCATCCGGCAACTGGCTTCAGGGCAGCATATTATTGGATATGACAAAAATTGCTGTAGATGATGCCGTAAGGGTTGTAAATGATTCAGCCATTTTTCATCTCGGGATGCTTCATGGATTGAATCAATCTTCCCGTTTTGGCTACCTTGCGGGATTCAACAATTTTGACGTAGATGTCATGGTCGAAGGAATTCCGGGGGATACAGCATATATATGTACCGGACAGGAATATCAACTTGTTGCAATTGGCGGTGTTTTTTATGAATGGACAGGGACACCCACGGCCATTGGGTTTTTATCAGGCGGCACAAATATTTCAAATCCCAAAATTACTGTTCCTGTTGGCCAGGATGGGGAGTATAGATACATTGTAAATATTTATAACCCATGCCAGGCGGCACCCAAAAAGGATACCCTCGTGATTTTTGCAGACCCCAAACTCCCTGAACCTGGAGGGGATAATGATACGATATGCCTCGGCGAACCTGTACCCGACGTACAGGTAACAGGAACAGGCTCTTATTTTTACTGGTATTCCGATTCTTTACTGCAACTCGAAGTGCAAAGCGGAACATCAGATAATTATTCAACAGGCGAAACAACACCGGGCACTTATACGTTTTATGTAACACAAAGCAATAGTTCCGGTACATGCGAAAGTGAACCCCATGAAATATCCCTCGTTATCCGCGGCGATTCGCTTGCTACATTAGAAGTTGATGATACTGCTTCTGGTTGCCCTTATGTGGATTTAACGGACAAATCTCTTGTCAGCAACAGTACAGGGGTGTTTTTGTTTGATAAAACAGACACCATACACCCTATCGAAGACTCATGGGTTAATAGTCACAGTAGTTATACGGCGACCAACTATGGTGGGGATACAGATTTTAAAGTCGAGAATGGTAGTGATGAGAAGCAATCTTATTTAAAATTTGATTTAAGCCATTTGTCTCCTGTTGCCACAATTACTTCTGTGAAATTAAGGATGTATCAGGATTCGTGGAATAATAATTTATATCATGTTTTAAGATTGGTTAATGATAATTCATGGAGTGAAAGTTCTATTACCTGGTTTAACAGGCCAACGGATTTTGGCAACATCATGGCAACGCATACTTCTGAATCTAAAAAATGGAACGAGTTTGAATTTAATACAGACGGTGTTTCTATTGTGGAAGATGCCCTTGGGGGATATCTGTCCATCAATATATATGCCAATGCAAGCACTTCATTGGCTGCTTTCCTGTCGTCAGAAAATGCTGGTTTTGAACCCCAGTTAATAATAGATGGGTATGATGAATTTACCTATTGGGAAAATTCGGCGGCAACCACTCCGGTAACAAGACCCGACAGTATAACTACATCTGGAACGTATTATATCAAATTAGGCGAAGGGGATTGTTCGGATATTGCATCCATTGTGGCGGTCATTACTACCCCTGATTTAACAGTGGGCAGCAACAGCCCTGTTTGTAATGGCGATACCATTAAATTGACAGAAACCGGTGGCGATGCCGTTTCATGGCAATGGAGTGGGCCCAATGGGTTTACTTCTACAGAAGAAAATCCTGTTATTGTTGATGCCGCAATCGCTGATTCCGGGACTTATCATGTCACCATTGCAAATTCTGGTGGTTGTGAAGTATCCGGGAGTATTGATGTTATAGTTAATGCGCCTGTTGCAAATGCTACAACATCTACGCCCGATATTTGCGAAGAAGAAAACATCAACCTCGATGAGACAGGCGGCGATGCAGACACATGGTCATGGGCAGGGCCCAATTCATTTACATCGAACAGTAAAACTCCTTCCATAACATCTGCTCCTGCTTCTGCTGATGGGATGTATTATGTCACTGTTACAGATCCCGATGGGTGCAGTAACATTGACAGTGTTGAAGTAAATGTTACAGAATTGCCGGATTTGGTCATAACAGACCCTGACCCCGGATGCCCTTCTGTTGATTTAACCGATACAGCTGTTACATCAGGAAGTTCTGGGATAAGCTCCGGCGGCGAAGCATTTACTGAGACGTTTAACCCAATTGAGGATTCTTATGTCAATGATCTCAGTTCAAATACTAATTATGGAACAGAAAAGCTTTTAGTAAAAGACAACTCTGGAATAAATCAGGCTTACCTGAAATTTGATTTGAGCAGCTTGTCCGGAACCGTTGATTCTGTAAAGCTTAGGGTGTACAACGACTCATGGAGTGGCGATCAAACCAATATATTGAAGTTTGTTGGTGACAACTCCTGGCAGGAAAGTGCCATCACTTGGAACAACAAGCCATCAACTGGGGAAACGATGGCAACTTTTATTAATGCTTTAAAATCCTGGAATGAAATTGCATTCAACGCAGACGGTATTTCAAAAGTTGAAGATGGCTTAGGGGGTGATCTATCCATCAATATATCTCCTGCATCTAGCGGTACTTCAATAATTGCGGCATATTTTTCCAGGGAAGAAGGGGGTAAGGAACCTCAATTGATTATTTATGGACAAACCGGAGGTGGCGCTGAACTTACTTATTGGGAAGACGTTGCGGCCACAACAGAACTCAGCAATCCCAACAGTGTAACCACATCCGGCACCTATTATATAAAAGCAGGGGATGAATGCCCTGCCATCGAACCTGTTGTTGTGCAAATCAATTGTTGCCCCGACAGTCTCATCACCGACACAACGGTTAATGAAATTGACTGTTATGGCGATAGTGATGGCTCCATAACTGTAACTGTAGATCACGGTACATCGCCTTATTCCTATACCTGGACAGCCTCAAACGGTGGATCAGGGACAGATAATAATGATAAAGGCAACCAAACAGGCCTTACAGCAGGCG
>CAYFQI010000183.1:0-6008 GCA_964345135.1 uncultured Bacteroidales bacterium
GTATCA
Organism: uncultured Bacteroidales bacterium; assembly: GCA_964345135.1. Taxonomy (GTDB): domain Bacteria; phylum Bacteroidota; class Bacteroidia; order Bacteroidales; family JBBRXJ01; genus CAYMKE01. The sequence continues at coordinate 7 of CAYFQI010000183.1, forward strand.
TAGGCGGTTTCAAAGATGGTTAAATCAATGGTAAGGATGCTGTCGCAACCGGCGGCATTAAGGATGGTGTCAATGAATATACCATCTTGGCTCCATACCTTTCCGCCTGGTGAAGTATAGCTTTGGCAGGCTGCAATGCTGAATGCAGTGTCTGTAGCATTATGAATAGTCAGGTTTATCGTGATAATGCTGTCGCAGCCGGATGTATTTGTAACAGTATCATTAAATGCCCCGGATGTATTCAATATTTTTCCGCTTGGGGCAGTATAATATTCGCATTCACTGACTGTTATTGTATCATAACTATCATAGCAGAGCTTATATACCTTGGCTGCTCCGGCTTTTGTTCCGTTTGTACCATTATATTTATGGCCAATAGCTATATGTTTCCCGTCTCCGGTAAATGATATTTTTGAAGTTGCAGCAGGAATAGTTCCGCCATCATGTATCCATTCACTACCATTCCAGGAGAAGATCTTTTTGTCAATTGCTATTTTTTCTCCATCAGATGTCAATTGTAGATTTGAGCCAAAAAATTCATTCGTATTTCCATAAAGATTATTTCCTTTCAAATCCCAATCTGTTCCATTCCAATTGTATATCGCTGCCATACCTTTTGTGAGTTCATATCCTGAAGAACCAACGCCCAACGTGTTACCCGTGGAGTCAAGAGATACAGCTATCCCCGTGAAATACCCGGCTCCTCCTTCAATATCAGATCCGTGTTGGATCCAATCGCTTCCGTTCCATTTATAAACCCTGACCTGACCGGCGCTATAATTATCTCCATTTTTCATATAATAGGCTCCTACTGCTAAAATTGACGCATTATCGTTCCAGCTTAATGCGTGCCCAAATTTATCACTTGGTGCTTCACCATAAATATCGCTGCCTTTCTGCACCCATTCGCTTCCATTCCAATTGTATATTCTTACTACACCGGGTACTGTATCATTGCTGAAATTTTGAACTCCCCCTATGGCCACAGAATTTCCATCTTTGCTTAAACACGTGGAAGTGCCAAAATTCTCTCCCTTATTTTTTCCAATAATATCCAAGCCCTTCTGTGTCCATTGATTTGTATTCCAATAATATACTTTAGCTATACCTTTAGGCCCTTCATAAGGAACACCAATTGATAATATGTTTCCATCAGCATTTAGATTTACACTATAACCAAAAAAGCCATTTAGAGAATCTCCCTGAAACTTGTTCCCTTTGTTCGTCCAATTCGAGCCCGTCCACCGATATACCTGGGCGTATCCTTTTCCATTATTAAATTTATAAGCGCCGACAGCAAAAATGTCTGCATTTTGGTTCAATGACACACTATTTCCCAAATGATCATTTTCATCACCATAAATGGGATTTCCTTTTGTAACCCATCTTTGGGAATGGGCAGCAAGAGTTGTCAATATTAAAAGCCAGATAAGCAGTAATTTATTTTTCATATTAAAATACGATTTTAACATTTCTAAAATGAATTATCCAAAATAATAGAAAAAAAAATGTCTGGCTATATATTTGAATTGCCAATAGGTATCATATTATAATTTGAGACTATTTTTGTTGAAACTTTAACTTATTCACATGACAAAAAAAATCATGATAATTTTAGTTTTTTTATTAAATTAGAAACCTTATTTTTCATTATGTTTGTTTAATTGAAAAACTATCTGGTCAAAGATGAACGCTGTGAAACTATTATTAATAGCAATTAACCTAAATATATTTTTATTAGGGACTATTTTCCTGGTGATGAAAAAGGGGAACCCTTTAGCGAATAAACTAAAAGGTCTTTTCTTAATATCTGCAGCGTATATTGCATTTAGCATGACAATGCTTGAAGATATTGTAATGTATTCTTTTCTAATACGCGTGTACGAACCAGTCAGTTTATTGGTTTTACCTTCCCTGTTTTTGTATTTTACAAGGTTAATTGATGAAAAGAGGAAAATCAGATTATTTGAATGGTTTCATTTTTTGCCTGCATTGTTGTCATTTGTTGTTTTGGCTCCTTTTTTGATAAAAACCAACATAGAAAAAATACAATGGTTAGAAGAATCTACAAACAATTACCAGTATTATAAAACATGGAATATAGCTTATCTTATTCATTTTTTCATTTATACAGGTTTCTTTGTAGGGGCGATTAGGAAGTTTATTGGAAAAACAGGAATAAAAGAAAATAAGCGCAAAATTATGAAACGGGTTATGGCTTTTATTATTATGATCCTATGTGTCCATGCAGTTGCTCTGCCCCTTATGATTGCCTATATTCCTAATTTATTTGTTTTATTCATTCCCCTGCAAATTCTCGTAATATATGGAATATACAGGCTTATAAAATCTTCAAGATTAATAGAATTCGCGTACCTGCCTTATGAAATAAAACAGATCAAATCAGATAAGATTAACCCTCTTATCGAATATTTGAATGTTACCGAAGATTTTTATTCCCCTATGATTGCCCTTGACCTTGTATCAAAAAAAACAGGTGTGGCCTTACACGATATTTCAAGATATATTAATGAAACCCTGGGAATACATTTCAATGATTTTGTGAATAAAAAACGTATAGAAGAAGCCTGCAAAAGGTTGCACAAGTCTGAATTTCAACATTTATCCTATGAAGGGATAGGTCAGAGTGTCGGGTTTATTTCAAAATCAACGTTTTACCGGTCTTTTAAGAAGTTTACAGGAAAAACCCCGGGTGAATACATAAATGATTATAAAGAAACCAGTAATAGTCCCAAAATTGTAACAGAAATTAAGCAAAAAAGACCTGTTTTCCCGAAAAGAGGTTATAAGGTACATGTGAAATAGAATGTAAATTATAAAAAGTTACATTTTTTGCTAACACCTCAAAATTTGAAGTACATTATTGGCGAATATTGCAATGGGCTGGCGCAATACTTGCCGAAAGAAAGTAAATGCCTAATTATCTGCATTGAAAGTTTGACATTTGTCCGATCTAATAAAAAATTAATAAATAAAAAACCTAAATAACAAGTACTGAATTATAATTTGAAACTCTTTTGCTCCAGTTTCTTTTTAATCTAATTTTTAATAACCCTATATTTCGGCATAATTTAAACAAAATAATTAAATGCAAGAATTATGAAAAGACCTTTATTTTATTTATTGCTTTCTTTTTTCGCAGTTTTATCAATGAATGCTCAGACTTTACAGGATAGTCTGGTTGCATATTATCCTTTCAGCGGAAATGCTAATGACTCGAGTGACAATAACAATCACGGTACTGTAAATGGTGCGCAGTTAACCCGGGATGCTTTTGGCAATTCAGGTTCTGCTTATTATTTTGACGGTCAGGATGACTACATCGTGCTGGATACTCCTGTTTTATTGCCAGATGATCTTACCATTTCTGCCTGGGTACGTTTTGATGATCTTTCCGAGAATATGGCGATTTTCACTACCCGCTCGCAATGTGCCACTTCCTATAGGGGATGGACCACGTCAGGGTTTTCTTTCAATTCCTCCTATGGATTGCATTATACCGTTTATCAAACCGGATCATGTTCAGGAGGATCGGGAGGTGATACCTATTATGCATCCGGTTTTACCCCGGATACAGGAACATACTATTTTGTCTCGTTGCAGGTAAAGAATAACAGTCAGGAGGGGCGTACCGTAGATTTTTATGTCAACAATATAAAATATCAAACAGTACAATATGGTAATAGTTGGACAGACGATGCTTTTACTGCATCAGATTACCGGACACTGTTGGGAGGAAGTACGAATGTACGTCCTGAAAGATTACATCCTTTTGAAGGGGTCATTGATGAAATCAGGGTTTACAACAGAACTCTTGATGCATTGCAACTTGATACACTTTTTAAAGAGAAAACGGTAACCGATTCAATCATAATCGTCAACCATCCATCTGATAAGACCGTTCTCTTTGGCTCATCAACATCTTTACAAGTCCTTTCTTTCGGCGAATCATTGAATTACCAGTGGTTTAAAAATTATCAGGAGATAACTGGTTCCGATTCATGCAATTTCATGATAAATAGCATGACGAAACAGGATACAGGTAAATATTTCTGTAAAATATTTAACACATCTGACACGGTTTATACTGATACAGTTCATGTTTCGTACTGTCTTGAACAAGGACTTTTGGCTTATTACCCCTTTGATGGCAATGCCAATGATGAGAGTGGCAATAATTTCCATGGAACAGTGAATGGGGCCGTGCTGACGAATGATGTAAAAGGAAATCCGAATTCAGCCTACTATTTTGATGGCGATGATTACATTGATTGCGGCAGTCATACACTGCTTAATCAGGATCTGGATTCTTTTACCCTGTCGGCATGGATTTATCCGGAACACATAAATGAAAATGCCAGAATCCTGAACAATCGGGGACAAGGAACTTTTGGTGGACAATACCCTGGTTATCAATGGAAAATAATGAATGAAAACGAAAATACCTGGTCTTTTAGAGAATCAGCGATTGAAGGGGTAGATGGAAGTCATTGGGACTGCTCAAATTACCCGGTAAACCATGCATACGGTCAATGGTACCACGTGGCAATGGTGTATGACAATTTAAATTTTTACTTTTACGTGGATGGTGTATTAACGGATACCATGAATGCCAGCGGAATAGGGGATATTTCCAATGATTTGCCTACAGTAATAGGAGCTGCCATTGCTAATGAAGGAACAGTAACCGGTTCTGCATCCGAAGGGTATAAAGGGATTATTGATGAAATAAAAATTTATGATAAAATTCTTTCTGCCGAATCTATAAGGCAGGATTTTGAAGAACACAGGTATAAGAACATTAATGAAGATTTGCTTGTTTGGTACCCCTTTAACAGCGATGCCAAAGATGCCAGTGGCAATGGTTTTCATGGAACGGTGAATGGAGCCCAACTGATAGCTGACCCTCAAATCCCGGGAAATAGTGTGTATTATTTCGATGGTGTGGATGATTACATTAATATTGGCGATTCATCAGGTCTAAAACTAAGCAATAACTTCACGTTAGAAGCATGGGTTAATCTTGAAAACCTTGAAGATTATGGTATGGTTATTAATAAAGAGGGGGAATATGAATTGTATTTTTCTAATACCGAATACATTTATTATGCCTTTAACAACTCATCGCCAGGATGGGCAAGTACCAGTTCAAACATTCCCGTGGATTTAAAAACCTGGACCCATATAGTCCTTACTTTTGAAAATGGTGATATTAAAGTGTATAAAAATGGTGTATTGCACCATACATACAACGGAAGCGGTACCATTTCGGGGGATAAATTTCCTGATTTCAATGATTTGAGAATCGGTGGCCGGCAGAAGGGTAATAATTTCTTTAAGGGTCTTATCGATGAAGTAAAAATCTACAAAAGGATTCTTGATTCATCAGAGATCATCAATGCATACAACGATGGAAGATCAACCAAAGGGCAGGTAATTGACGTGTATGACACCATCACGATAAATAATTACGTAACGGTTACAGATACACTGCTAATTGATGTCACGTTTAATTCAATCAATGGAGTAGAATTTAATACCATCAAAGTATACCCGAACCCCACGAATGACATCGTCTACATCAGCCTTGAAGATGTGCAATCTATCCAGGATCACTCCATTAAAATAATGGATGTCAGCGGGAAAGTGGTGCATGAGTCTATGTTGAACACGAATTTAATGCAAATAGACATGGATAGTTTTGGTTCAGAAGGATTGTATTTTATCCGGGTAATGAATGAATCAGGAAATGTAATAGAAACAAGGCAAATTATTTTGCAATAAATAACAGGCAGGATACCGTCCACGCGCACGGTATCCTGTTCCTTTTCCCTGTGTACAATCCTCGACAATCTTTGATAGGCACCTTCAAAATTTCCCCAATTTCATCCAATTTACAACTCACTGCCATTAATTTAACCTGAATTATGCAATAGGTTTTTCAAAAACATTTATAAAGCTTATCTTTATTGAGAAGTATG
>CAYFQI010000184.1:0-6001 GCA_964345135.1 uncultured Bacteroidales bacterium
GGGTCATTCAGATTATTGAAGAATCGTTTAATGATAATTATACATTCAACTGGATTATTAAAAATGATCACAAGAAAGCCAAGCGAATAAAGGCATTGGCAGAATACATGTGGAATATCGGGATGGCTAAAAAAGGAATTTATTTATCCCCTGATAATGAAGCTGTGGCAATATGCTATAAAAAACATAACCGTGTCAATATTTTCAAAAACATTTATTATAAATTTAAATTTTTAAAGAATGTGATTGGATTTTCAAAGATATTTTCAATCCTCAAAAGACAAAAACGGTTGATGCAACAGAAACCTTCTTCCAATTATTTATACTTCTGGCTGTTTGCCGCATCAAACAAAGGGAAAGGCGGTGGAGGTGCAAAAAATCTTCAAAAAGGCATTTACAAATTGTCATACAAAGAGAATCTGCCTATTTACCTTGAAACTTCAATTCGTAAAAACAAAAATGTGTATGAACGTTATGGCTTTCAAACCTATCATAAAGAGATACTGAAAGGCCAACCATTTGATACCTGGTTTATGAAAAAAAATCCAACAAACAACAATACAAAGATTAAACAAATAAATAAACAGACGATTTATAACCAATAAATCATCTGTTCTATAATTTTTATATGTAATTTAAATTTCTTATCTTTAAATATAAAGTAATGTTTATCCATAATGTTCAACTTCTTCGTTGCTGCTCAAAATTTAAATTATTCACAAAGCTTTTAAGGCAGTTTCATAACTAATTAAAAACTATACACATATGAACCATTTAAAAATCTTATCCCAGGGCATGATATACATGCTACTTTTCCTACACATAAGTTCTTGTGAAAAGCATAATACAACACGTAATCACAATGGCGGGGACACGTCATCCGGAACGGTTGATTTAAAAAAATGTACCCGGCAGATTGTCACATCCGACAATGCTTTTGGAATCGATTTATTCACCAGGATCGTGGAAGCTGAAAATAGCGAAGACGAAAAGAAAAACATTTTTATTTCCCCTACCAGTGTATCATTAGCATTGGCCATGACTTACAATGGAGCAGCTGACAGTACAAAAACAGCAATGGCAGAAGCGCTTAAAAAAGAAGGATTAACTACGAATGAAATCAATCAAACATATGAAGCATTGATTGATATGCTTGTGAATGCTGACCCTGATGTAATCCTGAATATTGCCAATGCCATTTATTATAAAGAAACATTTTCTGTGGAACAGGATTTTATCAATACAAACCAAACATATTATGATGCAGAGATCAATTCTCTTGATTTTACTGCCCCGGGTGCAACGGATGTGATCAACGGCTGGGTTGCAAACAACACCAATGATAAAATCACAAAAATTATAAATCAACTGGACCCCAATGACATTATGGTATTGCTCAATGCTATATATTTTAAAGGAACCTGGAAATATGAATTCGAAGACAGCCTAACCACTGACCGCTCTTTTTATCTTGCTGAAGGGAACACTAAAAATGTTCCCATGATGCAAATGAATGACACGTTTAACTATTATGAAAATGATTTATTCCAAATGGTAGAACTCCCTTATGGAAATAGTGATTTCAGTATGGTCATACTACTCCCGAATGAGAATGATGGAATTGACGACGTTATATCCGAACTTTCACCGGAACATTGGAACGCTTGGCCGGATAGTTTATCCAAAAGAAAGGTAGACCTGCAACTTCCAAAATTCACATTTAAATATGACATCGGATTGAACAATGTATTAAAAGAAATGGGTATGAGAATTGCCTTTGAAGCAGAACAAGCTGATTTCTCCAATATTAATTCTGTTGTTGGTAAAAATTTATTCATCTCCAGAGTAAAACACAAAACATTTATTGAAGTGAATGAACAGGGAACTGAGGCGGCTGCTGTTACAGCTGTTGTTATAGGAATAACAAGTGTTAACCCAAATGGCCCGGTAACATTTCATGCAGATCATCCTTTTTTATTTGCAATAAAGGAAAAGAGCACGAATGCGATTGTTTTCATGGGCAGGTTAATGGAGCCGGTAACCGAGAAATAAGATGATAATCATTTCCGTAATATTTTAAAAACATAACAGTGTTCCATAAAACATAACCAAACAGTCTGGGTTCCTGAGTTCCGTAATTAAGCCCGGAATAAATGGCATGAAATCATTGGAGAACCTACCATTGCAGATGCTATTATGGATCGATTAGTTAACGGTTCTTACAGGATAGATTTAAAAGAAGAATCAATGAGAAAAATTTTAAATAATAATGACAAATAATTTTAAATTTTACAATGAAAAATTATTGAGAAAAGTGTTCTTTCTATTTTCAAATTTACTGTCCGTTTTCATCCGGAATGGGTGTCCATTTTCACCGGAATATGCAAAGAGGTGATATTATTCTTTGTTACGCCACATCACCATTATCATTATATCATTTATATAAGTTCTAAACATATTCAGTTCATTTTATTTCATACAAAAATTATCACACCAATTCGGGGTTATAGATTTTTTATTCTTTCTTCATCTTTAAAGCCCGAAGGGCTGTCATTATTATAGCTCAATCATTTATATAAATTATAAATACATAAAATTGATTTTTGTTCATCCAAATATAACAAACAAACGGTTAATAAAAAAGTAACTATTTATAAACGTCTGAAATCACATCTCTTTCTTTAACCACTCGTACCACACATTCATTCCCTCTCCATTGATAACGGATGTAGTAATGATTTGAATGTTCGGGTTCACCCGCTTTGTATATTCCTTGGCTTTCTCAAGGTCAAAATTCAAATGAGGTAATAAATCCATTTTATTGATGATGCAAACATCGCTGTTTTGGAATATTACCGGGTATTTCAAGGGTTTGTCTTCTCCTTCTGTTACGGACATTACCACAATTCTTTTTGATTCGCCTAAGTCAAACATGGCCGGACATACCAGGTTTCCTACATTTTCGATAAAAAGGATGGAGCGTTCTTTGATGTCAAGTGATTTGGCTGCCTGGTTCACCATGCTGGCATCAAGGTGGCATCCGCTGCCGGTGTTAACCTGTATAACCGGCACCCCGGTTTTTTCTATGCGTTCGGCATCATTCATAGTTTGTTGGTCGCCCTCTATGACATAAAAAGGAAAGGCTTTTTTCATATCATGAATGGTACGCTCCAATAAAGAAGTCTTACCTGATCCGGGTGAACTAACCATATTTAATGCAAGAATATTTTTAGCCTCAAAATATCCCCTGTTTCGTTCTGCCAATAAATTATTCTTTTGGAGTATGTCTTGTTCCACTTGTATCTCATTGGTATGTCCATGATCGTGATCATGATTCAGACCATGGTCATGATGGTAGCCATGACCATGATCTGCATGAATATGTTGATGATTTTGTTCACCGGGTTTCCTGATTGTCACTGAGTCGTTTGGATCTCCGCAACCGCATGAATTACACATAATATTTAAGTTTTTATTTTTTAGTAAAACTTATTTTTTTGTTGGGATTGTTTATTTCCTGCTTTTTTTTGCCATGTGTCTTTTAATGTGACGGTACGGTTAAAAACAGGCTTTCCCGGGGCAGAGTGCATAGTGTCTACACAATAATATCCAATACGTTGAAACTGGCAATGAGTTCCGGGTGTTGCATCTTTCAGTCCGGGTTCGGCCATTGCCTGACGGATGTTCATTGAATCGGGGTTTAAATTTGAAATGAAGTCATTTCCTTGTTCTGTATCATCCGGATTTTCTTTATTGAATAACCGGTCGTATTCCCTTACTTCCACAGGCACTGCATGATTTGCAGAAACCCAATGCAATGTACCCTTTACTTTTCGGGTACTTAGCGCTCCACCACTCTTTGTTTCAGGATCATAAGTACAAATTATGGATTTAATATCGTCGGTTTGCTCATCTTTTATAACTTCTTTACATTCTACAATGTAAGCGCTCTTTAGCCGCACTTCTTTTCCTGGTGCCATCCTGAAAAATTTGCGAGGGGGGTCTTCCATAAAATCATTTCGTTCTATATATATTTCCCTTGAAAAGGGGATGTTTCTTGTACCCATGGACTCGTCCTCGGGGTTATTCACGGTCTCTAACCATTCTTCATCTCCCTCGGGATAATTTTCGATGATCACTTTGACGGGATCGATTACAGCCATCACCCTGGCGGCCTTTTTATTCAACTCTTCCCTGATGCCATGTTCCAAAAGCGCCATATCAATTATGCCTTCACGTTTGGCAATGCCTATTTTATCTAAAAAACTTTTAATGGCCCCGGGTGTGTACCCTCTTCTTCTCAACCCGGAAATGGTAGGCATTCGCGGGTCGTCCCAACATTCAACATGTCCTTCCTGCACCAGTCGTTGCAATTTACGTTTACTCAATACTGTATACCCGATATTCAATCGGGCAAATTCAATCTGGCGGGGACGGTGTCCGGTGTCATATATTTGATCTAAAAACCAATCGTACAATGGCCTGTGCACTTCAAACTCCAAAGTACATAATGAATGCGTGATATTTTCGATGTAGTCAGATTGCCCGTGGGTAAAGTCATAAGTTGGATAGATGCACCATTTTTTACCTGTCCGGTGATGTTCTCCAAATCGGATACGGTACATCACGGGGTCGCGGAGATGCATGTTGGGAGATGCCATATCAATTTTGGCACGCAGCAGGTAAGTGCCTTCTTCAAATTCTCCTGCCCTCATTCTTCTGAACAAATCCAAGCTTTCTTCTACCAGCCGATTCCGTGAGGGACTTTCTTTCCCGGGTTCAGTGGGTGTTCCCCTGGTCTCTTTTATTTCTTCAGGACTCATATTACAAACATAAGCCTTCCCTTTTTTGACGAGAAGTTCGGCCCATTCATATAATTGATCAAAATAATCCGAGGCGTAATACATCCTGTCATCCCAGTCATACCCAAGCCAATGTACATCTTCAATAATTGAATCCACGTATTCTTTGGTGGCTTTTAACGGGTTAGAGTCATCAAACCGTAAGTTACATTTGCCATTGTATTTTTCTGCAAGCCCAAAATCAAGGCATATGGCCTTGGCATGTCCAATGTGCAAATAACCATTAGGCTCGGGTGGAAATCGCGTGTGTATTTCTCCATTATTCTTTCCATTCGCAATGTCTTCCTCTATGATTTCTTCAATAAAATTGCCTGGCACCACGTGCTCATTATTTGTTTGACGTGTATCTTTATTCATTGATGGTCTTAAAAATAGTTAATTTAAAATGTACAAAATTAAAAGAATTCATCTAATCTGGCTGATATAATCATGAAAAATATTTGGTTTTTCAATATAAAGTCAATAATCATTTATCCTGTATTATCCATGCATTTAGTTTAGCACTGGTGCGAAGCTCCTGAACAAGAAGATATAATGATCTTTTTCAACAGCTTAGAAATAAAACAGATGTACTAAAACAAATACACCTTAAAAAATGTCACGTCAATATCACTTTGTCAAGGTAAGACTTACCTTTTGTATTTTACCCCCGACAGGAGGATTTAATTTTGATATTTTGATGGTAGCCTGCTGAATTTTACTTTCAAATTCCTCATATAAGGCATCTAAAGTTCGTTTTGCGAGGTGTTCCAATAATTTCGAATTCTGTTCCATTTCATTTTTTACAATCCTGTATGCCTGCTGGTAATCCAATGCATCTTCTAATTTATCGGTTTCTGCGGGTTTTCTAATGTCTACTTCAAGCATAAGATCAACCAAAAATTTATTTCCAACGATTTGTTCTTCTTTAAAATGTCCGTGATAAGCAAAAAATTCCATGTTTTCTATGTGGATGACAGCCATAATATTTGATTTAAAGTTTTGTGCAATAATAATTATTTTTTACACATAATCGTTATGATCAAGTATAACTAAATTTTTATAACCAAAGAATTAATTGGTATAAATTTATTAATTTTGTATTCTAAATAGTGTTTGTCTATAAAGTCCAACTTCTTCGTTGTTGCTCAAAATTTAAA
>CAYFQI010000185.1:0-5863 GCA_964345135.1 uncultured Bacteroidales bacterium
TATATGAATCCCCCCGAGAATGCTTTAGTCATTTCGGTTGATGAAAAAACTCAAAGCAAAGAATGAATATCCATTTTACGCCAACATATTCTTCATGGTTAAATCAGATTGAGATATGGTTTAACATATTAACCAAAGACGTGATAAAAGGTGCTGTATGGAAGAGTAAGAAACAATTGGCTGAGCAAATAATAACCTATGTGGATACATATAATAAAGAACGAGCTAAGCCATTTGAATGTACTTATGATGGGAAAACGAAAAATAGTTCGTCTAATATCAAATCTTCACACTAGTGTAGGTTGATTTTACCGTTTAAGAAACAGTTTGACAAAAAAAGAATAAAAAAGACCAAACGGTATCTTTGGGCAAGCCTGCATTACACTGTAAAGTTCCCCTCATACACTCCCATGCTCTAAATAGCGGATGCCTCACATCCACAGTGCGCTAGTTTTTTCCTTTTATAAATGGGGCAAGGCGAAGGAAAAAAATTGTCGATAACCAATAATGCCATGCCCACTTGCCGCAGGTCACCACGTTTTTGTTTGTTTTTTCCTCTTTGCAACTATTTGATTATTCCTAAATAGTGCCTGTCCATAAAGTCAAGTAAAACATTATTGGCATAGCTTTTGTTTACCCTACAATTAGGAAACGTAACAAAAAAATTGACAAACTAACCAACAATTTACAAGAGTTCAGAACCAAAGAACGTGATAACACAGAAGAAGAAACTAAAAACACGAATAAAGAAGATCATTTTTGAAACATATTAAGGGACATAAATCACGACTCATCATAATCCTCTTAGCAGGTTTCATCACGTCCTTATCCTATTCACAAAGCCCCTGGTTGCAACCACCCGGCAAGGTATATGCACAAACCGGTTATTACCTCATCCCATCCTATAATTCATTATTTCTGAAAAGCGGAAAATCAAAAGAATTGAACACCCATATCACGAATAATACCATTCAATTTTTTGGTGAATATGGATTAAATAAACATGAAGCATTGGTTTTAAAGATTCCTTTTAAAATTATGTCCACCTCAGAATACAATGCTCAATTATCTGGTTTCGGCAATATAACAGCAGGATTTAAACAATCTCTTATCAAAAAAAACATGCTCCTTACCGCACACCTTAATGTTGATTTTCCTACCGCTGCAAATAACCCCCAAAACGGATTGCGTACAGGATATGATGCATGGAGTTTTAATACTATGATCAGCACAGGAAAAGGATACAACAAATTTTATTTCCATGCATACAGCGGAATGCAGATCCGCACCAATCAATACAGCACGTTATTACAAGCCGGGGGCGAAACCGGCTACAAATCTCTACATTGCCTGTGGAGTATTGTATATATAGATTGGCTTTATTCAATGCGCGACGGAACCAAAACACCATCACGAGATCAACCATTCACTGCTCTCTATGTGAATGATGAAGAATATTTCGCATGGGGCATGAAATTCATTGTAGAATTCTCAGAACATTTTGGAATCATTACAGGATTTGCCGGATCATTCAGCGGCCACCGTGTAGCACATTCACCCTTAATTCATATTGGTGTATTTAAAAAATAATTGCAAAAGAATTTTGATATATCATTCTTATTGTATTAATTTGTTACATATAAATATATCTACATTTTTTTATACATAATAATTATTAAATCATGAAACCTCTAATTTTATTATATATACTGGCTTTTGTAGGTGTTTCATGTTTGAGTTGTGACACAGCTATTGCAAAAGAACATACTTCAAATATCCCTTCTCACCAACTATGGGATGAACTTGTAAGCACCCATGTAAGTGAAAGCGGAAAAGTAGATTACAAAGCGTTTATAAATAATAAAGATAAACTTGAACAGTACCTGTCATTATTAAAAAGCTCGCATCCTGATAAGCAATGGACAAAAGATGAACAAATGGCTTATTGGATCAATGCATACAATGCTTTTACCATAAAGCTGATTCTGAATAACTGGCCGGTCAATAATATTAAAAATATCGGGAACGAATCTCCCTGGGACATTGAATTCATCAAAATTGAAGACCAGACATATAATTTGAATGCCATCGAACATAAAATACTGAGAAAAAAATTCAATGACCCGCGTATTCATTTCGCTGTAAATTGTGCTTCTGTATCATGTCCTAAACTTTTAAACGAAGCATATAACGCTAACAAACTTGACCAACAACTTACCTCACGCGCAAAAGATTTCATAAACAAAACATCAAAAAACATCATTAAAGAGAATAAAATCATCATATCCAATATCTTTAAATGGTATAAAGAAGATTTTATCCAAAAAGGTACTTTAATTGATTATATCAATCAATACAGTAATATACAGATCAATAAAAATGCAAAAATCGAATACAAACCATATAATTGGTCTTTAAATAATTAATTTATGTTTTTTTTTATAAAAATATATATATTTACGTTGAAATTAAAAACACACCCATTTGATTTAACACAAAACCATTATTTAAAGCTCTTTAGCCGTTATGTATAAATTTAATGTAACGGCAGAGGGTAAAATTTATATTTATAATCTTTTATTGTAATAAAGCTTTTATTAATAACAGAACAGCACACCGCAGGATTTAATGCAGCGATAGCGGGGCTGAAATAAAATTTAGTATATGGATAATACCAATGACATTATAATGATTTTCATGAAAAATCCTATAAAAGGAGTAGTAAAGACTCGTCTGGCAAAAGAAATAGGAGAAGAGCCTGCACTTGCTATTTATAAAAAATTAATTGAACACACCATCAAAATAACCAAATCATTGGGGTTTGATAAAGTTGTATGTTATTCCCAATTCATTGACAGAATGGATGAATGGAGTAATAAAAAATACAAAAAAATAAAACAAACAGGTGATGATTTGGGCGAGCGCATGAAAAATGCATTTCTCGATAACTTCAAACAAAACTACAACAAAGTGGTTATTATAGGAACCGACTGCTATCAATTAACCACAGAGATCATCCGGTCAGCGTTTGATAAACTTGATGAATCTGACATGGTATTCGGGCCGGCCAATGACGGAGGATACTATTTGTTGGGAATCAAATCCATGCATTATCCTTTATTTTACAATAAATACTGGGGTACAGATACAGTACTTAAAGAAAGCATTGATGACGCTAATGAAGCAGGCCTCTCTTTTCAGCTCCTTGAGGAATTAACAGATATTGATATCGCCAGCGATATTGAAGAATGCCCTTCATTAAAAGATAGCATTTCTTTAATAACATGAAAAATGCCCTCAACACCTCTATACTTATCTTAAAGCATCCGGAAACATATCCAATCCTTTATTCCTGTTTCCCACAGTCAGCCGAAACAAGTACCTTCAAAAAAGTCATATAAAAAAAATGTTAACAGTATAAACACTCTGTCTTTTCTTTTATTATTGAAAAATTTAAAGTCATGATATCAAATTACCAGCGAATTGTTTTTAACGACATTCCTGTTTATATTGACAGTGAAAAACCAGATTGGTTTATCCCAACGCAAAAAAGCGATTTCATCCTGGCAAAAACCATACAAAACATATCTCGTGATGAAATCGCAGAACAATATTCAAAACAATTTTCATTCCCATTTGAACATGCATCCACGCTAATCAACAAATTGATTTCCCGTTTTAACGACTCTTCCCCTGCGACTATTTATAAAGGACGCAGTAAATACAGGGCGCTAAATCACGTGAAAGAATGCTGGTTTCATATCACGAATCAATGCAATATGTCGTGCCGGCATTGCCTGTTTTGCTCCAATCCAAATGATCAATCCATTATGCCATGTTCCGATATCATAGAAAGCATTAATTCTGTATATAATCTGGGTTGTCATGTTTTTTATTTCACAGGCGGAGAACCATTCATTCATCCTGACTTCAAAAAAATCTGCAAGCATATTTTTCAAAAACATGACACCCACATAGTAGTACTCACAAATGGGAAAAACATTCAATATTTTGAACAATGGCTCCGGGGAATACCCAAAAACCGGCTTCATATCCAGTTAAGTATTGACGGAATGGAGGAAAACCACGATGCAATCCGTGGTAAAGGTGCTTTTCAAAACATGTCCGAATCCCTGTCCTTTCTTACACAGCTCGGATTTCCTGTCTCACTGGCTATGGTGGTTAACAAAGATAATGTAAATGAGATGAAATCATTGGTTCTTTTTGCCAAAAAACACGACATCAAGAACTTGCACTACATGTGGTTATTCAAAAAAGGGAATGCTAAAAACAATATGTCCGCAGATTCTGAATTTATATTTAAAGAACTTAAAAAAGCCGATACAGAAGCTCAGAAATCCGGTATAACAATTGATAATCTTGAACTATTCAAATCACAGGTTTATTCCCTTCCCGGAACTAAATTTGATTTGAATAATGCAGGATGGGAAAGCATTGCGATTAGCCCTGAAGGAGATATATACCCTTCTCCTGCCCTCATTGGCGAAAAAAATATGATCGCCGGTAACATCAACGATGGAATAGAACATGTATGGAAAAACAGCAATGTGATGCAACATGTAAGAAATGCAACATTAATCAATGACGACTCATTAATGCATGACCCGTTAAAATATCTTACAGGAGGCGGAGATATTGATCATAGTTTTATTAATAAACAAAAATTAGTAGGAGCAGATCCATATCAAACATTATACAATAACATTGTCTTACATTTGTTGACAAATGACAACACGCTTAAAAATTTTCAACAGAACACGTCCATTGGCTTGATAAAACGCATGGGTGAACAGGTAAATGATTGTGACGAAAACCGGACATCTGTCGGATTGACCCATTCCAACTGTGTTTTATCATTACCAGGACACGATGGATATACCTCCGTTCGCTCCTTTTATTCATCTGCTGCTGAACAGGTAAACGAAGAAATTGCAAATCCGGTACAATATGATGAGCACGAACTTGAAGGAATCCCGGAAGAAGCCCGTGTAAGAAGTTACGGATGTGGCAGCCCGGTGATGGATTGCAACCTGCATGAAGGAGAAATACTGGTTGACCTGGGAAGTGGTACCGGTACTGAATGCTTTATAGCTGCTAAAAAAGTAGGGAAAAAAGGATATGTACATGGCATTGACATGGCTGACAACATGCTGAAAATTGCAACCTTATCAGCACGAAAGCTTGCTCAAAACACGGGATATGCCAATGTGCAATTTCATAAAGGATTCCTTGAACAAATCCCGCTCCATGATGAAACTGCAGATATCGTCATCTCAAATTGTGTGATCAACCTGTCGCCCAACAAACGGAAGACATACAATGAAATCATGAGAGTTCTAAAGCCCGGTGGAAGAATTTGTATTGCAGATATTGTATCATCAGATAACATACCACTTGACCTTAAATACAATGAAAAACTCAGGGGTGAATGCATTGGCGGAGCCATGAAAGAAAATGAGTTATTTGCCTTACTGGAAGACTCAGGATTTAAAAATATATATATTAAAAAACGCTTTTTATACCGGCAAATCAAAGGATTCAATTTTTACTCCCTGACATACATCGCTTATAAGGCATCTTATCAAAAAGAATTTAAAACATTGGTTTACAGAGGGCCTCATGAAAGTATTACATTGGAGCCAGGCATTGTATTAAACAGAGGAATTGCTCAAACCATAGAAATACATAAAGGCCAATCATTTGATGATACCATCATGGCACTCGGCTACGATGGAAACCCCGAAAATATTGAACAAGAAGTATCGTGTAGTTGTTTCACGTCACCGGAAGAACAACAAAATGGCCATAAACAACAAATTATCGAAACACATCATAAAGGATG
>CAYFQI010000186.1:0-5851 GCA_964345135.1 uncultured Bacteroidales bacterium
ACTATGAGGTTATCAATAATCATCCCCGTGTGTGTCAAAGAATTTGTCATGGCTCAGTTCATCTGTTTATTCAAAACAAGGTTTGCCTTTATTACGATTGCATTCTTCGGGGTCTTTCAGGCATCTGTAGCAAATTTCGTTTTGTATTAATTTGTCTCCTTTTGCGTAAGATCCAATATTTTCCATGGTGGTATTCGCAATATTGTTTAGTGCCTCCTTAGTAAAAAACCCTTGATGAGATGTAATAATAACATTATTAAATGTCAATAGCCTTGCTAATACATCATCGGTAAGAATTTGTTGAGAAAAATCTTCAAAGAAATAGGCATTTTCTTCTTCATACACATCCAACCCTGCTGAACCGATTTTTCCTGTTTTTAATGCATCTATCAGGTCAGTGGTTTTAATTAGTTTGCCGCGCCCGGTATTGATCAGCATAACCTCATCTTTCATTTTATTAATATTCTCTTTATTGATAAGATACTCTGTTTCTTTGGTTAGCGGACAATTAAGAGATATAATATCAGAATTCCTGAATAATTGATCCAATTTCACATACTCACATCCGCTTTTGTTTGCAAATTCTTCATCAGGATATACATCGTATCCTAATACCCGCATTCCAAATCCTCTTAATATTCTGATCAATGCTTTGCCAATTTTACCTGTTCCTATAACTCCTGCTGTTTTTTCTTTCATATCAAAACCGAGCAGGCCATTTAATGAAAAATTGGAGTCGCGTGTACGGTAATAGGCTCTATGTATTTTCCTGTTAAGGGATAGCATAAGAGCAACTGTATGTTCAGCAACAGCAGCGGGTGAGTATGCAGGTACACGTACCACATGTATTTTGTATTGATAAGCTGCTTTAAAGTCAACATTGTTGACCCCGGCGCTTCTCAAAGCAATAAGTTTCACACCGTTTTCATGAAGGGATTTCATCATTTCCCCGTCAACCAGATCATTGACAAAAATACAAATCACGTCATAATCTTTTGTCAATAAAATATTCTCAGGAGTTAAATGAAACTTATAATATGTTATGTCATACCGGGATTCCTTATTGATTTCATCAAATACATTCCTGTCGTATGGTTTAGTATCAAAAAATGCTATTTTAGGTTTATATGCCATGTCTGGATAGTTTAAATTATTTCTTATTTAAAATAAACCAGCAAATTCTATTCTAAACCGGCATAATATTTCATGAATTGTACCCTTTCAAAAGCAGCAGATTTTTTTATTTCCCGTAATTAACTTTGCCCCTGAAATCATTAAGATTTTCATACGTATGCTTATCCATCCATTGCTTCATACCGGAAAGTATAGTTTGGATATGTTCCGGGCCATTTTGATATATTGCGGAGACAACCTGTACAGCTTTAGCTCCTGCCAGAATTTGTTTAATCACACCTGCACCGCTGTGAATTCCGGTAGAGGCAGCAATGTCTTTTTCAATTCTTCCTGACATCAGGGCAACCCACCTGAGTGATGTTGATATTTCTTCGGGCCGGCTATATATATTCGATGCAATGATATCGTAATTATTCAAGTCGATATCGGGACTATATAACCTGTTAAATAACACGAAGCCATCTACTTCTTCCATCCAGCTAAGTTCTTTAATTAGCTTTGCCAATCCCCCGGAGTAATGGCTTATTTTCAATGCGACAGGAAGCGATGTTTGCTGGCCGGCCATTTGTGCTATTTCAAAATGCATTTTATCTGTTTCATTGCTGCCGAGTGTTTCATCAGACGGAAGGAGGGCAATATTGAGCTCTATGGCATCGGCCCCTGCACTTTCAATTCGTTGGGCAAATGTTAACCATTCATAGCCAGAGAAACAATTAATACTTGCAATAATAGGAATCTTCACATTTTTTTTTGCCTCACTGATGAGTTTTAGATAGTCATCGAGTGAATGTTCCCTGACATACCTGCTGATTAAATCGTATGACTCGGTATAATTAGTTAAATCTGTATTAATAGATTCATTGATCTCAGCAGTGATTTGTTCTTCAAAAAGTGATTTTAATACTACAGCTCCTGCCCCATTATTTTCAAGTTCTTTTATTTTTTCAACCGAATTGGTTAAACCGGAACTGCCAATAATAATTGGGTTCTTTAACTCGAGGCCTAAATATTGGGTGGTTAAATTTTCCATAATGATTCAAATTCTTATACCTGTTTTTATAAAGCTTATGTTCTAAAAAAATACCGTTCCCCTGTTTTGTTTCAAATCAAGGGAAACGGTACTAAGAACCATTTAATCAATTGGAGTAAATTCTTCTTTTCCTACTCCACAATCAGGGCATACCCAATCGTCTGGAGTATCATTTAAATCTGTTCCGGGATCTACTCCCTGGTCCGGGTCTCCTTTTTCAGGATCATAAATATACCCGCATACCTGACATTCATACTTTTTCATAAAATAATTTTTTTTGTTAATAAAATAAATTAAGAGCTATTTATCAGTGTTCATCTATACTCTCGGGGTTTAACCCGTAATGTTCGTTATCAACGCCTGCGAATCCCTACAATGCACGTTTTACTGGTGTAAATGAATAAATTTTCGGGGTTCAGCGTAACAATGTTAGGGACATTATTTACAAACACTAAATGATTCATTATGTAATATTATTAAAAAAAATATAATACCATTAATAATTTTGCTCTTTTATTGCGAATTGAGATTGAGATGCAAAACACACCGGGCATTTTTTAGGTGCCTTGTCACCTTCATGAACATGTCCGCATACCCAACATTTCCATTGCATTTTAGTGTCTTTGTTGAATACTTTATTGCTTTTGATATTATCCAAAAGTTTCAGATACCTTGCTTCATGTTGTTTCTCCACATTTGCAATCACCCTGAATGTCGTAGACACGTCTTTAAAGCCTTCTTTTTCAGCTATTTCAGCAAAAGAAGGATACAAATCGGTATGTTCATGATTTTCTCCGGCAGCAGCTTCTTTAAGGTTTTCATCTGTGCTACCTACTTTACCAGCAGGATAATCAGCAGTAATTTCAAGGTCACCGCCTTCAAGAAAGCTAAAAAACCTTTCGGCATGTGCTTTTTCATTCCATGCTGTTTCATTAAAATAAGCAGCAATTTGTTGATAGCCTTCTTTTTCGGCCTGTTCAGCAAAAAAGGTATAGCGCATTCTTGCCTGTGATTCACCAGCAAAAGACTTTAATAAATTTTTTTCTGTTTGAGTTCCTTTTATTGACATTTATTGTTGTTTTTAAATAAATTTATTTTTTATTTGTCCAATGCCCATGTACATTACAATATTCTCTTGCATATACATCAGTTGCATCGGTTTTAAAAATTGCCCTGGGATCATCGTCAGGAGATAAAAACTGCGTAAGCACCTGTTCTCCGGCAATCAGCTCAATCCACTCAATATAATGTTCGGACGTCATCGGGTGAGCTACTTCTCCCACGGTAACTTTATATCCTCCGTCTATTTTTTCAATAACAGGCACATGTTTCTCCGTGGCAGCATCCTGGTTGTTTTCTTCTTTTAATTCCATTTTTTGTCCGCAACATGTAAGGTCTTTGGCGCCTGCATGAAATACTTCAACAATATTTCCACAAACATTACATTTGTAAATTTCTAATCTATTTGTTTTTGACATTGTTTTATTTGTTTAATAATGAATAAAATTGTTATTATAATGATTTATGACAGAACCACCAGTCAAAACATTCATATTGTTCTTTTCGCTGTTTTGCAGTATTCACGTCCTTTGCAGGAGGGATGATTACCTTATCATTGATGATCTCATTATCAGGCCAGTTAGCGGGTGTAGCCACACCTTCTCTGTCGGATAACTGGATTGCTTTAAGTGAACGGATGATCTCACTGATATTGCGTCCGATTTCCTGAGGGTAATAGAGAATAAGACGGATAATTCCTTTGTCGTCTACAATAAACACGGCCCTTACGGTATTGCTTCCTTTTCCGGGATGTATCATGCCCATTGTTTTTGAAACATCTCCTGAAGCATCGGCTATAATAGGAAACGGAATCGGAGTGTCCAAATTTTCTTCGATCCATTCTTCCCATTTAATATGGGCAAAAACCTGGTCTATAGATAAACCGATCAATTCAGTATTGAGATCATCAAAAGCTGCTTTGTTTTTAGCAAATGAGACGAACTCTGTTGTGCAAACCGGAGTGAAATCACCCGGGTGACTAAACAAGACAAACCATTTGCCTTTATAATCATCCGGTAAATTTTTAGTTCCGTGTGTAGTACTTACAGATAGCCTGGGAAATTCGTCCCCTATTAAAGGGAATTTTTTTGTTTCTTCCATGATTTTTTATGTTTATTTTTAATTTTTAAATAATGTCTTTCTATAAAGTCCCATTTGCTGCGTTAGGCCCGTTCCGGAAATTGCTTCTATACTCAAGTAAACTCCTTATTTTCCGGGAAAGCCAAACCTTGAAACTGGAACTTTTTATACATTTAACAGGGAAATAATTTTAATAAAATTATTCTGCATTCTTTGTCTCATCAACAAATTGACGTTGCTGCAGCTCTTTGTCAATCATTAACAAACCATGGCCTTTCCCATCAATAAATATAAGTTTTTGTATGATGGCATCTGCATTGGCCTCTTCTTCAACCTGCTCAGCAACATACCACTGAAGCATGTTTTCTGTTGCATAGTCCTGTGCATCTTTGGCTAATTTAACAAGGTTATAAATGAGGCTGGTAACTTTTTGTTCATGCTCATATACTTCCTGCATAACAGTCATAGTATCTTTCCATTCTGTTGGAGGGCCTTCAATGGGTTTAAGGTCAACTCTGCCACCACGTTCAATGATATAATCATAAAACTTCATGGCATGTGACATTTCTTCTTGTGCCTGAATGCGCATCCAGTTAGCAAAACCGCTAAGATTTTGTTCTTCAAAATATGCACTCATTGCCAGATATAAATATGCAGAATACATCTCTGCATTAATCTGTTCGTTAATCGCCGATTCAATTGTTTTGTTGATCATCTGTTTTGACTCCTATTTAATTTATAAATTAGTAAATTTATATTACAAAAAGTATTCCATTATTTATAATCCAGTATTAAAATATTATTATTTATTATTTGCATTGTTTACAAACTCCCTTTATATAAAGATGGCAGGAATGCACTTCACATATATCCGGTAGTTTTGATAAAATGTCGTTAAAACTGATGAACACATCTTCAATCTTTCCACATTTAACACACTGAAAATGAGCGTGCTCTTCTGTATTTGGATCACAATGCATTTCCTTTTCATCAATATTTAACAATGCGACCAATCCTTTTTCTGAAAATAACTTTAAGGTATTATAAACAGTAGTTTTAGAAAGTGTTGGCATATCATTATACAAGGCATCATAAATATCATCTACAGTAGGGTGATTTTTATTATTCCGTAAGTATTCATAAATCTTTACCCGCTGAAATGAAGGATTTAAATTTTTATGTTTTAAATAATTTTTTATTTGCTCCATAAATAAAAAACACAAAATTGTAATTAATTCAAAATTGTAACCAGTACAAATATATAAAAATATATTTATAATCCAAATAATATTTCAAAAAAATCTCACTCTTCAATGATGCATTATATAAATAGTATTTGTCAATAAAATCCCATTTACTGCGTTTCTCCCTTCCCGGAAATTGCTCATTTACTCAGGCAAACTCCGCATGTTTCTGGAAGTCCGTGTCTTACAACCGGAACTTTATAAACAGGCATGCATCTTGAAAAAAAATTTCGACTTTATAGACAGACACTAAATAGTGCCTGTCCATAAAGTCAAGTGTTTGTTCTATAAAGTTCAAATTCGA
>CAYFQI010000187.1:0-5766 GCA_964345135.1 uncultured Bacteroidales bacterium
ATTAAGTTAATTGAGTTAATTGAGTTAATTGAGTTTGGATTAATTTGATGATGTAACTATACCGCAGAAGGGACTTTTGTTATCGTTCATTTTTACCTGGTGTTAAAGTCCTAATTCCGGAGGCAATTGATGGTGTTTTATTAAATAAGCAAAAATATATAAAAAACCCAGCCCCGAATAGGGGTCATCTTTTCTGAATAATTCGTTTTCTGCACCCTTTGTTTCGTTTAATATTTTGCTTATCGTGTTTAACTTATCTTTTAAGTGCATATTGTTTTTTATTTCTTTTACCATGTGATTGAATGCATCCCCGGCTTTTCCTTCTTTAAGTTTTTGAATGGCTTCATATCCGGCTGTTTTAATGTCGTTGAAATCCTTGTCTGATCGAATGCTTTCTTGTATAGACGATAATATCCATACAAAGGGGAGCTTTGTTTTATCTCCTATGATTGCTTCACCCGGGTTCGGTACCTCACCTGTAGAAAACAAGAGATAATTTAACCAGGGAAAATCAATGCCTGAATGGATGGCTAAAAATAATGCAGCCCAAAAACGGGGATTGACTTCAATTAAATGGGGTTTATGTCCGGCTACTCCGTCCCATAGAAAGTCAATTTCGGCAATCCCTGTCCATTTTATTGCACCGAATAACGTGTTGGCATCTTCAATAAAAGGAGCAGAATCAATGGTTTCCCTGACAACACTCGAAGAAGAACGCTTTGGAAACCGCTGTAGGTTTTTATATGCCATGCTGGCTTTTAATTGCCCTTCATGATAGAGTACTGCGAGACAATATTCTTCCCCTTCAACATATTCCTGGATTAAAGGGGGAGTATGATAATGTTTAATATGTTTATGATATGCCTTTTGTAAACCGGTTTTATCCGCTGCTTCAATAATACCTCTTCCACCTGATAAATCATAAGGCTTTAATAGTACGGGAAAATTCATTTCCGAAGCCTTTTTTTTCAATTCTTCATCATTTTTGGGATGGAATGTGCTGGGAATATGAATATTTAATTGGTTGGCGGTTCGTGTTAAGTGGTGCTTGGGATGTACTTTCATAATCTGCTCATAATCCGGACATGCAACTGTAATATAAGGGTTGAATTTATCTTTGTGTTTAGAAATGATCAATGTTTCTGTAAACGAAGGCATTAAGACATAAGGAGTATTGCCGGTGGGTTTATGTTTCTTTACAATTTTTAACAGATCAATAATAAATTGTTCCGGTTCATTCATATAGTCTGCATGTACTTCATTCACCCCGACATATTTGGAAAATGTAAGCATGCTCATTTTTACACATTCTGTGCCAATCACTTCAATGCCTTTTTTGCCTAGTGATCGTGCTATGGATAGAGCCATAAAGCTTCTGCCTGAAGTAATGATAACTTTTCCTTTGGACTGTTTAAGGTCCGCCATAATTTATGTTTATTAGCAGGTCATTGATTTTAAAAATAATTATACAAAAATTGAACCACTATCGGAAAGTTATTGTATCGTGAAAAAATAAACACATGGCATTAAGAAAATTTTTCTTTTTTTGTCTTATTTATTATCTTCGGACATTCATTTAGTTATAAAATATTTAGTTTGTATGAATTGGGACAAAACAATTTTTTTGATACATACGTCGATGAATATTAATGATCTGTTTTGTTTACATATAGTCAATATATTAACTTCATGACGAGTTCCATTTGATAAAAAATAACAATAAACAGATGCAATTAGTAGTCAATAAATCAAATTTAAGTGGGGACATTCTTGTGCCTGCATCAAAATCACATACCATCAGGGCATTGGTTATTTCTGGTTTGGCCAATGGCACATCTGTATTAAAAAACCCTCTTTTTTCGTCTGACACTGAATCATGTATTGCAGGGATTCGGGCAATGGGGGCACATGTAGAACAGGGAGATAGATATTTAGAGGTTACCGGTTTTGGAAAAATGCCGGCTATTCCCTCGGGACCTATTGATATGGGGAATTCCGGGACGAGCCTGCGGATGCTTACGGGCGTAGCATCATTAGCAGGACACCCTGTTTTATTTGATGGAGATGAATCGCTACGAACACGGCCTATGCATCCACTTTTTTCAGCGCTTGAGAAATTAGGTGTAAAAGTAGAGTCTGCCAATGGAAAATGCCCGTTTACAATACAGGGCCCTATTAATGGAGGAAAAACAGAAGTAAACGGGATGAGCTCACAATATGTTTCCTCGTTGTTAATTACTTGTCCGTTGATTGACCAGGATACCGAGATCATCGTGCATAAGCTCATGGAAAAGCCATACGTGGAGATCACGCTCGACTGGTTAAAAAGCCAGTCTATCCAATTAGAACAAAAAGGTCTGGAATTTTTTAAAATTAAAGGCGGACAATCATACAAACCATTCAACGGGTATATCCCTTCGGATTTTTCGACGGCTACGTTCGCCCTCTGTGCAGCGGCAATAACACGCTCGGAAATTAAAATCAAAGGATTGAATTTTACAGATCCGCAAGGCGATAAAGAAGTGTTTCAGCATTTGGAAAAAATGGGAGTTCAGCTTCAACATGTAGAAGACGGGGTGGTCGTGTGCGGGAATGAACTCGCTGGAATAGATATTGACATGAATAATATTCCGGATGCTTTGCCGGCACTGGCAGTAACGGGATGTTATGCAAACGGAACAACACGGCTTTTAAATGTTGCCCAGGCAAGGTACAAAGAATGCGACAGGATTAAGGCGATGACAACAGAACTGAAAAAAATGGGTGCAGATATCACGGAATTGGAAGACGGGATGATCATTAATCATAGCCACTTAAAAGGAACCCTCGTGCATGGTTATCATGATCACCGGATGGTGATGGCGCTCGCTTTAGCAGGCATGGGAGCAGAAGGAGAGACAATAATTGATACGGCAGAGTCCTTTAAAATCACTTATCCCGGGTTCTTGGAAGATTTTAAACAAATGAACGCCAATATCGAATTAACTTCTGATAGTAAATTTTGTAAATGCAAGTAAATTTATTATTAGAGGCTGATCATTATAAATTATAAATATTAACCTCTTAAATATTAAAAATTATGCTGGGATGTACACATGGAAAATTGTTTAAAACAACGGTAGGAGGTGGTTCCTATCAGGAAGGCCTGTCAATAAATATTCAGGGAGTCCCTTCCGGATACTATTTCACCGAAGAAGAAATTTATGCGGAACTGATGCTTCGTAAACCCGGGCAGGGAGAACTTACTTCTCCGCGCCGAGAAGCCGATGTTCCGGTTATATATAGTGGTGTAAACGCAGCCGATACCATGCCAGGCTTTAAAAACAAGGGATATACAAACGGAACTCCTTTGGTTATTTTAATCCCGAATGTTGATCGCCATTTCGAACACATTGAGCAGTATCAGGTAACCAACCGCACACCACGTCCCGGACATGCTTCTTTTGCTTCGTTCCAGAAATTCGGGAAATGGGATGATGCCATTGGCGCCGGTATATTCAGCGGACGCTATACAAGCACTATCGTGGCTGCCGGTACCATTGCAAAACGGATTCTTGCTGAACATGGCATATTTGTTACTGCATATGTAAAAGAAGCAGCAGGAGTGAGAATGGGAGATATGGATATTGAAAAGATCAGGGAAAAAGCTCAGGCTTATCGTACCGTGAGAAAATTATATGATCCTGTTTACCAGGAAATATTTGCACAGGGTAAATTCAATTCCGACATGAGGTTTTTAGAAAAGGCTGCCGTGTTAGCAGAACTGGAAAAACGTATTCCTGAAATTCCAAAACCAAAATATGATGAAGATGAGGTAAGGGAAAAATATGGTATTAACCCCAGGATATTCTGCCCTGATCTGGAAACAGCCAATGAGATGAATAAAGAGATTATTCGTATACGGGATGAAGGCGATTCTTCCGGGGGATATGTAGAGTTTGTTGTAACAGGAGTTCCTGCCGGCCTGGGAGAACCTGTATTTGAAAAAATGGATGCAGAACTGGCCAAACTCATGGGCATTGGAACTGTGAAATCTGTAGAGATCGGTTGTGGAGTCCAGGCAGCTAAAATGACAGGTTTTGAATGCAATGATGAAATGCGGGTAGAAAATAATAATGTTAAATTTACGTCTAATAATGCCGGTGGAATCACAGGAGGATTAACAACAGGACAAAATATTGTCGGCAGAGTATCTGTTAAACCAACGCCAACTATTGCCAAACCCCAAAAAACAATAGATAAAGTAAGCCTCGAAAATAAAGACCTTGCTGCCGTGACACGCCGTGACCCCACTATTGTTGCCAGGATTTGGCCCGTGGTAGAAGCATATACGGCAATGGTAATGCTTGATTATTACATCCAGTATATTGCACTCCAAAATATGAAGAGGCCGGAATAATTTTTGCATGACAAAATAGATTTAATTTGTTTCGTGGTTTTTTTCACGGGGCAAATTTAACTTGTACTTTCTTGAAAAATAAAAAAATACACGTATGGATACAAATATAATTCCAATCAATGATAATATTTACTGGGTAGGAGTGAATGATTATGAAACGCAATTATTTGAAGCCATCTGGCCATTGCCGGAAGGGGTGTCGTATAATTCGTATCTGATTGTAGATGAAAAAGTAACATTGGTTGATGCCGTGAAACATACCACCAGCCATGTATTGCTAAAAAAATTAAAACAAGTCCTTAAAGACAGGCCGATTGATTACATGGTCATTAACCACATGGAACCCGACCATTCAGGAGCCGTGGCTATGTTGGCAGAATTGTATCCAGACATGCAAATCGTGGGCAATAACAAAACCCTGGAATATGCAAATGATTATTATCATATTCAGAGCAAGACCAAAGAAGTGAAAGAAGGCGATA
Organism: uncultured Bacteroidales bacterium; assembly: GCA_964345135.1. GTDB lineage: Bacteria > Bacteroidota > Bacteroidia > Bacteroidales > JBBRXJ01 > CAYMKE01. Next base: position 4,882 of record CAYFQI010000187.1, read on the forward strand.
CATTAAACCTGGGTAAGCATGAACTGGAATTTCATCTCACTCCTATGGTGCATTGGCCCGAAACCATGGTGACCTATGAGAAGACCCAAAAAATATTATTCCCGGCAGATATATTTGGCGGCTTTGGTGCCTTGAAAGGAGGAATATTTGATAATGAAGTGGACCTTGATTACTATGAGACAGAGATCAGGCGATATTTCTCCAATATAGTGGGAAAATACAGCAAGATGGCACAAAAGGCATTAAAAAAACTTGAAGGGTTAGACATCCAAATTATTGCTCCCACACACGGACCGGTATTTAAAGATAATCCTGCATACATTATTGATAAATACGATAAGTGGAGCCGCTATGAAGCAGAAAATGGGGTGGTTATTGCCTTTGCCTCGATGTATGGCAACACCCAGGAAATGGCAGAGATCGTTGCGCGCGGACTTTCAGAAAACGGCATTACCAAGATACGGATGCACGATGTGTCATACAAGCATGCATCATACATAATTAATGATATATGGCAGTTTAAAGGATTTATTCTTGGTTCCTGCACGTACAATACCCGCATCTTCCCGCATATGGAAACCCTTGTGAATATGCTGATTAACAAGCAACTGAAAAATCGTTATGTAGGTATATTCGGTTCATATACATGGGGAGGAGGTGCATTTAGAGGCCTCAAAGAATACATGGATAACAGCAACTTAGATACTATAGTACCTTCATTTGCCGTGAAAGGAAGTGTATCTGATGAAGATATTCAACAATGCTATGACTTGGGAAAAAATATGGCAAAAGCATTGAACGGATAGGAAAATTTATTTGGTTATCTGTTTTATGCCAAATTATTTCAATTGATTTTCTTTATTTACCCCGAACCCTAAAGGGAGT